>NZ_JBZFUL010000012.1:0-57321 GCF_058314515.1 Streptococcus sp. ELY_137
AGGTCGTAGGTTCAAATCCTGCTCCCGCAATACCTATGGAGGTAGGAAGGCTCGGTAGCTCAGTTGGTAGAGCAATGGATTGAAGCTCCATGTGTCGGCGGTTCGATTCCGTCTCGCGCCATTTTAGCGGGTGTAGTTTAGTGGTAAAACTACAGCCTTCCAAGCTGTTGTCGCGAGTTCGATTCTCGTCACCCGCTTTATAATGAAAATTATAAGTGCCAAACAGTTAGTTTGGGCGCATAGCTCAGCTGGTTAGAGCGCACGCCTGATAAGCGTGAGGTCGGTGGTTCGAGTCCACTTGTGCCCATGAAAGGTCCGTTGGTCAAGGGGTTAAGACACCGCCTTTTCACGGCGGTAACACGGGTTCGAATCCCGTACGGACTATTGTTGGAGAATTACTCAAGAGGCTGAAGAGGACGGTTTGCTAAATCGTTAGGTCGGGAAACTGACGCGGGGGTTCGAATCCCCCATTCTCCGTATTAGTTAAGAAAAACGAGTTATCGTGAGATATCTCGTTTTGTTTATTTTAAAAAAGAGGTTTCTTATGAAAAAAATTAGATTTTCCCGTGTAGTTACGTTTAGTGTGACAAGTGTATTAATTTTTTTAGTACTTCTTTTTTTTATCTTTCGCAATAGTTCAGTTATTAAAAAAGTAGCAACTCCTATTAATGGCGTAACTACGAAGATTGATCATTTTGTCTCTTATCCGTTTCGTTGGGCTTCATCAGCTAAGGATGAGATTGTAGAGCTCTTTAATGCCTATAGTGAAAATGAATCATTAAAAAAAGAGCTTGCCGAAATGAGAGATCAATCGTCAACAGTAGATTCTTTGACAGAAGAGAATAAAAGTTTGGCCAATGCATTGGAAATTGAAAAGGCTTTTTCCAGTTATGAAACTATTACTAGTGATGTAACAGTTCGTTCAACCTTATCTTGGTATGAGAATCTAACTGTTGGTGTCGGGAAAAATGATGGAGTTACAGATTCTATGCTAGCTGTCTCAGATGGCGGCTTGATTGGTAAGGTATCAGACGTATCACAATCGGGAACTACACTGCAGTTGATTTCTAATTCGGAAGGGACATACGAAATTCCCGTTAAATTTAGTAGCTCAGATGGTGATGTTTACGGTATATTAACGGGTTACAATTCCAAAAAGAATCTCTTGATCATAGAAGAGCTGAATGTCGATAAACCGATGAATGCTGGGGATAGTGTTACTACTAGTGGCCTAGATGGCAAAAGTATTCCTGGTATCAGTGTTGGTAAAATTTCTTCAATTAGTGATGCAAAGGAATTGAACAAGCGGAAAGTCTATGTTACTCCTACAGCGGATTTGGATAATATCAGTTATGTCACTTTGATTGGTAAATAAAATGAATTGGTTTAAAAATAAAATTTCAATATCACTTTTTGCTTTCTTACTTATGCTAATTGATGGTCACCTATCTGATATCTTTTCAACCCTAACTGGGCGTTCTATTATTTTACAGGTACATTTCTTGCTGATCTTTCTGTTTTTTGTGCAGAGATATATAAATAATGCCTACTTTTCTTATTCATTAGCTTTTATACTAGGTCTTATTTACGATAGCTATAATCTCAATTTTATTGGTGTTGCTTTCTTTATATTACCGCTTGTTGTCTATATCATTAGAAAGTGGGGAAGACACTTCGTAACGGGACTTCGCAGAGCACAAGCCTTCTTCATTTTAATTACTTTATTTGAGACTGGTTGCTATGGATTGGCTTATCTTTACCATTTAACAACTTATGATTTTTTATCTTTTGTCACTTATCAATTGGTTGTTTCTTTATTGTTAAATTCTCTGATTTTTATAATAATAGATAAAATAATGCGTAGAAACGGCTTTAAATAAACATATAACTGTAACATATACGTAACAAAAGATGGACTAGTTTCTGGTATAATATAATGGTCTTATCAATATGGGAGTAGTTTATTAACATGAAAAAACGTATTTTATCAACAGTATTGCTCAGTGGTGTTGCTCTTACAGCAGCAGCTACACATGTAAAAGCGGATGACTATGACTCAGCGATTGCTGGTCAAGATGCTGTTATCAGTAACTTAGCAGCACAATCACAAGCAGCTCAGTCACAAGCTTCATTGATCCAAGGACAACAAGCCGTACTTGAAGGTCAAAATGCTGAACTTGAGGCACAAAATTCTGCGCTTCAGACAGAATCAGCTACGCTTGCAGCTGAAATTCAAGATTTATCTGCTAAGATTGTTGCTCGTAATGCGTCTATTCAAGCACAAGCACAAAATGCTCAAAAGAATAATACAGCTTCAAGCTATATTAATACAATTCTGAATTCAAAATCAATTTCAGAAGCTATTAGCCGTATCGTTGCGGTACATGAAGTTGTATCTGCTAGCCAAAGTCAATTGGCTCAACAACAAGCAGATGAAGCTGCTCTTGCAACTAAGCAAGCTGAAAACCAGGCAGCTATGGATCAAGTTGCTGCAAACCAAGCAACTATTCAAGCTAATCAGTCTGCTTTAACTCAGCAACAAGCTCAGTTGGAAGCAGCACAAGCAGCACTTGCTACTGAAATTGCTACGGCTCAAGCTAATAAACAAGCGTTGGTATCTGCTAAATCTACCGCAGAATCACAAGCAGCAAGTGCATCGGCAGCGGCTTCAGTAGCAACATCAGAATCTGAAGTTGCAGCGGCATCTGAGGCAGCAGCACAATCTGAAGCTGTTGATCAACAAAATCAACAGCAGCCTGTTGATGAGCAATCTGCCTCAGCTGAAACTTCTGCATCTGAAGCAGCTGTAGAAGCACCAACTACTGAAAATTCAGAAGCTCCAGCTCAAGAACAAGAGGCTCAGCCAGCTCCTGAACAATCACAAACAGAAGAAGTTGCTGCAGCTCCTGCTCAAGAAGAAGCTCCGGCTGCACCTGAGGCTCAACCAGCCCCTGAAGCTCAGCCAGCTCCAGCCCCTGCTCAGGTTGATAATACTAACACTTACCCAGCTGGACAATGTACTTGGGGTGTTAAATCGTTGGCTTCATGGGTTGGTAATTATTGGGGTAATGCTAACCAATGGGGTGCAAGCGCTGTATCAGCAGGACACACGACTGGTTCTACACCACAAGTTGGTTCCGTCATTGTATGGCCTAACGATGGTGGTGGCTATGGTCACGTTGCTTATGTTACATCTGTTAATGGTTCTACTATTACTGTTAATGAATCAAACTATGCAGGTAACCAGTCTATTGGTGATTACCGTGGAAGCTTTGATGTTAACTCATCTGGTTCTCACTACTTTATCTATCAGTAAGAATATCGAAATGGGAAACGTTGAAAAAGCGTTTTCCTTTTTTATATCTTTGTATTTTATCGACATTGAAAATTTAGATGAAAAACGTTAAAATATTAGTGGATTAAATTTTGGAGGACGTCATGTCATTTAACAATTTGAAGCTTTTTGCCCTATCGTCTAATCAGGAATTAGCTGAGAAAGTCGCTGATTCTATTGGTATTTCACTTGGTCAGGCCACTGTCCGTCAGTTTTCTGATGGTGAAATACAGGTAAATATTGAGGAATCTATTCGTGGTCACCATGTATTTATTCTTCAATCAACAAGTTCACCAGTCAATACAAATTTAATGGAAATTCTCATAATGGTTGATGCACTTAAAAGGGCTAGTGCTGAAACTGTTAGCGTTGTGATGCCTTATTATGGATATGCACGTCAAGACCGAAAGGCACGTTCGCGTGAGCCTATTACATCTAAGTTGGTTGCTAACATGCTTGAGGTAGCTGGTGTTGACAGACTGTTGACAGTTGATCTGCATGCAGCGCAAATTCAGGGCTTCTTTGATATCCCAGTGGATCATTTGATGGGGGCTCCTTTGATTGCTGATTACTTTATCCGTCAGGGATTGGTGGGTAACGATGTCGTTGTTGTTAGTCCTGACCATGGAGGGGTGACGCGTGCGCGTAAATTAGCTCAATGCCTCCATACTCCAATTGCTATTATTGATAAACGTCGCAGTGTTGATAAAATGAATACCAGTGAGGTTATGAATATCATTGGTAATGTCAAAGGAAAGACTTGTATTTTGATTGATGACATGATTGATACGGCTGGGACAATTTGTCATGCAGCTGATGCTTTGGCTGAAGCAGGTGCAACTGAAGTTTATGCTTCTTGTACGCACCCTGTTTTATCTGGACCAGCCCTAGATAATATTGAGGGATCCGCAATTAAAAAGTTGGTCGTTTTAGATACGATTTATCTGCCTAGTGAGCGTCTAATTGACAAAATTGAGCAAATTTCAATTGCAGATTTGATTGGTGAAGCTATTGTACGTATCCATGAAAAGCGGCCGCTTTCCCCGCTATTTGAACTTGAAATTTCTAAATAAATATAGGAGGTCCGAACTTCGGACCTCTTTTAGTAAGGCTGAAAATTCTTTAGTTTTGCTGTATAATAGAATTACTTATTTACTAAGGAGTGGATTTATGGATTTAGCAAAGCGTTTCAATAAAAACTTGGAAAAAATAGAAGTTTCTTTAATTCGTCAATTTGATCAATCAATATCATCGGTTCCGGGGATTTTAAAAATGACACTGGGAGAGCCTGACTTTACGACACCAGATCATGTTAAGGAAGCAGCTAAGGCGGCCATTGACGCTAATCAAAGTCACTATACTGGTATGGCGGGTTTACCTGAACTGCGACAAGCTGCTTCTAACTTTGTGAGAGAAAAATATCGTTTGAACTATGATCCAGATTCTGAAATTTTAGTCACTATCGGTGCTACAGAGGCTCTATCTGCTACTCTGACTGCTATTCTGGAGCCTGGTGATGCTGTTTTGCTGCCAGCTCCTGCTTATCCAGGTTATGAGCCTATTGTTAATCTTGTTGGAGCTGAAATTGTTGAAATTGATACAACTGATAATGATTTTGTTTTGACACCTGAGCAATTGGAAAAGGCTATTCTGGAGCAGGGTGACAGATTGAAGGTTGTACTTCTAAATTATCCCACCAATCCTACAGGTGTAACTTATTCACGTGAGCAAATTAAGGCTTTTGCGGATGTTTTGAAAAAATATGATGTATTTGTGGTTAGTGATGAAGTTTATTCGGAATTAACTTATACTGATGAGGGACATGTTTCCATTGGGGAGTATCTACCAGATCAAGCCATTATTATCAATGGTCTATCTAAATCCCATGCGATGACAGGGTGGAGGATTGGCTTTATCTTTGCCCCTGTGATGTTTACACGACAGCTGATTAAAAGCCATCAATATTTGGTTACAGCTGCAACGACCAATGCTCAGTTTGCTGCTATTGAGGCTTTGACAGTTGGAAAAGATGATGCTCTTTCTATGAAGAGTGAGTATATTAAGCGTCGGGACTATATCATTGAAAAAATGGAAGAGATGAATTTTAAAATTATTAAGCCAACAGGGGCCTTCTATATTTTTGCTAAAATTCCAGTGGTAGAAGGGCAAGATTCCTTCCAATTTTTAAAAGATTTTGCTCACCAGAAGGCAGTTGCAATGATTCCAGGGGTTGCCTTTGGCCAATATGGAGAGGGGTATTTACGCATCTCTTACGCGGCTAGTATGGAGACGATACAAGAGGCGATGAAACGTTTGAAAGAATATATGGAGCAGTATGCAGACTAAGGAATCGCGAGGAATTGTTCTTTTTAATCGCAATTATCGAGAGGATGATAAGCTAGTCAAAATTTTTACAGAAACTTCAGGAAAGCGAATGTTTTTCGTGAAACATGTTAGTCGGTCTAAGCTTGTGTCTGCCATCCAGCCGTTAACTTTAGCGGATTTCCTAATGAAAATTAATGATAATGGTTTGTCTTACATTGATGATTATAAGGAAATGACAACTTTTAAGCATATTAATGAGGATATTTTTACTTTATCTTATGCTAGTTACGTACTTGCTTTGGCAGATGCTGCGGTTGCTGATGGTGTTTATGATTCTCAGCTTTTTGATTTTTTAGTAAAAACTCTAGAGTTAATGGAGCAAGGGCTTGATTATGAAATATTGACGAATATTTTTGAACTACAGCTACTCGATCGTTTTGGTGTACGTTTAAATTTTCATGAGTGTGTTTTTTGTCATCGCGTAGGGCAACGATTTGATTTTTCTCATAAATATTCAGGTCTTTTATGCCCAGAACATTATGAAAAGGATATGAGACGTAGTCATTTAGATCCTAATGTTCTCTACTTATTAGGTAGATTTCAAATTATTTCCTTTGAGGAATTACAGACGATTTCAGTGAAGCCAGAGATGAAGCATAAGATTCGACTTTTCTTAGATGATCTCTATGATACTTATGTTGGTATTCATCTTAAATCGAAAAGATTTATTGATGATTTGGCTAGCTGGGGGGATATTATGAAATAGCGGAAGGTCTGTGACATTGTCCAGTCCTTTTATAGTGTAGATAATCTACTACTGTAGTGAATTGCTTCTTTGTTTTTGGAAAGATTAATCCTGTGCTTTGCCCGCTAAAATCTTATTTATTTTATAATAGGAGTTATTACTAACTGGTGATGAAAATACAGCTGGTTTATGCTATAATACTGACACTGAGTTAGGCTTAAAGAGAGGAATAATTGATGAAAACAATTGCTGTAGATGCAATGGGTGGTGATAAAGCTCCCCAGGCGATTATTGAAGGTGTTAATCAAGCATTGGAGGAGTTTAATGATATTCAGATTAAACTTTATGGGGATGAAACAAAAATAAAAGAGTATTTAGAGGCAGATGAGCGAGTTGAGATTATCCACACGGATGAAAAAATTAATTCAGATGATGAACCGGTAAAGGCGATTCGAAAGAAGAAACAAGCCTCAATGGTACTAGGAGCTCAAGCTGTTAAAGATGGTCAAGCTGAAGCGGTAATTTCCGCTGGGAATACGGGGGCCTTATTAGCAGCTGGCCTCTTTGTGGTTGGCCGTATTAAAGGAATTGATCGTCCAGCTCTTATGTCTACCTTGCCGACGATCGATGGTGGCAACTTTGATATGTTAGATTTGGGAGCTAATGCTGAAAATACGCCTCACCATCTTCATCAATATGCAATTTTAGGTTCTTACTATGCGGAAGCTGTACGTGGAGTAAAAAATCCGCGTGTTGGCCTTTTAAATAACGGGACAGAAGAAACTAAGGGGGATCCCCTTCGTAAAGAGGTATTTGAACTTTTATCCAAGGAATCTGCGATTAACTTTGTTGGGAATGTAGAGGCGCGTGAGCTGCTTAACGGTGTAGTAGATGTTGTTGTAGCAGATGGTTTTACGGGTAATGCGGTTTTGAAAACCATTGAAGGTACTGGTCTTTCTATTCTTAGTGCCTTGAAGACAGCTATCAAAACTGGCGGTGTTAAGGCTAAGCTTGGTGCTTATTTCATGAAAGACAGTCTCTATAGCCTGCGCAGTATCATGGATTATTCATCGGCTGGTGGTGCTGTGCTCATTGGGCTACAGGCTCCTGTGGTGAAGTGCCATGGTTCTAGTGATGCTAAATCGGTTTATTATACGATTAGACAGGTCAGAACTATGCTAGAGCATCAGGTTGTTGAAGAGATTGTAGAGGAATTTTCCGAATAGAAAGGGATAGCGATGACACGATCAGAGATATTTGCCAAAATTAGCCAGATGATTAAGGAACAGATGCATTTAGAAAGTTTGGAAGTTACAGAAGAGACCTCATTTAAAGATGAGCTTGGTGTGGATTCTATTGATTTGATGGAATTTGTAGTAAACTTAGAGGATGAGTTTGCTATTGAAATTCCTGACGATGATATTGAGGACATGACGACACTTGGCAATATGTTGGATTATTTAGCAACTAAGGTAGGGGAGTAAAGGCAAACTCGAAAGGGTTTGTTTTTTTTATACTAGTTTCCCTTCTAAACAACGGCTTTCAAAAAATTAGGGAATTTATGATTAAAGAAAATCGAAATTTTTAGGGTTATTTTCTACTTCCCAGTTATAAGTACAGTACCTATCGTTTTGATTTTTAAATAGCATTAATTTTTAAATTGTTAGGGGATGACATCGATGTCTCTAGTTTTTTAAGCTGGCTTACTCTATAATAAAATCGTAGCAATGAAGAAGCGAAGTTGCTACTGATTTCAAAATTAATTGTGGAAGAAAGGAAAATATTATGTTTAACGAAAAGAATAATTCAAAAGAATTGACCGATCAAGAGTTTGCAGTAGTTCAAGGTGGTGGGTGGCTTAATGCCTTTAGGAAAGCTATTGATATTGTTAACCAGAGTGTTATTGTTTATTAGAAAAAATTAATTTTAGAGAAAGGATAGAGCTAAGGAAATTTTGTTAAGATGATAGCTTGAAACTTTGTAGCATTCACAAAGGTCGGGTGATTCAGTTGAATAACTAACTTTTCTAAGTTCCGGATTTTTATGATGAAAAATAGGTCGTATTAGTGCTTTATTATTAGCAGTATTATTAGTGGGATTATTAATATCAAAATTAATTTTAGGA
This sequence comes from Streptococcus sp. ELY_137, assembly GCF_058314515.1. Taxonomy (NCBI): domain Bacteria; kingdom Bacillati; phylum Bacillota; class Bacilli; order Lactobacillales; family Streptococcaceae; genus Streptococcus; species Streptococcus sp. ELY_137. The sequence goes on from NZ_JBZFUL010000012.1 coordinate 8,530, forward strand.
CAGGTAACATATCCAGCAGCTTTAATTGTTGTTGTTTTAGTCATAATAGGTTTGGGAAAAAGAGCCTTAGCCAACTCTAAATCTTAAAAGTTTCTTTGTTTTTAGGTTTACGAGAAGTTTTTGCTGCTTAAGTTAATTTTACTGGAGAGAGAATCACTTTATTATTTTAGTGCGAATTATAATTTTTCACAAAAGGGTGATATTAATGTTATTGTTGAATTTAGAAACCTGAGGCTGGACAAAAACTCGTCCAGTCTTCCTGTTTTGTAATGAACCACTGCTGGCTGGTTTTCCTTTTGCCACAAGACCAAAGCGGAAAAACAAATGTGATGAACGCTGTTCATCTTATTTCCAATCTCCAAAGGTCCCCCGGACCTTTGGAGCTACGCGGGGGTGGGTTAAAAAGGTCTGGGAGGCCTTTTTAATCGGGAAATAAAGCTTGCAAAGCAAGTGTCAAAAACGGTCTGGGGAGAGACCGTTTCAGGTCACCACTTTAAAAGTAGGGAGTGGTGAGAACCAAAATTTTCAATTTTTGGGTTGATCCCACTCCCTATATGCCACAACAATCGTATGTTTTTACAGGAACCATTTTAGAAAATCTATTGCTGGGGGTCTCTGGTGAAGTTGATGAGAAGTGTCTGATGGAAGCTTGTGCGGTAGCCGAAATCTTGGAAGATATTCAAGCTATGTCATTAGGTTTTCAATCCCAAGTCTCTGAGGATGGCGGTCTACCAGGTGGACAAAAACAACGTTTGGTAAATTGCACGGGCCTTGCTTTCAGACCAGCCTATTTTAGTGTTTGATGAAGCTACTAGTGGACTTGATGGAGATACGGAGGAAAAGGTTATTAAGAATCTGACTCAAATCGGCCGTACGATGGTCTTTGTTGCCCACCGAGGTAGTGTTTTAAATTACGCTAATCGAATTGTTAAGATTGAAGGTGGTCAAAAAGTTAGTGACCAATCTACTCAAAGATTATGGTGGCCACATCTAGATCATGTTGCGGGTTAATGTTAGTACAAAAATAAATTCTTTTTCATAGATAGTATAAGCATTCTCAATTGATCTATAGTTGAGAATGTTTTTATATTATCGTTAAATACTGGGTTATTCTGTAGCGATTACGCCTCTGTTATTAAAATGAAATCTTTTTGATATTGATTAAAAAATAAGAACAAGGTATAATGTTGAGCTGATAATTATATGTGAGGGGGCATTCTTTTGGGGATTAAAGGGAGACTCGGGCAGCGAATTCGTGAAGTAAGGCAGGAGCGGAAGTTATCGCGTGACAATGTCTGCGGTAATGGTGAGAAATTGACCGTTCGCCAGCTAGTGCGTATTGAAAGTGGTGAGTCACTTCCTTCTATAGAAAAGTTAGAATACATTGCGCGAGTGCTCAATACAACGATGTCTGATCTACTGGAAGGTGATGATATCAAGATTCCAAGTGATTACTTTGAAAAGAAGCAGCGTATTATTAAGTTTCCCACTTATGGGGATCCAGACAGAGTTCAGCAGAAGCAAAAAATGATTGAGGAAATTTATGAGCAGTATTTTGAGCTTTTGCCTGAAGATGAGTTGCTCTTTTTAGATCTATCTGAGAATATTTATAATTCACTGTTGGGGGATAGGTTACCCAATATCGAGGAGATTTATGATGATGCCTTTGAACAAGTATTGAAAAAGAAGGTTTTTCAGTTCAATGATTATCTGTATTTAGGTTATTATCTGTTAAAGATTCAAAGGGAAAAGTACTACGATGCGGAAGTTCTTCAAAAGATTAAGCGCAAGCTTCTGCGGCAAGAGCCGACTTCTGACGAGCTCTATAATGTGGAACTTTTAGCGACCTTGATGGATATTATTAGCGTCTATGCGCATCACGATGATTACAGAGATGTTTTGTCCTTAGCAGAAAAAGCTGAGGAGGTGATTGAGCGGGCTCAGCTGCATACTTATAAGGCGGGTGTTTTAGAAGCCAAGGCGAAGTATTATATCAAAGTAAAAGGGAATAAAGAAAAGGCTAGAGAATTTTATAATCAGGCCTTGGCCTTTGGGCAGGTATTGGGAGACTCAGTTATCATTGAGGATATAAAAATGGAGATGAGAAATGATGGTTTAAGCAAATAGTGACATCGATGTCACTATTTTTTTGTGCTTAAGATCAGTATAATAGTACTTGTAAGTGAAAGAAAGGAGTTAGCTACTATGAAATCATTTTTTAAATCGCTAGTAACAGCAATTATTCTTGCTTGTCTCTGTGCACGTTAGAAGTATTTAGTAAAGGTTTGCGTAATAACTAGATTTTCGGTGGAAAATCTTGAAGAGGGGAGATATCTCAGGCTTAAGAATGGAGGGCTAAATCAGTTAACGTTATCATATGGTAAATCAACTTATAAATTTAGAAGAGATTCGTTATGGTTCTCGTATAGACAAAGGGGTATTACAGGATATCCATTTAACCATTAATAGGGGTGATAAGATTGCCTTGGTTGGGAAAAGTGGTTCTGGTAAGACAACTTTAGTTAAATTGATTGCGGGTTTTATAGAACCTAAGCAAGGGAAGATATACTATGATGGAGAACTTGCTGATTCATCAAATCTACGTCATTTAACAACCTATATTTCACAGAGAACCTATATTCTCAAGGGGACGGTTTTAGATAATTTATTGTTGGGGACTGAGAGCCAGATTGGTGAAGAGGCCTTGATAGCTGCTTGTTCCGCCAGTGAAATCTTAGAAGATATTGAAGCCCTGCCACAAGGTTTCCAGACTTTTATCTCAGAGGATGTTTTGTCTGATGGTCAGAAGCAGCGCTTGGCTATTGCTAATGCCTTGCTTATTGGGCGTCCTCTCTTAATTTTTGATGTCGCTACTAGCCATCTGGATAGTGAGACTGAAGCGAGGGTCATTGAAAATTTAACTAGATTGGATCGTACGATGATCTTTGTTGCTCACAGGGGTAATACTATCAATTATGCTAATCGTATTGTCAAGATTGATAAAGGGCAAAAGGTTAGTGACCTTCCTAATTATCATGCCCGTTTTACACAGGCTGATTTGGTAGATCTCCGTTAATGGAAAATTAAAAGTGTTTTATTGAGCTGTATTCTAGGTTGAACTATTAATTTGTAAAAGGGACTGTGTCTTCCGTTACCGTGTAGGATTCAGTCCTTTTATTTTTACCTAATTTAAGAAATTAGCCTCCTTTAAAAATCTCAAATAATGAGCCCTTGTACTTATGACGCTAGCTCTGCTGGTCTTGTTTCCCTACTTCATAAGATTAGGGGGCTCTGCATCAGCGCTGCTAAATATTCACTGGACTCTAAGATGTCTACGGGGTCTTATAATCTGATTTTGTTTTTTTTGAGTATAGGGAGATTTCTTATTAATACAGTCTTTAAAATAGTTTTAGGAAAGCAAAAACAGCAAAAACCGAACGATATAAAAATGTAATCTTTTAAATGTTTGCAAAATATTGAAATCAAAAATTTTATGTGTTAAACTTTAATATAATAAAAACGAAAGGCGAACTTTCTGATGAAAAAACAGTTAATTTATAGTGGTAAGGCGAAGGACATTTTTGATACAGAAGATGAGAATTTGATCGTGTCTGTTTACAAGGACCAGGCTACTATGCTCAATGGGGCTCGAAAAGAGACCATTCAAGGTAAGGGGGGACTGAACAATCAAATCTCATCTTTTATTTTTAAAAAATTGAATCAAGCAGGAGTTGCGACTCACTTTGTTAAATCTCTATCGGAAACTGAACAATTGAATAAGAAGGTTGAGATTATCCCTTTAGAAGTGGTGTTGCGTAACTACACTGCTGGTTCCTTCGCCAAGCGTTTTGGCTTGGAAGAAGGTAATAAGCTTGAAAGTCCAATTGTGGAATTTTATTATAAGAATGATGATTTGGATGATCCTTTTATCAATGATGAGCATGTCAAGTTTTTGGGGATTGCCAACGATGAACAGATTGCTTTTTTGAAAGCTGAGACTCGCCGCATCAATCAACTCTTGACAGATTGGTTCAACCAGATTGGTTTGACACTGATTGATTTCAAATTGGAATTTGGTTTCGATCAAAATGGGGACATCATCTTAGCCGATGAATTTTCACCGGATAATTGCCGTCTTTGGGATGAAAAAGGAAATCATATGGATAAAGATGTTTTTCGCCGGGATTTAGGGAATTTGACAGATATTTATCAGTTGGTATGGACTAAGTTGCAAGAATTGGTTTAAGTGCTCACGTGATAATTTTAAGAATTGAGGTTAAGGGTAATTTTTAGTGTTATGGATAAACGTATTTTTGTAGAAAAAAAGGCTGATTTTCGGGGGAAAGCGGAAGCCCTTGTCAAAGAGTTGACACATCGTTTACAGTTGACAAGCTTGTCAAGCATCCGGTTGATTCAGGTGTACGATGTTTTTAATATTGACAAGGAATTATTAAAGTCAGCAGAGTTGCAGGTGTTTTCTGAACGCGTAACTGACTGTCTTTTAGATGAATCTGAATTAGTTGCGGCTCTTGACGATTTTGCTTTCTTTGCGATCGAGGCCTTGCCGGGGCAGTTTGATCCGCGCGCAGCAAGTGCGCAGGAAGCTCTTCTTTTGTTGGGGGGAGCTGACGATAGTGTTGTTCATACAGCCCAGCTTTACCTTATCAATAAGGATATTAAGCCAGAAGAGTTAGAAGCAGTCAAAGCTTATCTGCTAAATCCCGTTGATTCCCGCTTTAAAAATATAAGGACTGATATTCAACCACAAGATTTCTCGTTCTCTGATGAGAGAATTATGACCTTAGATTTCTTTGACAACTATACAGCAGGACAGTTTACAAGTTATAAAGCTGAACAGGGTTTAGCTATGGAAGTAGATGATTTGCTTTTTATTCAAAATTACTTTAAAAAGTTAGGCCGTGTTCCTACCGAGACAGAGCTCAAAGTTTTGGATACTTACTGGTCAGATCACTGCCGTCATACGACTTTTGAAACTGAGTTGAAATCAATAGATTTCTCAGCTTCGCAGTTCCAATCACAGTTGCAGGCAAGTTACGAAAAGTATCTGGCCATGCGCCATGAATTAGGCCGTGATCATAAACCGCAGACTCTTATGGATATGGCGACGATTTTTGGGCGGTATGAACGGGCTAATGGACGTCTTGATGATATGGAAGTGTCTGATGAAATTAATGCTTGCTCTGTCGAAATTGACGTTGATGTCAATGGTGTCAAAGAACCTTGGCTTCTGATGTTTAAGAATGAAACCCACAATCATCCAACGGAAATTGAGCCTTTTGGCGGTGCGGCAACCTGTATCGGCGGGGCAATCCGTGATCCTTTATCAGGACGTTCCTATGTTTATCAGGCCATGAGAATTTCAGGTGCTGGTGATATTACAGCTGCAATATCTGACACTCGTACCGGTAAGTTACCGCAGCAGGTCATTTCAAAAACTGCAGCTCATGGTTATTCTTCTTACGGTAATCAAATTGGTTTGGCAACAACGTATGTCAAAGAGTATTTTCACCCAGGATTTGTGGCTAAACGTATGGAGCTTGGGGCAGTTGTCGGAGCGGCACCGAAAGTTAATGTTCGGCGTGAAAAGCCTGCAGCTGGTGATGTGGTGCTTCTTCTTGGTGGAAAAACAGGGCGTGACGGAATTGGTGGTGCGACTGGTTCGTCTAAGGTTCAAACAGCTGAGTCTGTAGAAACAGCTGGGGCTGAGGTTCAAAAAGGGAATGCACTTGAGGAGCGCAAAATTCAACGGCTATTTCGTAATGGTGACGTGACGCGTCTGGTTAAAAAATCCAATGATTTTGGAGCTGGCGGTGTCTGTGTCGCAATTGGTGAACTAGCTGATGGCCTCAATATTAACCTAGATAAAGTTCCCTTGAAATATGCTGGTTTGAATGGGACCGAGATTGCTATCTCGGAGTCACAGGAGCGGATGGCTGTTGTTGTAGCTCCTGAGGATGCGGATCATTTTGTGGAGGCTTGTGCCAGAGAAAATATTGCTGCCATTGTGGTGGCAACTGTAACTGAAAAGCCAAATCTTGTTATGACTTGGAGAGGTCGCACTATTGTTGATTTAGAACGCGCTTTTTTAGATACGAATGGTGTCCGTGTACAAGTGGATGCTAAGGTTATTGACAGTTCTGTCAAGTTACCAGAAAAGCGGATAACATCAGAAAAAACTCTTGAACAAGATACAATAGCTGTTCTTTCAGAACTTAACCATACGAGTCAGAAAGGGCTGCAAACTATTTTTGATAGTTCAGTTGGGCGCTCAACTGTCAACCATCCGCTTGGTGGCCGTTATCAAATTACTCCTGCTGAAAGTTCTGTACAAAAATTACCTGTCCAAGACGGTGTGACACGAACAGCATCGGTCATGGCACAAGGCTATAACCCTTACATCGCGGAGTGGTCCCCTTACCACGGCGCAGCCTATGCGGTTATTGAAGCGACAGCACGTTTGGCAGCGACAGGAGCCAAGTGGTCACAAGCACGCTTCTCATATCAAGAATACTTTCAGCGTATGGATAAAATGGCGGAGCGTTTTGGTCAGCCAGTTGCAGCTCTTCTTGGTTCTGTTGAAGCACAGGTTCAGCTCGGTCTACCATCAATTGGTGGCAAGGATTCTATGTCTGGGACCTTTGAAGAATTAACCGTGCCCCCTACTTTGGTGGCCTTTGGTGTGACAACGGCTGATACAAATAAGGTGCTCTCCCCTGAGTTTAAAGCGGCTGGGGAAACTATTTATTATATTCCTGGACAGGCTCTCTCTGAGACGATTGATTTTTCAGGTATCAAGGGTAGTTTTGAATGCTTTTCAGAAATTCATGCCCAATATGAGCTATCATCAGCTGCAGCTGTTAAATATGGTGGCTTAATGGAAAGCTTAGCTCTTATGAGCTTTGGTAATCATATTGGAGCAAGTATCCATATTGACAAAGTTGACACTATCTTGACAGGTCAGTTAGGTGGCTTTGTTTTCACATCTTCTCAGGAAATTCCGGGCATTAAAAAGATTGGCCAAACACGTGGAGACTTTACACTGTCTGTCAATGGTGTAAATATCTCTGGTAGTAAGCTGTTAGCTGCTTTTGAAGGAAGGTTAGAAGATATTTATCCAACAATTTTTGCACAGAGTTCTGATTTTGGGGAAGTTCCAGCAGTTACAAAACCGGTGCCTGTAAGTGCATTAAAGAAAGTGAAAGAGCCACTTGTCTATATTCCTGTTTTTCCGGGGACGAATTCAGAATATGATTCCGCAAAGGCTTTTGAGCAGGCAGGGGCCAAGACCAACCTAGTTCCATTTGTTACTCTTAATGAAGTAGCTATTGAAAAATCGGTTGACACTATGGTTGACAACATTGCCAAGGCAAATATTATCTTTTTCGCCGGTGGCTTTTCAGCAGCAGATGAGCCAGATGGTTCGGCTAAGTTCATTGTCAATATCTTGCTCAATGCAAAAGTTCGCGCAGCTATTGACAACTTTATTGAAAGAGGTGGACTGATCATCGGCATCTGTAATGGATTCCAAGCTCTTGTCAAATCCGGTCTTCTGCCTTATGGTAATTTTGAAAAATCTTCTAAGACCAGTCCAACTCTCTTTTACAACGATGCTAACCAACACGTAGCTAAAATGGTTGAAACCCGTATTGCCAATACCAACTCTCCGTGGTTGTCTGGCGTTGAAGTTGGTGATATTCATACGATCCCAGTTTCACATGGGGAAGGAAAATTTGTCGTCAGTCCAGAGGAATTTAACCAGCTTCGTGACAATGGGCAAATTTGGAGCCAGTACGTTGATTTTGACGGTCAGCCAAGTATGGATTCGCGTTTCAATCCCAATGGTTCTTACTATGCTATTGAGGGTATCATCAGTGAGAACGGCCAGATTATCGGTAAGATGGGACATTCTGAACGTTTTGAGGAAGGATTGTTCCAAAATATTCCTGGGAACAAAAACCAGTATCTGTTTGAAAGTGCTGTGAAATACTTTACTGGGAAATAAGCATACAGTTTATATGCTGTACTGAACACGGCCTAAGCACTGTGTCAAAAAGGTAAAGCGCTTGGGAAATCAAGATTTCTGCCGCTTTCCCATTTTGACGGTGGCTTAATGGCCTTTGTATCGAGGTAAAAATGACATACGAAGTAAAATCTCTGAATGAAGAGTGCGGCCTGTTCGGAATTTGGAATCATCCTCAAGCCGCTCAAGTAACTTATTTTGGCTTACATAGTCTCCAGCACCGTGGGCAAGAAGGTGCTGGAATATTAACGAACGATCGAAAAATCCTAAAGCGTCATCGTGATGTTGGCTTGCTATCTGAAGTCTTCAAGAATTCAGATGATCTGGCTAAGTTAACAGGGACAGGGGCTATTGGCCATGTTCGCTATGCGACGGCTGGTGAAGCCAGTGTTGATAATATTCAGCCCTTCTACTTTCGTTTTCACGATGGTGACCTTGGTCTGGCTCACAATGGTAACTTGACCAATGCTGTTTCCTTGCGGCGTGAACTGGAAGAAAAAGGGGCCATCTTTTCGTCAACCTCTGACACTGAGATTCTAGCCCACCTCATTCGCCATAGTCAACAAACAGATTTTATGGATAAGGTGAAAGAGGCGCTGGCAACAGTTAAGGGCGGTTTTGCCTACCTGCTCATGGCTGAGGATAAGCTAATTGCAGCTCTGGATCCTAATGGTTTTCGTCCCTTGTCTATCGGTCGTATGAAAAATGGCGCTTGGGTGGTGTCTTCTGAGACATGTGCTTTTGAGGTTGTCGGTGCCCAGTGGGTTCGGGATGTTAAACCTGGTGAACTTGTGATAATCGATGATGAAGGTATTCACTACGATAGCTATACGGCAGACACTCAGCTGGCTATCTGCTCTATGGAATATGTCTACTTTGCCCGTCCGGACTCGACCATTGCTGGTGTTAATGTTCATACAGCGCGCAAAAATATGGGAAAACGCCTAGCTCAAGAGTTTCATCAGCAGGCGGATATTGTCATTGGCGTGCCTAATTCTTCTTTATCAGCAGCCATGGGCTTTGCGGAGGAATCAGGTCTGCCAAATGAGATGGGTTTGATCAAAAACCAGTACACTCAGCGTACCTTTATCCAGCCAACGCAGGAACTGCGGGAGCAAGGGGTACGCATGAAGTTGTCAGCCGTTTCCGGTGTGGTTAAGGGCAAGCGCGTGGTTATGATCGATGACTCTATTGTTCGTGGAACGACCAGTCGCCGGATTGTGCAGCTTCTTCGTGAAGCGGGGGCAGCAGAAGTGCATGTGGCTATTGCCAGCCCGCCTTTAGCCTATCCATGTTTTTATGGGATCGATATTCAAGATCGAAAAGAGCTGATTTCGGCTAATCACAGTGTCGAGGAAGTCCGTCAGATTATCGGAGCAGATAGTCTAACCTATCTGTCGAAAGAAGGTCTGATTGATTCCGTTGGCCTTGAAACCGATGCGCCCAATGGCGGTCTTTGCGTCGCCTACTTTGATGGTGATTATCCAACCCCTCTCTATGACTATGAGGAACGCTATCTGAAAAGTCTTAAAGAGAAGACGAATTTTTTCTAGGGAGAAGGGATAGTTTGAATAAACGAAGGCGAGAGATTATTGCGCAGAACGCTGTATCAGAAATTCATACCTTTTCACTAGCAGGTTTTTCGCAGAAGGTGTTGATTGAAAGGGAAAATGCCACTCTTCCTCTTGTTATGACTTTGCACGGCGGACCGGGAGGTCCGATACCTTTTTCAGTTGGCTGTAGAGGTTTGTTTCCCCAATTTACCAGTCAGTTTATCATGGTTTACTGGGATTAGCTAGGTTGCGGGATAAACAATTATCCCATTGATGAATGTTTTAAAATTAGTACTTTTATTGATATGACCAGAGACCTCATAGAAGAGGTTAAAAAGTTGTTCCCTAACAATCCACTTTATCTGTTTAGTATGTCCTGGGGTTCTGTACTCAGTGCTCTAGTGGCGAGTCAGTATCCACAACTCGTAGATGGTGTTGTCGTTTCAGGACAAGTTATTAATGCTCTTTTTCTCTGTGATGAAGTGATAAATACACTGGCGGACTCCGCTATCCCCAAAAGAAAACTTGATAGGATTCGTCAAATAACTGCTCAAACCCTTGCCACTAAAGACCTCCAATTGATTAGTTCTAGTATTAACAAATATACAGATGGTTATATCAATAAAAAAGGAAATAAAATTCCCACTTTTCCTATTATCTGGGGATTGTTGACCAGTCCTGATTATAGATTTCGTGACTTTAAGGCAATTGTCAATAATGGCTATTGGAAGAGTACTGCTCTTCCTCTCTGGCGTGAGCTCCTTCAGGTTGATTTGAGTGAAACACTTGAGTCTATAGCTATTCCTTACAGAGTTTTTCAAGGGGATACAGATATTGTGACATCAACGAAAACGATAAAAAAGTTAATTGGCCAAACGACAAATGATAACCTTCAATTAAGTATTGTCAGAAATACTGGTCATATACCAGGTGTTGATATGATGGAGAAGGTTTTAGAAAGTTTATCAAATTTGGCAAAATCCTAAGGTTGAAAGCTTAGGAGAATTGCCCATATTAAAAAGAGGAGAAAAGATGTCTGAAAACAAAAATGCTTACGCCCAATCGGGTGTTGATGTTGAGGCTGGTTATGAAGTGGTCGAACGTATCAAAAAACATGTTGCACGGACAGAGCGTCTGGGGGTCATGGGAGCTCTTGGGGGCTTCGGTGGCATGTTTGATTTGACGACAACTGGTGTTAAAGAGCCCGTCCTCATTTCAGGGACAGATGGTGTTGGAACCAAGCTTATGCTGGCTATTAAATATGATAAGCACGATACCATCGGTCAGGACTGTGTTGCCATGTGTGTCAATGATATCATTGCGGCAGGTGCTGAGCCCCTCTACTTCCTTGATTATATCGCGACTGGCAAAAATGAGCCGTCTAAATTGGAGCAGGTTGTTGCCGGTGTCGCTGAAGGCTGTGTGCAGGCTGGTGCGGCCCTTATCGGCGGGGAAACGGCTGAAATGCCTGGTATGTATGGCCAAGACGACTACGATTTAGCGGGCTTTGCGGTCGGTATTGCTGAAAAAAGTCAAATCATTAACGGCTCAAAAGTTAAGGAAGGCGATGTGCTTCTGGGTCTTGCATCTAGCGGTATTCATTCAAATGGTTATTCGCTTGTCCGCCATGTCTTTGCAGACTATACGGGTGAAGAAGTGCTGCCAGAATTAGACGGCAAAAAACTTAAGGAAGTCCTGCTTGAACCAACACGCATTTATGTCAAAGCAGCTCTGCCATTGATTAAGGAAGAGCTGGTCAATGGCATTGCCCATATCACAGGCGGTGGCTTTGTCGAGAATGTTCCTCGTATGTTTAGTGACCATTTGGCAGCTGAAATCGAAGAAGATAAGGTACCTGTTCTACCAATTTTCAAAGCTCTTGAAAAATACGGCGAGATCAAGCATGAGGAAATGTTTGAAATTTTCAATATGGGGATTGGTCTCATGTTGGCGGTAAGTCCTGAAAATGTGGATCGTGTCAAAGAACTGGTAGATGAAGTTGTCTATGAGTTAGGTCGCATTGTGGAAAAAACTGACGCTAGTGTGGTGATTAAGTAATGGGAAAAAAGATCGCAATCTTTGCTTCTGGGAATGGCTCCAATTTCCAAGTTATCGCTGAGCAATTCCCCGTTGAGTTTCTCTTCTCGGATCACCGGGATGCCTACGTGCTTGAACGGGCGCAGAACCTAAATGTTCTATCCTACGCCTTTGAACTTAAGGAATTCAGCAGTAAGGTAGACTATGAAACCTCTATCTTGGAACTCTTAGAGCAACATCAGATTGATTTGATTGTCCTCGCTGGATACATGAAAATTATAGGAACGACGCTTCTGTCGGCCTATCAGGGGCATATCATCAATATCCATCCAGCCTATCTGCCCGAATTTCCCGGTGCCCATGGTATCGAAGATGCCTGGAATGCAGGTGTTTCTGAGAGCGGTGTGACAGTTCACTGGGTGGATAGCGGTGTTGACACGGGCCAAATTATCAAACAAGTGCGCGTGCCACGCCTAGCTGATGACACCATTGAAACCTTTGAAGCTCGGATCCATGAGGCTGAGTATCAGTTGTATCCAGAGGTGCTGGAAAGTTTGGGAGTGAAGAGGAAAAAGGACATTTGGGTTCAACAGTTGAAATTTTCTCCTTTATTTGCTATTTCATTAGGAGGAAAAGAAATTTCTCATTCTAATTTTTGGGCATGGTTAATTGAGTTAAGAGTAGATGGTATAAATCCATTTGTAGAAGTGTTTATTCCCAATTTTTACTCTTCTGGTTGTACTTACGACAGTTGTACACGTGAGGAGAATAATCGCGATTTATCCATATATTATAAACAAAACGGTCAAGGAAAATGTCATATTGTTGAAAATAAGTTGAAGTCTTTTCCGACTGAAGAACAATTGTTAAAATATGAGAAAGAATTTAAGAAAAAGGGTTATGAATTTAGTTTAGGAACAATTACTGGTTTAACAAAAGTTATAGAACCAGAAAGGTGGCAGTTTTTATCCTATAAAGTTATTTCGGACAGAATTATACATATTTTAGAAAATGTAAGAGATATTACCAGTATCAATAGAGATTTCATTATGCTTTATGCTAAAGATATTTATTGTTTGAATAATTTACTTTTTGAAGAGATAGAGTCTGCTAAAGATAAATATGTTTGGAAAGCTCCTTCCTACCTGGAAGATCTTAAATTCAATGATGTTTATTTGAAGTATACCTCAAATGAATTTGCACTTGAAATTGAAAGAGAGGTAAAAAATGAATCGTTTCAATCAGGGTGGGGGTTGCCAAAAATAAATGTCTCTTTTCATAATAAGAAAGCTACTATTGATATTAAGTATTATCAAATAGTTGAAGAGAAGTATCTAGGTTTTGTTGGAATACAAATTGAAGGAAATCAATTTCGATTGCATAGCGGAGCTTATAAAGAAGACTCTAACCTAGGGAGTAAAGAAAGATTATTTAATAAGCTAATTGAGCTAGACTATTTTGAAAACTATGAAAACAAAAAAATTCGAGGGAGAGCTTCTTCTATGAGAGGAGCATATTGTAAATATGGTGAACATGTCTATCAATATTGGAATATAGACCAACTGTCTAGAAGTGAACTTATTGACTGCATTAAAGACGAACTGTCGAGAGTGATAAACGTAGTCAATGAAGGATTAGATTTTAAATAAGGAGAAAACATGACTAAACGCGCACTAATCAGTGTATCAGACAAAGCGGGCATTGTAGAGTTTGCCCAAGAACTTAAAAAACTCGGTTGGGATATTATCTCAACTGGCGGTACGAAAACAGTCCTTGATGAGGCAGGGCTTGACACGATTGCCATTGACGATGTAACAGGTTTTCCTGAAATGATGGATGGCCGTGTTAAGACACTCCATCCTAAGATCCATGGAGGTCTTTTGGCTCGCCGTGACTTGAATAGCCATTTGCAGGCTGCAAGGGATAATCATATTGAGCTCATCGACCTCGTGGTGGTCAATCTTTATCCTTTCAAGGAGACCATCCTCAAACCAGATGTTACTTATGCCGATGCTGTAGAAAATATTGATATCGGTGGTCCATCTATGCTCCGTTCGGCTGCGAAAAATCATGCTAGTGTCACGGTTGTCGTGGATCCTAGGGATTATGCAGTGGTTCTCAATGAGCTTAAAGATGCTGGGGAGACAACTTATGAAACACGACAACGCTTGGCAGCCAAGGTTTATCGTCACACAGCAGCTTATGATGCACTGATTGCCGATTATTTCACAGCGCAAGTGGGTGAAACCAAGCCTGAAAAGCTGACCCTTACCTACGACCTCAAGCAGCCTATGCGCTACGGTGAGAATCCACAGCAGGATGCGGATTTCTACCAGTCTGCGATTCCGACTGAGTATTCCATTGCTTCAGCCAAACAACTTAATGGTAAAGAGCTTTCTTTCAACAATATTCGTGACGCTGATGCGGCTATCCGCATTATTCGTGATTTTACGGATCGTCCGACTGTTGTTGCCCTCAAACACATGAACCCTTGCGGTATCGGTCAGGCTGATACGATTGAAGGCGCTTGGGACAATGCCTATGCGGCTGACTCCGTTTCTATTTTCGGTGGTATTGTTGTGCTCAACCGTGAGGTAGATGCGGCTACCGCTGAAAAAATGCACAGCATCTTTTTAGAAATCATCATTGCACCATCTTATTCAGATGAAGCGCTTGAAATTCTTACGACTAAAAAGAAAAACCTACGCATTTTGGTATTGCCTTTTGACGCTCAAGAAGCCAGCGAAGTAGAAGCAGAGTATACCGGTGTTGTCGGCGGTATGTTGGTACAAAACCAAGATGTGGTCAAGGAAAATCCAGTTGACTGGAAGGTTGTTACCAAGCGTCAGCCAGCTGACCAGGAGCAAACAGCGCTTGAATTCGCTTGGAAAGCCATCAAATACGTTAAGTCAAATGGGATTTTAGTGGCCAACGACCACATGACACTCGGCCTTGGTCCGGGTCAGACTAACCGAGTTGGAGCAGTTAAGATTGCTCTGGAACACGCAGCGGACCGTCTTGATGGGGCAGTTCTTGCCAGTGATGCTTTCTTCCCCTTTGCTGATAATGTTGAAGAAATTGCAGCTGCAGGCATCAAGGCGATTATCCAGCCAGGTGGTTCAGTGCGTGACCAAGAAGTCATTGAAGCGGCGGATAAATACGGAATGGCCATGGTTTTCACAGGAGTTCGTCATTTTAGACATTGATCTAGGCTTTCGACCATCGTTCATCTTGGGATAAATAGCCATCATCGTTACGGGGCCGTGAAGTGATGGTTTGTCTTTGCATAGATATCCGTCAGTTGCTAAAGCAGCAACGGCTATCGTTAAAACTTTAACGGAATAGGGTTCAATATTCGTTATTGCCATGGTGAGCGTACTTTTTCATACAGTGACTTACTGGTCTTCTCTTGGTGTTGATTGCTCTCTATTGTCTTGTCAAGTCAGTGGGAATTTCCTCTTTTATCTGGCTGTTCTAGCAGGCTACAAATTGCACTTCCTTTTTCACTATTTCAGTTGCTTTTGGTTTAAAGGTTATATTCTGGGTGTTGTCACTGCTATTCTTGAATTGCCCTTGGTGATTCATGTTTTTGTATTATGGACAGACAGTGACAAACCGCTGGATTTTCTTTCTCTATCTCGTGGTAGTGGTACCTCTTATTTACTTCAATGTCATTTGGTTACATGGTCTAATGCCGAAAATTGAGCAGGTATTTGAACATTATAGGGATAGTAAGCATTGAACGAATATCTAGCAAGTTGGACGCTATCTAATACTAGTTAGTGAGATATGACAAATAAGTCAAATGTTACAGCTATAATATACTTTTGTTAAGGCAAGCAGCTGAAGTGGATTTTTTAAAAATCTATGTTAGGATAGATAGCGTACTAAAAATGATTAGGCGTGTTCGCTTCTTTGGTGGCGGGCCTATCCAATAAAACTCAGTGATTAACTGGGAGGGAAGAAAGGGACTATAACATGAAATTCAATAAAAAAATGCTACTAGCCTCAACACTTGCTTTGTCTATCTTTGCAGCCACTAAAGTTCAGGCTGAAGATGTCAATGCCAATCAAAACTGGACGCCCCGTTCTGTCGAAGAAGTTAAAGCTGACTTGGCTAACCAAGGTGACACAACAACCTATACTGTTAAGCCAGGTGACACGCTCAGCACGATTGCCGAAGCTATGGAAATTGATGTTAATGTCTTGGCCAAGGTCAATGCCATTGCAGATGTCAATGTGATTTTTCCAGGCACTGTTATTACGGCCACTTATGATGCTAACCACAGTGCAACAGGTGTGACTATTCAGGCTGCCGATCAAACAGCTCCGCAAGCTTCTGTTGATTTGTCAAATAATCAGGTGACTGTTGGTGACAATACAACTTCTTTGGATGCTATTGAAACACCAGCTTCGAGTGAATTACCTGTTGCTGATAATAGCCAAGCTATGCCAGCTCCGGAGGCACCGGCATCTGAGCAAGCTCAAACTTCAGAAGTAACCAGCCAAGCACCGGTTTCATCGGAAACGGCAGATCAAGCTCAAGTAGAAACTGTTAATCCTGCCGATCAAGCAACTGATGCGGCGCAGCCAGCGACTGAACAAATTCAGGTAGATCAAACAGCTCCACAAGTCCAAGAACAAGCTAGCGATCAAGCAGCCAGCTCAGAAATGCCAGCTGCGTCATCAGAAGATAATCTCTCAGAAGTTTCAACACCAGTTTCTGAAACTCAAGCTCAATCAGAAGCTCCTGCTGACCAACAAGCCCCAGTAGCTCAGGAAGCGCAACAACCAACAGCGACTGAACAAGCTGCTCCGCAAAATGCTTCTGTTGATACAACAGGTCTTCAGCCATCTGCAGCAGCTTTCGCTAATGATGTTGCCAACCGTTACGGAGCTACTGATATCGGCGGTGTTCGTCCAGGTGACTCGGGCGACCACGGAACAGGTAATGCTGTTGATGTTATGACCTATGACAATACTCAACTCGGTCAAGAAGTTGCTGATTACGCAACTTCAAACATGGAAGCTAATAATATCTCTTACGTGATTTATCAGCAAAAATTCTATGCTCCGACTGACAATATCTACGGTCCAGCTTACACTTGGAACGACATGCCAGACCGCGGTGATGCTACAGCGAACCACTACGATCATGTCCACGTATCATTCAATAACTAATTAGTGATTTAAGATAAGAAAGCACCTAACTGCATTCATAGCTAGGTGCTTTTTTGTATACAGGTCTAAAGCCAGATTTTATTCAATGTCCAGAGGAACTCGGTGCCGAGGCGCTGGGAACAGTTTGTTAAGTTGTTCCATAATGTCAGGAGTAAGCTTGATGTCTTGGGCAGCGATAAGTTCTTTCATGTGTGTCACTTGCCCAGTTCGGGGAATTGAGATCATATTGGGCTGGGCCAAAGTGAAAGCCAGTAAAAGTTGGTAAATATTGATATTTAATGCTTGGGCAATATCAGAGAGACCTTTATCGTGGAGTAATTTTCTTTGCAAGGATCCTGCTTGGGCTAGAGGACAGTAAGCAATCGTAGAAATATGATGCTGATCTTGAAAGGGTTTCAAACAGTATTCGATACCGCGGGAGCCTAGGTGGTATAAGACTTCATTAGCTTGGCAATGACTGCCTGCCGGCAAAGCTAAGAGTTCTTGCATATCTTCTAGGTCGAAATTAGAGACTCCCCAAGCTTTGATTTTTCCTTTGCTTTTTAAACGCTCTAACTCTGATATCGTTTCAGAAAGTGGAGTTCCTCCACGCCAGTGGTAGAGGTAAAGATCTAAATAATCTGTTTGTAGGGCTTTAAGTGAAGCATCGAGACTGATCTCCATATGCTTTTTGTTAGCATTTGAGGGCAGTACTTTGGAAATTAGGTAGAGCTTATCGCGATCGAAAGGCTGAATAGCCTTACCAACCAACCTCTCGGCCTTACCGTTACCATACATTTCTGCTGTATCAATAATGGTCACTCCCTTATCTAGGGCATACTGTAAGGCGGCTAGTTCTTCTTTTTCAGCAGCAGCCTTTTCTCCTAAAAACCATGTTCCGATTCCTAGGGCAGGCTGTAGTAGTAAATCATTCATAGTAGACCTCCATAAATACTGTGGAATTTGATTGAGGACGGCTCCTGTCTTGGATGAGTTGGCTTATTTTTGCATTTTGTAGAGAATAGAAGCTAGCTTTAGGATGAAAAAATCTGAAAGCTTTCTTGGGTCATGGCCGGTTTTCTCGGTAATTTTATTGAGCTTATACTGGACCGTGTTTTTGTGGATAAATAACTTTTCAGCACATTTTTTAATGCTGCCGTTACAAGTCTCGTAGGTATCTAAAAGGGGTATCATGTCCTCTATTTCTTTTTGAGAGAGGTGGGCAAAAATCTTATCTAAGAAATACCTTTTATGGATATCAGCAATATTGTGTAGCACTAGTCCATACTCCATATCGGTGAATAAGAGCTCTCGTTTTTGGTAAAACGTTTTATTCCAGCCTAGGGCGGTTTTGGCCTGGCTGATGCTCCGATTTAACTCCTCTTTTCCTTGACCAGGCATGCCGACACCAAATAATAGAGATATCTTGTACTTCTTTTTAATGACACTCTCTATTTTTTTAATAATTTTGGAGGCAGCTGAAGGCTCTTTGAGCCGCAAGAGCACTAGAATCATATTTCCCCTAACTTCAAAGATAGCATCTTCATCTCCTAATAAGAGTTCTAAATCTAGATAAACATTAGAGATGTCATCAAAATACTGTTCAGTCAGACTGCCGTTGGGTAAACCGACGATAGCAGTATATTTTTTAGACGACAGATTGATACCGTAGAGCATTTCAACAGAAAAAGCATCGCTCTGATCATCATTTTGAATATAATCAATAATGTTTCGGTGGACATTGCGCCGGTTATAAACAAGTTCTCGAGCAGCATTATTCAAGATGAGGATTTTGGTCATCTCTTTAATAATTTGCCCATACTGAGAGACCTCCTCTTTTTTGCCGGTAATACCGATAACACCAACGATTTGGTTATCAATGTCAACTGGCAGGTTAATCCCTTGTTTGGCTCCCTCGTACTGGTTATCGAATTCAATAACGATGGGCTGATTTTTATCGAGAGCAAACTGTGCTCCTTCGTGATTGACTTGGCCGATGCGGTTGGGATCGGTGCTGGCAATAATGACGCCTTCAGTCGAAAAGAAGTTCAATTCTTGATTGATGATTTCCTTCATACGAGTCAGGATATCCTGAACGACACTAGCCTCAATCATAAATGTTTTTCCTCCCTCAGGTACTAGAGTCATTATACTACTTTTAGCATTAGTTTTTGTAATAAAAACGAACTATGATTAATTTTTAGGAAGAGTTTATTGCAGCCTATTTTGTTTCTTGCTTGCTAAGTCTAGATATTGCTTATATTATGCGGAAAAATCCTACAACTTCCCATTTATGCTATCTAAACGGATACCCTATAAATCTTAAATAGTATAAGCAGTTGGAAAAATTAATTTGTTACAGAGACTAAAAAATTAGGGGAAACTGCCTAGCAAACTATAGTTTGTGAAACGTTGAACATAAAAAGGAGAATGTGGTACCATGGAGCCATCGAATCTGAGAGTAAGCCTGCTATCGTTCTGTACCGGGTCAGTAGCGTTTACTCTTAAGCATCGCTGATTGAGAATGATATTACGGGGCAGATCATGGGAGAGTGTTTTGTTGCTGTTAATGGTTTTCTCGATGTTCAATTTTAATGCTAAAGGAGTACGATTATGGACAGTGGACTAATTAGCTTGTTAGGTGTTCTGGCTGCCTTGGCCTTTTTGATTTGGGGTTCTTATAAGCAGTTTCCTATTTTAATTTTAGGGCCAGTTGCCTCTCTTGTTGTCATTCTTTTATCAGGTCTGCCGGTGACAGAAAGTCTGACTAACGACTATGCATCAGCTTTTGCTGATTTTGCAAAAGATAACTTTTTAATTTTCTTGCCGGCAACCATTCTTGGTTCTATGCTTGGAGATTGTGGAGCGGCTCAAGATATTGCTAATAAAATCGCAGAATGGTCTCTAAAAATGGGAACTAAAAATGCTAAATTTTGGGTTTTGATGGGACTTTCCCTCATTACAGCTATTCTGTCATTTGGTGGAGTCAGTGGTTTTGTTGTTATCTTTACGATTGCTCCCATCTGTTTTCGGATTTTTAAAGAGTTGGACATTCCCTGGCATTTCATTATTGCTGTTGCGGTTTATGGTGGTTCTATGTGGACAGCTATCCTGCCAGGTTCACCGGCTATCCAGAATCTGATTCCGATGGAGACATTAGGAACCAAACCAACGGCGGCTCCTGTTCTTGGGGTTATCGCAGCTGGCGTATCCATCATCTTTGGGGCTTGGTACATTTGGTGGATGCTCAAACGTAATGAAAAGCGCGGAGAAGGTTTCGAAAAGACTGGGCATAAAATGGAAGAAGCTTCGCAAATTTTAGCCTTAAAGGCTATGGATAAAAAGACGACAACGCTAGATTTTATCAAAGCACTTGTGCCCTCTATTGTTCTGATTGTCGCTATGAATGTTTTTAATGTTCCTCCTTACCTTTCTTTGACTCTTGGCTGCTTGGCTTGCTTTGCTCTCTACTATAATAAATTTGCTAACTTTAAAAATACCATGGCTGATGGTGTTAACTCAACGATGAAGTCTATCATGAATGTTGCCTCTGTTGTTGGTTTCGGTGGTATTGTTGCTGCGGCACCAGGCTTTGATTATCTGGTTAATAACTTGGACAAAATTCCAGGGCCACCACTGATTCAATTAGCGATTGCGACGAACTTAATTGCTGGTATTACAGGTTCTGCTTCGGGTGGTGAAGCCATTTCGCTCAATGTTTTTGCACCGCGTTTTTTGAAGCAGGGTATCAGTGCAGATGTTTTGCACCGTATGGTTAATATCTCTTGTTACGGTCTGGACTCTCTACCACACAACGGTTCGGTTATTAACCGTCTCAACTACACTCATTTAACTCATAAAGAAGGCTACTATCATGAATTCTGGCTGGGAGCAGCTTTCCCTCTGCTGAATTCAGTTTTCATTGCTATCGTCGCTTCATTTGGTGTTGTTTAAAAATCAATTCTCAGTTGCGAGCTAGAAGCAACTATGAAAAACTGTAGCTGTTGCCGGCTGAGTGTTTACAGCTTAGGCTACTCTATCTAGTTTATATAAGGGGGCTGGGACAAAAAGTCCTGCTTCATTTAACTATTTAAGATATAGCAGTTTGACGCAATGTTTGGGAGTAAAGACTTGTTGGCTATGCCAAGAAGTATTACCTCTGCACAGTTCATTAGATGCTTTAGAACCAATGAACTCCTGTTGATTGGCGTTTGTTATCAAGTGGAAAGCACTTAGATAACAATCCTCTGCCGTATCTTAGTAACTGAACACGGGCTAAAAGCGTTGAGAAAAAGATAGCCTGCCTTATGCGCAAAGCGCATGGCGCGAGCCTCCTATTTTCTTCTCGCTTTCTTAACGCCCTTAGTATCTTATGTAATTGAACACGGCTACGACACTGTGCAAAAAGATAGCTTCCCCTAGCGTCCTGTGGCGCTTCGTCGAATCTCCTATTTTGCCCTTGTTCGCTAACGCTCTTTGTATCTTGGTAACTGAACACGGCTACGACACTGTGCAAAAAGACAGCTTCTCCTAGCGTCCTGTGACGCTTCGTCGCACCTCCTATTTTGCTTTGTGTCGCTCACGCCTTTGTATCTTAAATAAAGGAGAAAAATATGGGGAAAGCACCGAAAGTCATTGAAATGGCTGTTTATCCTGTTGCCGGTCATGACAGTCCCTTGCTAACATTGAGCGGTTGTCATGCTCCCTATTTTACGAGAAATGTTGTTGTTTTAAAAGATGACAGCGGCAATTTTGGGATTGGAGAGATTCACGGCGGAGAGCATATTACCAAGCAGCTTGAGAGCTATAAGCCTTTTGTTATCGGTGAACGAGTCAGTGAGTACCGTAAGGTTCTAACAAATATTCGCCGCAGTCGTGAAAGGGCTGCACAGGATACTGGTGAGGGTCTGCAGCAACTCAATATCTCAAATTTAAAATTCGTAGTTCAGTCTGAAGCGGCTATTGAATGCGCTATGCTGGATCTACTAGGTAAGTTCCTAGAGCTGCCGATTGCTGCTCTTTTGGGTGAAGGCGGTATTCAACGTGATGAGGTTGAATTCTTGGGTTATCTCTTTTATTCAGCAGATTCTTCCAAGATTGATCTGCCTTATGAAAAAAGCGATGGCAGCGACAGCTGGGAATCACTGCGCCGAACCGAAATGATGACGCCCGAGGCTATTGTTAAACAGGCGCGCGTGCTCAAAGATAAGTATGGTTTTAATAATTTTAAACTAAAGGGCGGTGTTTTAGCCGGTGAAGAAGAAATGAAGGCTGTTGACGCTTTGAAGGCAGCCTTTCCAGATGCCCGCATTAATATTGATCCTAATGGCGCTTGGACACTGGAAGAAGCAGTGGCTTTGACACAAAAGCGTAAAAATGTGCTGACCTATATTGAGGATCCGTGCGGTCCGGAACAGGGCTTCTCCAGCCGGGAAATCATGGCAGAATACCGCGATGCAACAGGAATTCCTGTGGCTACCAATATGATTGCGACTAATTGGCGTCAGTTTCATCATGCTGCAGCCCTGCGCAGTGTCAATATTGTTTTAGCTGACCCGCATTTTTGGACCTTGAACGGCAGTGTTCGCATGGCTTATCTCCTGAATGAATGGGGCTTGACTTGGGGATCGCATTCCAATAATCATTTTGACATTACCCTTGCGACTTTTGTACAAGTTGCGGCTGCGGCACCGGGAAACATTGCGCCGGTCGATACCCACTGGATCTGGCAGGATGGTGAGTCCTTGCTTAAAGAACCGCTGAGTTTTGCTGATGGCAAAATCAAACTTCCAATTAAACCCGGTTTAGGTGTTGATATTGATTTGGATAAATTACAAAAACAAAACGAGCTCTACCATCAAATGGAATTCAAGGATCGTGACGATACCATTGCCATGCAGTATTTGGAAAAAGGTTGGCAGTTTGATCCTAACCGGCCGGTCTTTTGCCACCGCTAAATATGGAGGCTTAGTTATATGATAGATAAGATTACAAAGGTTGAAGTAAAATTAATACGCGTTCCGCTCAAGAAGCCTGTCAGTGATGCCAAGGTTATCCAAGGTAAGCAAACGCCGCTCAAAGAAGTGATGATTACAGCAGCCATTATTGAGACTGAAGCTGGCTACACGGGAATGGGTTACACCTACTGTAAACGCAATGGTGGCCCAGCCCAGTATGCTCTGTCTAAGGAATATGCACCCTTGCTGCTAGGACAGGATCCTAACGATATTAGCCGTCTGTGGAATAAGTTGCTGTGGTCCAGTATTTCGATTGGCAATACCGGTGTTGCTGTTCAAGGAATCACGCCTTTTGATATCGCTCTGTGGGATATTAAGGCGAAACGTGCGGGCCTGCCCTTGAGTAAGCTTTTGGGTCAGCATAAAGAATACGTCCCTTGTTACAATACGACTGGTGGTTTCTTGCAGGATACTATTGAAGAAGTTATTGCCCATGCGAATACGGTATTGGAACAAGGTGTCGGTGGTGTAAAAATCAAGGTCGGTCAACCCGACTACAAGGAAGATGTCAAACGCGTCGCTGCTTTAAGAAAGGCGTTGGGTGATGATGTTCCTATTATGATTGACGCCAATCAGCAGTGGGATGTCTCAACGGCTCTTAAGGCTGGTAAATATTTTGATGACTACAATCTGGTTTGGTTTGAAGAGCCTGTGACCTGCCACGATGTTGAAGGGCATCTGCGCCTGTCCCAAGCTCTTGGCACACCGATTGCAACAGGAGAAATGCTGACCAGTTACGAAGAAGGGGTTCCTTTCTTTGAAAAACGGGCTTTTGATGTCTGTCAATTAGATGCGCCGCGTATCGGCGGTATCACACAGTTTCAAAAGGTACTCCAGCGGGCAGAAGAAAATCATTTAGTCTTGGCGCCGCACTACAGCATGGAGCTCCATCTACCGCTGACAGCCTGTTACAGCGGCGATGCTTGGGTAGAACATTTTGAATGGTTTGAAACCGTCGGTCTTTTTGAGGAAAAGGTGGAATTGGTCGATGGCAAGATGAAAGTGCCGACACGTCTAGGTCTGGGACTCACACTCAATCAGGCTGTTTTGCCGGATTTGCAATTAGATGCTCAGATTTTTCAATAAAGCGTCGACTAGAGAGGATAATTTCGGAGGATAAAAAATGTCAGTGCCTACAGTTGTTAAAATGGATGTTTATCCGGTTGCCGGATATGATTCTATGCTATTAAATTTAAGCGGAGCTCACGGTCCCTACTTCACGCGCAATGTGGTGATTCTGGAAGATAGCTCAGGTAATCTGGGTGTCGGCGAGGTTCCGGGCGGCCAGAAAATTACAGATACTTTGGAAAAGGCTAAAGAATTGGTTGTCGGACGCAGCATTGGAGAATATAAGAATATCGTTAAAGAAATTGGTGAGAAATTCGGCCAGCTTGACTCAGGCGGCCGCGGTCTCCAAACGTTTGACCTCCGGACAACTGTTCACGTTCAAACAGCAGTAGAAACGCCTTTGCTTGACCTTTTGGGTCAGCATCTTCAAGTACCAGTGGCTGCTCTTTTAGGAGATGGACAAGTTCGTGAAGATGTGCCTTTCTTGGGTTATCTCTTCTATGTTGCTGATCCTAATAAAACCGATCTTCCTTATCTACAAGGAGATGACGATTCCGATGACTGGGGTCGCCTGCGTCGCAAGGAAGCTATGACACCGGAAGCTATTGTTGATTTAGCCAAGGCTGCCTACAAGCGCTATGGCTTTAAGGATTTTAAACTTAAAGGCGGAGTTCTGGAGGGCAAGGAAGAAGCTAAGGCTATTAAAGCTTTGAAAAAAGAATTTCCAAATGCCCGTATTACCCTTGATCCAAATGGTGCTTGGTCCTTGAAAGAAGCCATTGAAATTGGTAAGGATTTAAAAGGTGTTGCTGCCTATATTGAAGATCCTTGCGGGGCTGAAGATGGCTTTAGCGGCCGTGAAGTTATGGCTGAGTTTGTCAAGGCGACTGGTATTCCAACAGCTACCAACATGGTTGCGACGGATTGGCGGCAGATGCAACATTCGGTTGCCTTACATTCTGTAACGATTCCGCTTGCAGATCCGCATTTCTGGACCATGCAGGGTTCTGTCCGTGTTGCTCAGATGTGCCATGATTTTGGCATGACTTGGGGCGTTCATTCCAACAACCACTTCGATATTTCCTTGGCCATGGTAGCCCATGCGGCTGCAGCAGCACCAGGCGATATCAATGCTTGTGACACGCATTATATCTGGCAGGATGGCCAAGCTCTGTCAGAGAATCCTCATGTGATTAGGGAGGGTCTTATCCATATTGCCAAAGATTCTGTTGGTTTAGGTATCAAACCTGATCTGGCTGCCATCAAAAAAGCCCATCAGCTCTACCTTGATAAGAATCTTGGCGCGCGTGATGATGCTCTGGCCATGCAATATTTGATTCCAGATTGGACGTTTGACAATAAAAAGCCAAGTTTAGTAAGATAGGAGATAATCTCAGTGTTTGATAAAGAAGATGTAAAAGGTATTATCGTCCCAATTATTACACCAGTGGACGACGATGAAAATATTGATGACGTCAGATTAAGAAAGATTGTTAATCACGTCATTGACAATGGGGTACACGGAATTTTGGCTTTTGGCAGTAATTCAGAATTTTACATGTTTGAACCGTCTGAGATGTTCCATGCCCTCGATGTGATGCTGGAAGAAGCTGCTGGCCGTGTTCCCATTTATTTTGGTATCGGAGCTATCCGTACTCGCAAGTGTATTGAGCTTGCTCAAGAAGCTGCAAAAAGGGACATTGCTGCTGTATCCATTTTGAATCCGATGTTTATTAAGCCGACACCAGAAGCTTTATACCACCATTTTAAGGCTATTGCGGACAGTGTTCCTGATACGGCTGTGCTGATTTACAATAATCCTGGTCGCTCTGGCTATTCTGTTCCGCTGGATATTATTGTCCGTTTGGCTCACGATGTGTCCAACATTATCGGTATCAAGGAATCAAGCGGAGATATCACATTTTGCAGTGAACTGGTCCGTCAGACTCAGGATGTCAATTTCCGAGTACTGACAGGCAAAGATACGGTTGTTTTTCCGGGGCTCTGTGTAGGTGCAGTTGGCAGTGTTTGCTCTACAGCCAATATGTACACTCACTTGGTCAGCAGTATCTATGATTACTATATTGCTGGTAACTTTGACAAGTCCTTAGAAGCTCAATTTAAATTAAATCCAATTCGTCTGTCACAAGATGCAGCAAGCTTCCCAGCTGCTACTAAGGATATGGCTAATCTGATGGGAATGGATGTCGGTAAATCAATTTTGCCGACAGAAGCAACAGTAGGCCCTGTCCTAGAAAAAATGAAAGAAGAAATGCGTAAGGGTGGTTTTCTTCCATCTGAATAAATAATATTAGCAGGAGGTATCTGTATGGGGAAAAGGATTGTCATTGCATCAGACTCTTTTAAGGGCAGTGCCAGTTCTAAAGAAGTTGGAACCTATATTTCTGAAGGTATCCGCAGCCTATATCCTGATTATGAGACGAAGATTTTTGCGATCGCGGATGGCGGAGAAGGAACAGTTGATGCTATTCTTGATGTTAATCAAGGTGAGAAGGTTACGGTTTGTGTGCAAGGTCCGCTCGGTACCCCTGTCAATGCTTCCTATGCTATTATTGCCGATGGAAAAACGGCTGTTTTAGAGATGGCATCGGCCTCTGGTATTACCTTGGTTGCGCCTGAGTCTTTAAATGTGATGCAAGCTTCCACCTACGGTACAGGGCAGCTCATAAAAGATGCTCTGGAGCGTGGTGTAGAGCGTATTTACATCGGCATCGGTGGTTCGGCCACGAATGACGGCGGCTTGGGCATGGCATCGGCGCTGGGTGTCAGATTCTTTGATAGCCATCAACAAGAACTAGCAGCGACTGTTGAAAATTTAGGAAAAATAGCTGATCTGGATGCCTCTGCTATAAGGGAAAAATATCACTCGGTGGAGCTGCATATTTTATCCGATGTAACCAATCCGCTCTGCGGTAGCAATGGTGCAACAGCGATTTATGGACCGCAAAAAGGTGCCACTGCTGACCTAATTACTGTTTTAGATGAAGGACTTGCCAATTTTGCTGAGGTCATTAAGAAAAACTTGCAAAAGGATATTAAGGATATCCCGGGGGCAGGGGCTGCAGGCGGGCTTGGAGCCGGTCTGATGGCTTTCTTAGATGGGAAACCAGAGCGCGGTATTGATAAGATTCTGCAGATGATTCATATTGAGGAAGACATCAAACAGGCTGACTTAGTTATCACTGGCGAAGGACGTATGGACGGTCAGTCCATCAATGGTAAGGCTCCTATTGGCATTGCTGCCATTGCTCAGAAATATCATGTGCCTACGGTAGCTATTGTTGGTAGCCGTTCTTTAGACTTGGATGACGTTTACCGTCAGGGTATAGCGGGTGTCTTTGATGTCGTTAATCGGCCAATGAGCTTGGAAGAAGCTATGGCTGATACGAGGAATTTAGTCGCTTCAGCCAGTCGCAATCTTATCAGTTTATTTGGTACATTGACCAAATAATTAAGCGTAACACATTATAATTGTAGTCTATAGACCATTTATCTTGCTGTTAAGGTCTGTTACAATGTAGAATAAGAATTTAGAAGGGATGTATTAAAGATGAAAATCGGATTTGTCGGATTAGGTATTATGGGAAAACCAATGGCTATCAATCTAGTAAAAGCTGGTCATGAAGTCTATGGTTTCGATTTTAATCAAGCGAGTGTTGATGCTTTGGTGGCAGCCGGCGGACATGCTGCAGAAAGCGGTAAGGATGCTGCTCAAAAAGGTGACCTTGTGATCACTATGCTGCCGAATTCACCGCACGTCAAAGCAGCCCTGTTTGATGAAAATGGGATTGCTGAAGGCTTGAGTGCTGGTCAAGCAGTTATTGATATGAGTTCTATTTCACCAGTAGCTAGTAAAGAATTTCATGATAAATTGAAGGAGCAGTCTGTTTCCTTCTTGGATGCTCCTGTATCTGGCGGTGAACCTAAGGCTATTGACGGGACTATTGCTGTTATGGTTGGCGGCGACGAAAAAGTTTTTGAACAATATAAGGATGTCTTGCAGGCCATGGCTAGCAGCGTTACTTTAGTCGGTGAAGTTGGTGCTGGTAATTTGACTAAGTTGGCCAACCAAATGATTGTTGCAGTCAATATTGCGGCGGTGTCAGAAGCTTACTCTTTGGCTAAGAAGGCTGGCGTCGATCCATCACGGGTTTACGAAGCTATTCGAGGCGGTCTTGCTGGCTCGACCGTCATGGATCAAAAATCACAAAAAATCTTTGACGGTGACTTTGCGCCAGGTTTCCGTATTGATTTGCATATCAAGGATTTGCAAAACGCTCTGGATGCTTCGCATTCCTACAATGTCTCAACGCCGTTCACAGCTCAAGCCATGGAAATTTTACAAGTGCTGAAAGCTCATGACTACGGTTCAGATGACCATTCAGCTATTGCCCGCTACTATGAGTTGGTGAATGGACAAAAACTGCAATAGGTTGATCTTTACAAGTGTAAAAAACTTACAGATAAAAATAGTGCTTAGAAGAAGGCTTAAAAAGCGGAAACTTCTTGAAAAACGATAGCACTGAGAAAGCCAGCAGGCGACCGATTCGGTGGTGACTGCTGGCTTTTTTATTTTTGAAAAAGTATTTGGTTTAAAATCAGATCGTCAAAAAGTTGAATGATTTTTATGGAAGGATTGGATATCTTAAAGAATTTAGCCTATTTTATTAAACAAGTTTCACAGTGCCATTTTCTTGGTACTGGTTTAAAAAGCTGCGGAATATTCTTGATAAAGATTGAATAATTCTTCTCTTTTGTTGATATTCAGTTTGATATAGATGTTGTGAGTATGGGTTTTAACAGTTCCTACAGATAAATAAAGCGTATCAGCAATCTCTTGGTTATTCTTATGTTTAAGAAGGAGCTGAAGAATTTCACTTTCTCTAGCAGTAAGATCATAACTGCAGCAAAAATTTTTAAAGGCGGCGGTTGTCTCCTTCGTTAGATCCACATTTGTTGTTTGGTTGTTAAACTTTAATCGCAGGTTTTTTAAAAGGGAGTAGCTAAGGATAATGGCATAGGTTATTGAAAAGAGGTCTTCATTAAAATTACGGTTTTGAATTTTTAGGTTAAGGGATGAGTAGTGATCAATATAGAAAATAACGATGAAGTCTTCCAGTGTAATACTAATTGCAAAAATTAGACAAATGATCCCCATACCTCTTAGGTAGAAATCGTAGGGTTTGTTCTGACCCAGAGCGCGGGAAGATTTTAGAATGGCTAAACACCCACAGTAAAATAGGAAAAGCTGATTTGGGAGATAAAATAAAAAAACCTGCAGTGGGGATTGAACAAGGTAGGTGGCTGCCAGCATCCACACAATGTTCACTATCAAGGGTAAGTAATAAGCTGTCGTAAATTTTTGATCACTTAAGAGAAGAATAATCTTTAGTAGACAAAAGTTAATAATGGCAGACAGGACTAATTTTGACGTTGGCAGTCCGACGAATGTTTGATTGTAAAATTGTGTAAATGATCTAATCAGCTCTGTCATAGAGATAATACTGCTATTTAAGATAAAACAGGTAAAAAAGATAGCAAGGATTCCAAATATTGATTTCAGAACTTGGTTCTTTTCAATTAAAAAAGCTAGGAGAGATAAGGAGAAGGCACTAGCATAAATGATAAGCAAGGCGACACTGTAAAGATAAATCAGTTCCATAGTCTATATCCTCTACTTCCTATGGCTATATCGGCTTAATTGTAGCATAAAACGATTACATTTTTATATCAACCTAAGGACTAAACTTATCTAAACTTTACATTATTCAGTTTAGATGACCCACACTAAAATGCAAGCTTAGTGGAATTTAGAGAAATAAGAGGTTTACAGCTTGAAGATTATTCTCAACCGAGGCGAAACGACTTATACTCAAAGAGTCTTATAGTAAATCAGGTTTAAGCTTAACGATTAAAAGGAGGTAGCACAATGATGGATAAAAAAGATTATATTACCACAGAGGATTTCAGCAAGGAAGAGTTGCTCAATTTGGCAGAGTTGTCCTTGAAAATCAAAGCCTGTATCAAGCAGGGATATTATCCACCCTTATTAAAAAATAAAACGCTGGGTATGATTTTTCAGCAAACTTCTACGCGGACACGGGTTTCTTTTGAGACAGCTATGACTCAATTAGGCGGTCACGCACAGTATCTTGCGCCGGGACAAATTCAGTTAGGCGGCCATGAAACCATCGAAGATACTAGTCGGGTTCTGTCACGTCTAGATGATATATTAATGGCGCGTGTTGAGCGGCATCAAAGTGTTGTTGATTTAGCACGCCATGCTTGCATACCTGTTATTAACGGGATGTCAGATTATAATCATCCAACACAGGAACTTGGTGATCTTTGTACCATGCTAGAACATCTACCGGCTGGTAAAAGTCTGGAGGATTGTAAGGTTGTTTTTGTTGGAGATGCTACGCAAGTCTGCTTTTCATTAGGCTTGATGACAACTAAGATGGGAATGGAGTTTGTCCATTTTGGTCCTCAAGGTTTCCAGCTTAATGATAAACATAAAGAAAAATTAGATGCTGTCTGTGCTGGTTCTGGCGGTAAATATAGTGTAACAGATAAGGAAGACGCTATTGAAGGTGCTGATTTTCTCTATACAGATGTTTGGTACGGACTTTATGAAGCTGAGTTGTCAGAAGAAGAGCGAATGCGAATTTTTTATCCTAAGTATCAAGTGGATAGCGACATGATGGCAAAAGCAGGTAGCCAGTGTAAATTTATGCACTGTCTGCCCGCAACTCGGGGAGAAGAAGTAACAGATGAAGTGATGGACGGTGCTCATTCCATTTGCTTTGATGAAGCAGAGAATCGCCTAACCTCTATCAGAGGACTGCTTGTTTATCTTGTGAGAGATTATGAAAATAGGCATCCGCTTGATGCGGGACTTCAATCTGAGGCAAGGGCTGATTTAGAAGACTTCCTTCAAAATCAGTAACCATAAAGCCGTTGCTGAGTAGAGCTTTTCCTTACTTCAGCAAGATATTTTTGTTCATAAGAGAGGCAGTCATTATGGAAGAACAAAAGAAAAAATTTAGCCTGATAAGTGCGGTACTGTCAGTCATCTGTGTTGTATTTGTTGCCGAAGCAGCAGCGCCGGTTGCTGCCATTGGGAACTCTCAGTTTTTCTGGTGGCTGTTTCTGCTCATTGCTTTCTTGCTCCCTTATGGCTTGATTTCGTCAGAACTAGGAACAACTTATATTGGAGATGGCGGTATTTACGATTGGGTAACCAAGGCTTACGGACATCGCTGGGGATCGCGAGTCTCGTGGTACTATTGGATTAATTTTCCCCTATGGTTGGCTTCCTTAGCTGTTATGACGCCGGGACTTTTGACAACAATTACAGGCATTACGTTTTCTGTGCCTCTGCAGGTTGTTATTGAGCTCGTTTTTACATGGATTATTGTTTGGATTAGCTTTTATCCGGTGAGTGACAGCATCTGGATATTAAATGGTGCAGCAGTGATTAAGATGATTTTAGCGCTCCTAGTCGGACTGCTTGGTGTTTATACGGCTTTGACAAAGGGAATGGCTAATGATGTGACCTTAAGGTCACTCTTGCCAAGTTTTGATCTTAAGAGCCTCTCTTTCATTTCTGTTATCATTTTTAATCTGTTAGGGTTTGAGGTTATTTGCACCTTTGCCAATGATATGGAAAATCCCAGAAAACAGATTCCGCAGTCAATTATCGTGGCTGGGATAGTGATTGCTGCGATTTATATCTTTTCAGCTTTTGGAATTGGTGTTGCAATCCCTGTTAGAGAAATCTCAACGAGCAGCGGTATGATGGATAGCTTTAAACTGTTAACAGGCTCTTCTGGTGGATGGTTTATTATTCTTATGGCAGTGCTTTTTCTAACAACGCTTTTTGGCAATATGATTTCCTGGTCATTAGGGGTCAACAATACGGCCTGCTATGCAGCGGAAAACGGAGACTTACCTAGTGTATTTAAGATTAGAAGTCAAAAAAATAAAATGCCAGTTGGCTCGGCTGTTATGAATGGAGCAGTAGCAAGCGTGGTTATCATAGCAGCTCCTTTTCTTCCTAATCAGGATTTATTTTGGGCTTTCTTTTCTCTTAATTTGGTTATGTTTTTGCTATCTTACGTGCCTGTTTTTCCAGCCTTTTATAGATTGCGGCAGATTGATCCAGACATCCATAGACCCTTTGAGGTTCGTGGGGGACCAGGTTTGCTCAAAGTTTTGGTTGTCTTGCCGATGGTTTTAATTACCATTTCACTAATATTTACAGCCCTGCCTCTCTCCTTTGACAAGGCCAGCTTGACAGAGCAGCTGCCAATTACTATCGGATCTCTTCTTTGTATTATTATTGGGGAGTTCATTATTAAATTAAAGCATATCAATAAATGAAATTTGGAGGAAAGGTAACATGGCAAAAAGGATTAATGGTAGGACACCCAAAGCAGACGGATTTTATATGCCAGCTGAGTATGCACCGCAAGATAAGGTTTTTATGATTTGGCCAGAACGTCCGGATAATTGGCGCAATGGTGGCAAGCCAGCACAAAAGGCTTTTGCGGATGTTGCGCGTGCTGTCAGTCGTTTTACAAATATGAATGTGCTTGTCTCTGCTCAGCAATTTCAGAATTGCCGCAGACAGCTGCCTCCTGAGATCACAGTTTATGAGGTTTCCAGCAACGATGCTTGGGTTCGGGACTGTGGACCAACTTTTGTTATCGATGGTCAAGGCCAGCGCAGAGCTGTAGACTGGGCCTTCAATGCCTGGGGTGGATTGGTAGATGGTCTCTATTTCCCTTGGGATCAGGACGATCTAGTAGCGCAAAAAATATGTGAGATTGAAGGGGCTGATTCCTATCGCACATCAGATTTTATCCTAGAAGGAGGCTCTTTTCATGTGGACGGTGAGGGTACTGTCTTGACAACTGAAATGTGCCTTCTCAGTCAAGGACGTAATCCACAGCTGACTCGTGCAGCGATTGAGAAAAAACTTTGTGATTACCTTAATTGTGAAAAAGTTCTGTGGCTCAAAGACGGTATTGATCCAGAGGAAACTAATGGTCATATTGATGATGTTGCCTGCTTTATCGCCCCAGGTGAAGTTGCCTGTATCTATACGGACGATGTCAGCAGTCCTTTTTACGAGGCTGCTCAAGACGCTTATGCAAGGCTAAGTAAAATGACTGATGCCAAGGGGCGTCAGCTAAAGGTTCATAAACTTTGTTGCCCAGTTAATACGATTACCATCAAGGGTGATTTTGCCATTGATTATGTGGAAGGGACTATCCCACGTGAGGATGGTGATATCTGCATTGCTTCTTATATGAATTTCCTCATCACTAACGGGGGTGTTATCGTTCCTCAGTATGGTGATGAAAATGATCATCTAGCCTTGGAGCAAGTTCAGGCATTCTTCCCTGATAAGGAGGTAGTGGGTGTTAACACAGTCGAAATCGTTTATGGCGGAGGCAACATTCACTGTATCACTCAGCAGGAGCCCAGTGTATAAGTGAGGTGACTTATGGCTACTAATGTCATCGCCCTAGGTGGCAACGCTATTTTGGACAAGGATCCAACTGATACTGGTCAAAAAAAGGTAGTCAAGACTGTTGCTAAGTCTATTGCTGATTTTATTGAAAGAGGAGAAAAGGTGGTCATTTGCCACGGGAATGGACCGCAGGTTGGCAATCTGCTTAATCAGCAAAGAGCTGGTGAGTCGGATATTAATCCAGCATTTGGTCTTGATACCTGCGTTGCTATGACTCAGGGGAGTATCGGTTACTGGCTGCAAAATGCTCTGAAAAATGAGTTACAGCAACGCAACAACTCCAGTTCTGTTGTAGCCACTGTGTCTCAAGTTTTAGTCGATAAAGAAGATCCTGCTTTTAAGAATCCCAGCAAACCGATTGGTCCTTTTTACAGTAAAGAAGAAGCCGTGCTTGAAAGGAAAAAGTCTAAAACAAGTGCTGTTTTTAAGGAAGATGCTGGTCGCGGTTACCGCAGAGTAGTGCCATCACCTTATCCAATGAAAATTATTGAAAATGCTGCTATCAAAAGTCTTGTTGCAGACGGTATTATTCCAATTTGTTCAGGTGGTGGGGGCATTCCAGTTATTTATGATAGAGGTGTTTATCAGGGAATCGAAGCTGTTATTGATAAAGATTTTTCTGCTATGATGCTAGCGAAAAATATTAAGGCAGATCGGCTGATTATCCTGACAAACGTAACTAATGTCTATATCAACTACAATACACCTCAGCAAAAGGCCTTGGAAGCCGTCACAGCTTCTGAGCTTAAGACCTACATTGCTCAGAAGCAGTTTGCAGCAGGAAGTATGCTTCCTAAAATCCAAGCAGCTATTGACTTTGTCTATGGTGAATCTACCAAAACAGCAGTGATTACCTCTTTCGACCAGCTCCCTTATATCCAGCAAGGGGTCGGGACAGTAGTTACAGATGGGTAATTCTATAAGTAAGAACGCCTCAGTTGGGACGTTCTTTTGCTTTATGGCCTAAAATTTTGGAGGTCTAGCTGGTCTTTTCCAATTCCTATTTATCCTTTTTCTTTACATCCTTTGTTTACTCTTGTACAATGAAATTATTAGGATCACCGCTTCTTTGATGCGACAAGGCGGATATTTTATAAGATGATTGAACCAGCGTTAGGAGACTATTATGACAGGAACCAAGCAGTACAATTGGGCAACCTTAGGAACGGGTGTCATTGCTAATGAACTAGCTCAGGCCTTGCAGACTCAGGGCAGAAAACTCTACTCAGTTGCTAATCGCACTTACGAAAAGGGTGTGGCCTTCGCTGAAAAATATGGGATTGAGAAAGTCTATGACAAGATTGATGAGGTGTTTGAAGATCCAGCTGTTGATATCATCTATATCTCAACGCCCCACAATACCCATATCAATTTTTTACGCAAGGCTTTGGCCCACGGTAAGCATGTGCTCTGCGAAAAGTCCATTACGCTCAACTCTGAGGAATTAGCGGAAGCTATTCACTTAGCTGAGGACAATCATGTTGTCTTAGCAGAAGCTATGACGATTTTCCACATGCCGATTTACCGCCAATTATCAGAGATTGTGAATTCGGGGAAATTGGGTGAACTCAAGCTTATCCAGATGAACTTTGGCAGCTATAAAGACTACGATATGACCAATCGTTTCTTTAGTCGCGATTTGGCGGGCGGTGCTTTATTGGATATTGGCGTCTACGCTTTGTCCTTTGTCCGTTGGTTTATGGCATCGAGTCCCAACCAGATTGCTTCGCAGGTTAAATTGGCACCGACAGGTGTGGATGAGCAGGTCGGTATCCTTCTGAGCAATGACCAAGGCGAGATGGCGACGATTACCCTCAGCCTCCACGCTAAACAGCCAAAGCGCGGAACCATTGCTTATGATAAAGGCTATGTCGAGATTTATGAGTATCCGCGCGGTCAAAAAGCAGTCATCACCTATACCGAGGATGGCCATCAAGAGGTGATCGAAGCAGGAGACACCGCTCAGGCTCTGGCCTACGAAGTCGCCGATATGGAAAAAGCGGTCGCAGGTATCGAGGATAGCATGCACCTGGACTATACACAGGATGTCATGGCTATCATGACCCAGCTGCGCCGAGAGTGGGGCATGACTTACCCTGAGGAAGAATAAGGGAAAGAGCTCCGCCTAAGCGGGGGCTCTTTTAATAGGCTTTGGACTATCATTTACGGATAAATAGATAGAGTTTAATTGCTTTTAGGATAGAAAAGTATTACAATGTAATACGAAAAAGGAGTGATTGTTATGGCTATTGTTTCCTTGCGATTGAATCAAGAAGAAGAAGCTTTTTTCAAAAACTATGCCAAGTTTACAGGCAAAAGTTTGTCAGAACTCTTTAAACACGCTTTAGCGGAAGAGATTGAAAATGAGTTAGACTACAAATTAGGAGCGGAAGGATTCCAGGCTTTCGAGGAAGATGGCAGACAAGGTTATTCTGTTGCAGAAGCGCGTGAAATCCTTGGATTAGATAATGTATAAGCTGATTCTCTCAAAAGCCTTTATCAAGCAATTAAGTAAGCTCGACAAGTACGCCGCTAATTCTATTTTGATTTGGCTTGAAAAGCATATTGATGGTACTAATAATCCGAGACAGCAAGGTAAAGCATTGGTTGGCAATTTCAAAGGTTTATGGCGTTACCGCGTTGGAAATTATCGAATTATCTGCCGCATTGAAGATCGGGAGTTGATCGTTGTCGCTGTCAGTGGCGGTCATCGCAAAGATATATACAAGAAGTGAGCTGGGAGGCTTGCTTTTTTAAGTATTTATAGCTGGGAGGGTCACTATAAAATGTTATAATAAAGACGATTAACAATTTAAAGGATATATAATGAATTATATAGATTTATTTGCGGGTTCTGGCGGTCTGTCTTTAGGTTTATTTAATGCAGGATTGCATGGCCTTTTTGCTATTGAGAAGAATCAAGATGCCTTTGAAACTTTGAAACACAATCTTATTGACAAAAAGAATCATTTTAACTGGCCAGAGTGGCTTGAAATGAAGAATTGGGACATTAATGAGCTGTTAACAGTTCACAAAAATGAGTTAGAAATTTTATCAAATAGTGTGGATTTGATTGTTGGTGGGCCACCTTGTCAAGGATTCTCGATGGCTGGAAAACGTCAAAATAATGATATAAGAAATCAATTAATGCATGCTTATATAAAATTTGTTGAAATTATACAACCAAAGATGTTATTTTTTGAAAATGTTCAAGGTTTTACTGTTGATTTTAAAAACAGTAAAGAAGTCAAGAATTATTCAGCAATTTTGGTGGAGGATCTTCAAAACTTGGGTTATACTGTAAATTTTCGAATGATTACAATGTCTGATTTTGGAGTCCCTCAAAAAAGAAAAAGATTTATTTTATTTGCATCAAGAAATAGTAATGATAGTCAAAATTTTTTTGAGACTCTTGTTGAAAATACTAATAATTTCTTGGTGAATAAAAATTTAAGACTACCAATAACGGTTTCTCAAGCAATTGGTGATTTAACTAGAAATCAAGGTGAAGTAAAAAGTCCAGATACAAAAGGTTTTACAAATGGCATTTATGGACGTATAAGCTCAAATTATCAGCAACTAATGCGTATGAATGTAAAAAAATTGACTCTTCCGGATAGTCATAGGTTTGCAAAACATAGAAAAGAAACAGTAGAATTATTTGAACGTCTTATGGGTGCCAGTGATAAAGCTATTAGAATTACTCCAGGAATGAATTTAGTTGAAGGTTTGAAAAAGCGTGGAGTTACCCCATTAAAGGGAGATTCTATTTGCAATACGATTACTTCTATTCCAGATGATTATGTACATTATTCAGAACCAAGAATTATGACTGTTCGAGAGCATGCCAGAATTCAAAGTTTTCCAGATGATTATGAATTTAAGGGGCCTTATACAACGGGGGGGGAACGTCGAAAGAAAGATGTTCCTCGGTATACACAAGTGGCAAATGCAGTCCCCCCCTTATTTGCCGAACAGGTAGGAAACGTTATTCTTACTTTCCAAAACTAAAGGAGATGTTCATGGAATCAGAAAAATTGCATTTCAAAGTAAGCTCTGGCTTGAAAGATATATTAGGACGAGATCTTATTACTAATGAATTAGTTGCTATTTTTGAATTAGTCAAAAATGGGTATGATGCTGATGCCACCGAAATTAACCTTATTATTAATAGCTACGAAGATTATATTATCATTCAAGATAATGGTAAAGGTATGAATCGTGACGATATTGAAAACAAATGGCTATTTGTTGCGCACTCTGAAAAAAAAGATAGTGACAGAGTTTATGCAGGATCTAAAGGAATAGGAAGATTCTCTTGTGATCGGTTAGGAACAAAACTTTTGCTTACAAGTAAAAGGGGACAGGATATAAGTGAACTAAGTATTGATTGGGGGGAGTTTGAAAAAGATTCCCTCAAGCAATTTGAAGATTTGGATGTAAATTATCGTTCAGGAAATTCTATAATTAATAATTCAATTATAAATTCAGGTACTACATTAAAGATTACAGGTTTAAGAGATGAGTGGGATGTTAATAGAGTAAATAAAGTTGTGTCTGCATTACAGCGGTTGATTAATCCTTTTGTTGATGATGACAGAATAAAAATTAATGTTAAATATTTTTCGTCAAATTCAGGAATTGCTGAAATCAATACAGAGGTTAGTAATAACATTGCTACAGTATTAGACAAAAAGACAATATACATTGAATGTGATATAAGGGACAGAGTTATTACTGTTAATTTAGTTGATAAAGAGAAAAAAATTTATTCGTTAGAGTTTGAAAACACTACGATTTTGAAGGAAGTTTATTTTAAAATTTATTATTTGAATCGAGCTGCTAAGAATAATTTTACTCGAACTATGGGGCAGGCAGCCAAAAATTATGGTTCAATTTTTTTATATAAAAATAATTTTAGAATATTTCCATACGGTGAAGTAGATTTTGATTCTTTTGGTTTAAATCTACGGAAAGGACAAGGTTATAATAGGTATTTAGCACATCGTGAATTACTTGGATGGATTAATATTACAGATACCGAAAATCACTTTAATGAGGTAACATCACGTGATAGAGGATTTGTTACTAATGCTTATACTATTGCTCTTGATAATCTTTATATGGAATTAGTTCATAGGCCTTTGGAATCTTATGTGCAATTAGTTAACTTTGGGAACAGTGACATTGATGAAATTGAAACTAATGAAAATGATGCAATAGAAAAATTATTAAAGCGTTTTAGAAAATATAAATTCACAAAAGCTCCATTATATTATGAGTTACCTAAAACAGCTCAGCCGTTAGAAAAAAAATTTGATTTATTAGAAGATGAAAAGATTAGCTTCGAGGATAAAAAGAATATTCAACAAACTCTTAAGCAAACTACTGTCCAATTAAATAGAGAAAATAGGCAAGTTAGACAGGAACAAAAAAGGGCCGAAAGAGAAAATGAACGACTAAAAAATGAAGTTCAAATTAAAGAACGAATTATAAATAATGTAAAACCAGAACGTCAGGATATGCTATTTCATGAGTTAGGAAAAATCAGTAGCGATCTGAATGGAACACTAAATAAAATGATGAGACTCATGGATGATAATGAAAAAGAAAAATTTTCCGAGTCGATCTATAAGATAAGAAGAACATCTGATAAATTGTCTTCTATAAAAAAACAAATACTGAGAATTAATTTTGAAACATTTAGTAAACGTGAAAATATCGAAATTAAATCCTATCTAAAAAGTTACATCGATAATATAGTTGAAGATAATGCTAAAATATTAATTAATTTTGGAAATAAGGAACTTATCCAAAGTATTAATATTTATGATTTTGGAACCTTACTTGATAATTTATTATCCAATGCTCAACAACGGAAAGCTAAGAAAATAAATATCTATTTTGAGGAAGATAACACCAAGATGCACTTTGTGTCTGATACTGGACCGATTGATATAGAGCCTATTGACGATATTTTTAAATTAGGAGTTACTTCAAGACGTAGAGGAACAGGCTTGGGACTGTATATCTGTCGCCAAATTTGCCAAGATTTTGGTTGGAAGATTTCAGCTTTTCAATTAGGTGGTAATTTGATTGATTTTGTAATTGAATTTAATGGAGAATAACGTGAGACAAAATATTAATATTTTATGGTTAGAAGATGATATTACTTCAGATGCTCATAGTAATAGAAAATACCTTGTAAAAGATATACTTCAGGAAAAGGGATATGAGGCTAATATTAATGAATATGAAACATTTAGGGAAGCAAACGAAGAATTGTTATCAATCAAGAGATATGACTTCTTTATATCGGATTTTAATCTTGAGGGAGAAGAAACTGGCTTAACTTATCTTAAAAAGATTAGAGAAAAAAATGGTTTTAAACAATTTGTTATCTTATATTCGAATAACGCTTATAATACTATAAAAACAGATGTGTTAAATGCTGTTAGAGATGAAAATCTTGATGTGTTTTCTAACTTTACATTTTTTTCGGTTGCTGATAATTCTGAAGAGATACGTTTCCAAAATGCTATTGATGTAATTTTGTGCCGATGGGATGAACTCAATGAAATTCGAGGAAGGTATATGTGTGAGAATGCAGAAATAGAGCACTTATTACGAGAAAAACTTGGAGATAATAATCAAGAAACCTCATATCGTACCCTCTTTAATACATTTTTCAGAGAAAAAGTGAGATTATCTAGACCAAACATATCCCAGCAAAATAAAAGACTATATCAGAATTTACATGATGAATGGTCCCTTTTGATTGATAAAAGAAATTCTTTAGCTCATGTTGAGGAGGGGTTTGACAAACAAGAAGGTTATTATATTTCCTCCAAGGATAGAAGTATCAAGATTAAAGAAAATAATTTGGATGAAGAAAGACGTAATCTGGTTGAATTAAAAGAACGTATTGTCCAATTTTTAAATAAACGTTATTACTAAGAGTGTTGTACCCATTAATAAACTATTTTTTCTTTTCTTTCTCGCACCACATCAGTGGTGCTTTTCTTTTCCCTTCAATTACTTAGTCACAACTTTATGAAATTTCATATACCGAACAAATATGTTATAATATTCCTATATAATTCGTAAAAAGCGTCTGGTTTTTGCGTGGTTTGCTGGTTTGGGTGCGCAGGCACTCGTGATTGTTTTATATTGAGGTATCTTGTTTTATGAAACTTTTGGTTGTTGGTTCTGGCGGTCGCGAGCATGCGATTGCGAAGAAATTGTTGGAGTCTCCGCAGGTTGAGCAGGTCTTTGTGGCGCCCGGCAATGATGGCATGACCCTTGATGGGTTGAATTTGGTTAATATTGGAATTTCCGAACATTCCAAGCTGATTGATTTTGCAAAGAGCAA
Source organism: Streptococcus sp. ELY_137 (assembly GCF_058314515.1). Taxonomy (NCBI): domain Bacteria; kingdom Bacillati; phylum Bacillota; class Bacilli; order Lactobacillales; family Streptococcaceae; genus Streptococcus; species Streptococcus sp. ELY_137. The sequence continues at coordinate 49,340 of NZ_JBZFUL010000012.1, forward strand.
TGATATCGCTTGGGCCTTTATCGGTCCTGATGATGCGCTAGCGGCTGGGATCGTTGATGATTTTAATCAGGCTGGGCTCAAAGCTTTTGGTCCAACCAGATTAGCAGCGGAGCTGGAGTGGTCCAAAGATTTTGCCAAGTCGATCATGGCCCAATACGGTGTTCCGACTGCAGCCTATGGCACATTTACCGACTTTGAGGAAGCCAAGGCCTACATCGAAAAGCAGGGGGCACCAATCGTCGTGAAGGCGGACGGCTTGGCGCTGGGCAAGGGCGTGGTCGTGGCTGAAACCGTGGAGCAAGCGGTCGAAGCAGCGCATGAAATGCTGCTGGACAATAAGTTTGGCGATTCTGGTGCGCGTGTGGTTATCGAAGAATTTCTGGACGGTGAGGAGTTCTCGCTCTTTGCCTTTGTCAATGGGGATAAGTTCTACGTCATGCCTGCGGCGCAGGATCACAAGCGTGCCTATGACGGCGACAAGGGGCCCAATACAGGCGGTATGGGGGCCTATGCACCAGTTCCCCACCTACCGCAAAGCGTAATTGACCAGTCGGTTGACAGCATTGTCAAGCCAGTGCTTGAAGGCATGATTAGGGAAGGGCGTCCTTATCTGGGCGTGCTTTACGCGGGGCTTATCCTGACAGCTGATGGTCCCAAGGTCATCGAGTTCAACTCTCGCTTTGGTGATCCTGAGACTCAGATTATCCTGCCGCGCCTGACTTCTGACTTCGCGCAGAATATCACGGACATTTTGGCTGGTAAGGAGCCTGACATCACTTGGCTAGACGCGGGTGTGACCCTCGGTGTGGTGGTCGCTTCAGATGGCTATCCGCTGGCCTACGAAAAAGGCGTGGCTTTACCAGAAAAGACCGACAGCGACATTATCACCTATTATGCAGGCGCTAAGTTTGCGGAAAATAGCAGAGCGCTGCTGTCCAACGGCGGTCGTGTCTACATGCTGGTCACCACAGCCGACAGCGTCAAAACTGCGCAGGACAAAATCTATAAGAAACTTGCCGAACAAAATATGGAAGGGCTATTCTACCGTACTGATATCGGGAGTAAAGCCATTAAAGACTAGAAAAAAGAAGGGCGAGCGTAAGCGAGCCCTAAACGAGACTTTCTGTCACTCGGAAATTTTGAGACTTCGGCTCAAATTTTAGGAATGAAACCACAGATTCGCGACACGAAGTAGCGATTTCGATAATAAATCGCTACTGAGTTAGTGCAGTGTTTAGGTTATATCCGATAGGGATAACCGTAGTCGGTTGAGCGAAGAATTCGTCAACCTGACTTAACACTGCCTGCCGTCCCCAACACTTGAGAAAAGTATCAAAAAAGAAAAGGAATAAGTAAATCCCTAAACTTAAAGAAAGGAAAGTTTAGTTGGCTAGTCTAACTGAACACGGGACTAATTTCCTAGGAAAAAAAGATAAAACGGCCTAGACGCAAGCGTCGTCGTTAGTTTTCCCTCTCGCATTTGGGTTGTAAGACTCAAGGCTAAAATAATCCACTGGATTATTTTACTTCTACGGAAATTTTCGGTAAACCGAAAGTCCCTTTGTATCGAATATGAAACCAATTATTTCCATTATCATGGGCTCCAAGTCTGACTGGGCAACCATGCAAAAAACAGCTGAAGTTTTAGACAAGTTCGGTGTGGCTTATGAGAAAAAAGTCGTCTCTGCCCACCGCACACCGGATCTTATGTTCCAACATGCAGAGGAAGCACGCGACCGCGGCATTAAGGTTATCATTGCCGGTGCTGGCGGTGCAGCCCACCTGCCGGGGATGGTAGCAGCCAAAACAACGCTGCCCGTTATCGGTGTGCCTGTCAAATCACGCGCCCTCTCAGGGCTTGACTCACTTTACTCTATCGTGCAAATGCCGGGCGGCGTGCCTGTGGCAACCATGGCTATTGGAGAAGCGGGAGCTACCAACGCTGCCCTGACTGCCCTGCGAATTCTCTCGATTGAAGATCAGGATTTGGCAAAGCTGCTTGCAGATTTCGCAGAGGAACAAGGAAAAATCGCGGAGGCGTCAACGGATGAGCTCAACTAAAACCATTGGTATTATTGGCGGCGGCCAGCTGGGTCAGATGATGGCTATCGCGGCGGTTTACATGGGGCACAAGGTGGTGACACTGGATCCGACGGCGGACTGTCCTGCTTCGCGCGTGTCTGACATGATTGTGGCGCCTTACGACGATGTGGACGCTTTGCGAGAATTGGCAGCGCGCTGCGATGTGCTGACCTATGAGTTTGAGAATGTCGATGCCGACGGACTGGACGCGGTCATCAAGGACGGTCAGCTGCCGCAGGGGACTGACCTGCTGCGCATTTCACAAAACCGTATTTTTGAAAAAGACTTCCTCGCCAACAAGGCCGGCGTGACAGTCGCTCCTTATAGGGTCGTGACTTCCAGCCTGGACTTGGAGAATTTGGATTTGAGCAAAACTTACGTCTTGAAAACGGCCACAGGCGGTTACGATGGCCATGGTCAAGTTGTCATTAAAAGCAGCGACGATTTAGCTGCCGCTAGCCAATTAGCCAACTCTGCCGAGTGTGTCTTGGAAGAATTTGTGGACTTTGACCTTGAAATCTCGGTCATTGTGTCAGGCAATGGCAAGGACGTGACAGTTTTCCCTGTTCAGGAAAATATCCACCGCAACAATATCCTCTCAAAGACCGTTGTCCCAGCCCGCATTTCTGACCAACTGGCTGAGAAGGCCAAGAGCATGGCAGTGCAAATTGCCCAAAAACTCAATCTCTCAGGCACCCTCTGCGTGGAAATGTTTGCGACGTCTGATGACATCATTGTCAACGAAATCGCACCGCGCCCCCACAACTCAGGGCATTACTCTATCGAGGCCTGCGATTTTTCACAATTCGACACTCATATCCTAGGCGTGCTCGGTGCCCCACTTCCAGAAATCCACCTCCACGCCCCAGCCGTTATGCTCAACGTCCTTGGCCAGCACGTCCAGCAAGCAGAAGAATACGTCTCCAAAAAACCCAGCGCCCACCTCCACCTCTATGGCAAATCAGAAGCCAAGCACAACCGCAAAATGGGCCATGTGACCGTGTTTAGTGATGAGCCGGATAAAGTGAAGGAGTTTGGAGAAGGAGTAGATTAGTAGAATGGTCAATACAGGAAAAAAGCTTGAAGATTATGCACAATATGTATATTCTCGCCTATTGGAACTAAACGATTATGAAAATACTTTAGTTTCAACAAAGGTTACTATAAAAGGTCAAAGTGGTGCTACAAATGAGTTTGATGTCTATTATCAATTTACACATTTAAACATTGACTGCCGAGTTGCAATAGAGTGTAAAGATTGGGAAAATAGAGTTTCTATTAAGGAAATTCGTGATTTTTCTACAAAATTACACGATGTTGGAATGGGTAATATGATTGGAGTGATGATTTCACAAGTAGGGTATCAAGACGGAACACAAAAATTTGCAGAATCTAATGGGATAAAACTGATGACAGTAGATGACTTACCCTCAATTGTTGATATTGTTTCAGGAGCTTTGAAAAAGGTTTTTTTACCTGATGAAAAAGTTCAAGGGGAACCCTTTTGGACGATCATGGAAGTTGATAAAGGTGAGACAACAGGTTCTTATCTTACAGTACCATATAATAGGCCAGCTATTCCGCTATTTTATTCGAAAAACATGGCGAACTTTTTTCTAAACAACAGTGTCTCAGATAAGGAAAAATACCAAGTAAGAGGTTTGTCTAAATATCAACTCAAAGTACTTCTTAATCTAAGAGATATAGGGAGTTTATGTTTTGCAATTTTTGTAATGCCATTTTCTATATCTGATTTACAGAACTATCAGATTGCTTTTGTAGAAGCAGAAGATGTTGAAAATGACTATATTTGATTAGAGTGTGTTCTTAAATTTTAGAGTAATTAATAATCGGATCCTGTCTTCTGATATAAAAATAATTTACAAAGTTGGTTTTTAAATGAATAGCATGAAAACAATCGGTCTTATCGGCGGTATGAGCTGGGAGAGTACAACCACTTATTATCAGCTCATCAACGAAACAATCAAAAAAGAGCTTGGCGGTCTGTATTCGGCTAAGATTCTGCTTTACAGTGTTGATTTTGCGGAGATTGAGCGCTATCAGGCCTGCGGTGACTGGGCTAAGAGTGCGGAAGTGCTGAGCCAAATTGCTCAGAAGCTGGAGCAGGCTGGTGCCGACTTCATTGTCATTTGTACCAACACCATGCACAAGGTGGCTCCGCAGATTCAAGAAAAAATTACCATTCCGATTTTGCACATTGCGCAGGCAACTGCTGAAGCTCTTCTTGAAAACGGCATTCAAAAAGTGGGTCTCTTGGGCACCAAGTACACCATGACTCAAGATTTTTACAAGGACAAACTGCTTGAAGCAGGGCTTGAGGTGCTGATTCCAGACCAAACCGGCATTGCCGAGGTCAACCGAATCATCTATGATGAGCTTTGTCTGGGAGACATTAAAGACAGTTCCAAGCAAACCTACCTTGCCATCATTGATGATTTGAAAAATGCTGGCGCCCAAGCCGTTATCCTAGGCTGCACAGAGATTGGTCTTTTGGTTAAACAAGCAGATACAGAGCTCCCTCTCTATGACACAACAGCTATCCATGCAGAGAAAGCCGCACAATTGGCGGTAAATGAGTAGATTAGGACGGGTGACCATTTTGACAGCAGATGCTGAAATGGTATGATAGGTATCAGGAGGTTAACACATGGAACTATTCATCTCAAAAGTCATCAGCAGCCTTTGAGCAAAAGGGCCAAGGCTCTATTGTTCCGAGTTGGATTATCCATGCAGCAGTTAATATTTTTTCAGGTATATGTGCTGCGTTTATGTTGATTTAGTGGCAAGATAGATGTAGAAATATTGTTCAATAAAATGGGTGCTTGTTGTGGTAAACTAGAAATAGGAAAATTCCTACAATTTTATTTTCTACCTGGAAGGATATAAATGGATCTTTTATTAATTGATAATTCAAATATTTTTATAGGATTAAATCAATTTGAGTACGGAGCAAGAATTGATTATATAAAATTTGTAAAAAAATATACTAATAACAATAATCAGAAGAAAGTCTTAGCTGGTTCAACTCCTCCTCCAAATGATAGTTTTTGGAAAACGATGGAGAATAATGGATTTGAAGTTCATACTTATGAAAGAACCAAATCTGGGGAAAAAGGTGTGGATGGCAAAATATTAGTAGAGGGGATGGAACATATTGCGGAAACTAAAATTCCAGGAAAACTCATAATTATGAGCGGAGATTTAGATATGCGTTCTCTAATTGAAAAGGCCTATTCTAAAAAGTGGAAAATATTTCTTTGGTCATGGAAAGATAGTATTAATTCAGAGTATGTTTCAGGAGACTTGAATTGGTGTCTTCAAGAAATTAATTACCTTGATGATGTTGCTGATGAAGTTGTATATTTTAATGACGGCATTTACCCCAGAGAGTATCTAGGAGAAAGAAAACTTCGACTTGAGAGAGAAGGACAAGAACGGAAACTAAATCAAGCTGAGCAAAATGCCAAAAATAAAATATTAAATTTACAATATGTTACTAATCAAGATGATTATTTGATTAAAATTGACGAAATAATTGATTTTGAACAAATTTCAGAAGTTAACAATATCCTAAATGTGGCTCAAATGGAAAATAACAAGTTGGAAAAGGAAGCAGAGGATGAAGCTGCTGAACAGAAACGTCTACAAGAGGAACAAAAAAGACAAGATAAAGAGGCTAAAAAACGAGCCAGAAAAGAGTTTTGGAAACGGAACAGGAGTTGGATTGCAGGGGGTGCTGTCGCTGCTGGTAGCATTATTGTATATACTATCAAAAAATTAACGAAATAGCTTTGAAATAAAGAATATTTATAAGATAGAGGTGAAATTATGGATAATGAAAAAGTTGGATTTGTTCCTATTGTATATTTAAGTGATGGCGACTCATTTGCTGATGGATTTTATGAAACATACGAGGAAGCTGAGTTAAATAGTGATGCAAGTGAAATTAACAATGCTATGGCTACTGGTGCGGAGGTATTACATTTAAGTAATCCTTTTGAGTATCCAGATGAAGAGTATGTTTCGGTGGATTATATTGAAATCGAAGAAATGACATACGGTGAATATCTAATGAAATAGTTAATTTTGGTTAGCTTGATAATAAAATTGTAAAACAGAAAGGAATGGGGTATAAGTTATCGCAATTGAACCCGAGCGGAAAGCTCGGAATTTAGATAAACCGCCTCGGACGCAAGCGTCCATCGTTGGTTTCCTAAAATTCAGTTGGTTTCTTGTCGCCCTTGGTATCTTAAATTATGTTAACACGTTATTCACGTCCTGAGATGGCAAACATTTGGAGTGAAGAAAACAAGTACCGTGCTTGGTTGGAGGTGGAAATCCTCGCTGATGAGGCATGGGCTGAGCTGGGTGAGATTCCCAAGGCAGATGTGGCCAAGATTCGTGAGAAGGCGGATTTTGACATTGACCGCATCCTTGAGATTGAGCAGGAGACCCGCCACGATGTGGTGGCCTTTACCCGTGCGGTTTCTGAGACGCTGGGTGAGGAGCGCAAGTGGGTGCATTTTGGGCTAACCTCGACAGACGTGGTGGACACGGCTTACGGCTACCTCTACAAGCAGGCTAATGCCATCATTCGCAAGGATTTGGACAATTTCCTGGCTATCATCGCTGATAAGGCTAAGGAGCACAAGTTCACCATCATGATGGGGCGTACCCACGGGGTGCATGCGGAACCAACGACTTTTGGTCTCAAACTCGCAACTTGGTACAGCGAAATGAAGCGCAATATCGAGCGTTTTGACCATGCTGCCGCTGGTGTGGAAGCTGGTAAGATTTCAGGTGCCGTTGGTAACTTTGCCAATATTCCCCCCTTTGTGGAAAAATATGTCTGTGACAAATTAGGCATTCGTCCGCAAGAAATTTCAACCCAAGTTTTACCGCGTGATCTGCACGCTGAATACTTCGCAGTGCTTGCCAGCATCGCGACCTCAATTGAGCGCATGGCAACGGAAATCCGTGGTCTCCAAAAGTCTGAACAGCGCGAAGTGGAAGAATACTTTGCCAAGGGTCAGAAGGGCAGCTCTGCCATGCCTCACAAACGCAACCCAATCGGCTCTGAAAATATGACGGGTCTGGCGCGAGTCATACGCGGTCACATGGTGACAGCCTATGAAAATGTGTCCCTCTGGCACGAACGCGATATCTCTCATTCATCGGCTGAGCGCATCATCGCACCGGATACGACTATTCTGATCGACTACATGCTCAATCGTTTTGGCAATATCGTCAAGAACCTGACGGTCTTCCCAGAAAATATGAAACGCAACATGGGCTCTACTTTCGGTCTGATTTTCAGTCAGCGTGCTATGCTAGCGTTGATCGAAAAAGGTATGACCCGTGAAGAGGCTTACGACCTTGTCCAGCCTAAGACTGCCCAGTCTTGGGATAACCAGGTTGACTTCAAACCATTACTTGAAGCAGATTCGGAGGTTACTTCCCGCCTGAGCCAAGAAGAAATCGACGACAACTTCAATCCAGCTTACTACACCAAACGTGTGGATGAGATTTTCAAAAGAATTGGCTTAGAGGAATGATAGAGTAAGTACAAGCAGGTGCCTTCACTTGCTTGTTATTTATTTCCAAGGTTGGCAAAACATTTTAGAAAAATTTTCTAATTTTTTTCAAGCCATATTGACAGCATACAGGAAATGATGGTACACTAATAAGGCTAGAAGGCAGTAAAAATTATAGTTAAAAAATATTAAAAAAAGTATTGACAATTTCTAAATGAGATAGTAGACTATAAGAGTTGCTTTTAACGGCAGGAAAGACCTTTGAGAACTGAATAGACAAGAAACCAAGCGTGCGGGTTAAGGAATTAACCTGTCAAAAATACGAAAATAAGTCAGAAATGACTG
>NZ_JBZFUL010000013.1:0-57188 GCF_058314515.1 Streptococcus sp. ELY_137
AAACACCTTATCAGCTATAGCTGATAAGAGAAATAGAATTCCTAGAAAATCTTTAAATTATCAAACCCCTTATCATGTTTTTCTGAGTCAGGTGAAACTGTCCAACTTAATTTGACAATTTAAGTAAGTATATCTCAAAAAGGAGGAATTTGAAAATGACAGCCGCTTCAAACTCATACGTATGTATTACAGGCGCTAGTTCCGGTATCGGACTAGAGTCCGCCAAGGCTTTTGCACATTTGGGATTCAATCTCATCCTAGCAGCAAGACGACAGGAGCTCTTAGAGGGATTAAAAAGAGAGATTCTTGGGTTTTATCCCAATCTAGATATTGTTGTCAAGAGCATTGACTTAGCCATCCCAGATAATGCTTATAAGCTGTATGAGGATTTAAAAGATTATCATATCTCGGTTTGGATTAATAATGCTGGCTTTGGCAGTTATGACAGCGTAGCTGACCAAAGTTTGGAAAAAATTAGGACCATGCTTCATTTGAACATTGAAGCGCTGACGATATTGTCTACCTTGTATGTCAGAGACTATCAGGATACTGAAGGAGCTCAGCTGATTAATATATCATCTCGTGGGGGCTATATGTTGGTCGACAAGGCTGTGAGCTACTGTGCTACAAAATTTTATGTCAGTGCTTTCACCGAAGGACTGGCGCTAGAGATGAAAAACAGCCAGCATAAACTGCAGGCAAAAGTCCTTGCCCCAGCTGCAACGCAAACCGAATTTGGGCAAGTCGCAACAAACTCCAGCACCTATGATTATGATCAACATTTCAAGCAATATCACACCGCTGAAGAGATGGCTGATTTTCTAATCCAGCTGTATCAAAGCGATAGCGTGGTGGGATTAGTGGACATCAAAGATTTTAGCTTTCACCTAAGCCAGCCACTCTTCCGTCACTAAAAAAGCCAAACAAAGACTCCAGCTGTGACCAGCTGGAGTCTCTTTTTTAAGTAACTAACGGTCGAAAATCTAGAATGGCTAATAGTTTTAGCTTAGTGATTCTCACTAGGCTGGATTTTGACATCAAATCAGTGGAGTATCAGATTAGGTTTACAAATGGTTGACAGCTAGACCTTAAAACTACTCTAAATATTTAATAAAAAACTATTGCTAAAGGAGCGCAGGGCTCAGCATTCAAATTTCCAAAAACAAGCTAGAAGATACTGAAAGTGTTCAAGTCAATCTATAGTATACTTGACGTTTGTGTCAAGTTTCTTTACAATTCATGTCCTTTCTTGAATAATTTCAATAAAACGAGCTGTAAACTGAGCAGTCAACCCCCAAAGATTTTCACCGGCTAAATCATAGAAGGGAATCTTGCGTTTATCTTGACCAAAGTCATAACTTTGACCATTAGGAATACGCTCAAAAGGAAAGTTTCCAGCTGGCTTAGCCTTAGCGATTAAATTATAGGTTTTAGGCTGAGTCGCAAGCAAGTCAGACAAAGAGAGAACAAACAGCCGCTCGACTTCATCTGGGTTCGGGGAAATAGTATGCCAATCACCAGAAATGATACCGACAAAGCAGCGAATGGTTCGACGATGGTGGACAAGATAGTCAATCTCCCCCAATATCTCGATATTATCTATTGTAACATTTAGTTCTTCGACTGTCTCGCGCAGGGCAGCCTGATAAAAGGTTTCATTCTTTTCTACCCGCCCGCCAGGAAAAGACACTTCCCCTGGCTGCGAAATATGCTTACTTCGGACTTGATAAAGAATTTGCCAATCTTGGCTAGCCTTATTCCAGACCAAGGGCAAAAGAACTGCATAGCGACGCTCCTCGCCGATGGGCTTAGGCTGGTAATGTTTAAAGATATCGAGATAGCCTGACATAGGAACTCCCTTGTTTGTTGCTTTATTTTTTACCCATAATACCATGATTAACCGTCGTTGGACAAGCCAAGACTACTATTTCCTCTTATATATAAAAATTTTGTACATTTTATTGACAAAGGCCATCAAATAGATTATGCTTAGTATATAAAAATAATATATATCAAATTTTAGGAGGTGCGTATGTCTTTTCCAGTATCATCCGTCCTCATTGAATTCTTGATTCTAGCTATCATTGAAAAGGAGGATTCTTACGGCTATGAGATTAGTCAAACCATCAAAATCATCGCCAATATTAAAGAATCAACTCTCTACCCCATTCTCAAGAGACTAGAAAAAGCTGGATATGTCACAACTTACAGCCGAGAATATCAGGGAAGACACCGTAAATACTATTCTATTACAGGAGCTGGGTTAGAGCAACTGACCCAACGCAAGCAGGTTTGGCATGACCATATTTCAACTATCGACGGCATCATCGAAGGGAGGATTAGACATGACAAGGAATGACTACTTAAGAGAGCTTGATAGATATTTAAAAAAGCTGCCCCAAGACGATTATCAGGAAGCCATGGAATATTTTACGGAATATTTTGATGAAGCTGGACCGGAAAAAGAAGCAGAAGTTATACGGGAACTGGGAAGTCCCAGAGAAGCCGCTAATGAAATCCTTCATAATATCCTAGATGAGAAAACCGAGCGTAACAATCTATCGCCTAAAAATAATGCGACACTGATTTGGATTGCCATTTTGGCCATTTTGGCTTCACCTTTAGCTTTTCCCTTAGCGATTACTGCCTTAGCATTGGTTCTTACTTTTGTGATTTTAGGCTTTTCTGTCATCCTTGTCTTTTTTTCGCTGGCCTTAGCTGGATTTCTATCGGGTATAGCATTTCTTATTGATGGGTTTACTTATCTGCCAACTTCTCTGCCAGCTAGCTGCTTGGGCTGGGGGCTGGGATTGCTGGCTTTAGGAATCGCTGCACTGACTGTTTTAGCAGGCACGGAATTATCACGTGCACTGGGCAGGGGAATTACTAGTTTGGTCCGCTGGGTAGGTAAGAGAGGAGGCCGGCAATGAAAAAGTGGAAAAAATTATTACTCGCAATAGGAATCGTGGCCAGTCTGCTTGGTTTGATTCTTACCTTCGTTGGATTTTATACCGGTGGCATTAGTGGTATCCAGCAGAAGTACCAAGGTGAACGCAGTTTTGTCAAAAAGAAATTGACTAACTTCGATACGATTAATCTTGAAGCTACTAATCCTAATTACCAGTTTTTAATTAAAACTACTGATGATAAACAGCCTAGCATTACCTATTATCAGTATAAAAAGCAGCCCATTAAAACAAAGGTTAATAATAATGAATTGACCGTCACTGCTGGTTCTCCTAACTCCCGTATCACTATTGAAATGTTTAATTTGGAAGTCTTGGGCGAACTCATTGATAGAAATGATAGAGATACAGTTGTCATCTCCCTGCCCAAGGGAACCAATATTCATGAATTGAAAAGCTCATTGAACGTTAATGATTTAAAGCTCGATGAACTTACGATTGATAAAGCTGATGTAAAGATGGCTACTGGAGATTTGTCTTTAGATAGAACAACTATAAACAAGGGACACATTGATCTCATTAGTGGCGATATGGTTACGTCTAATGCCCACTTGTCAGATCTAGCTGTATCCATAGATACTGGGGATTTGTCTTTGGACAAAACAAACATAAAAAAAGGTAGTTTGAAACTTATCACTGGGGATATGAATATTTCTAATACGAGTTTATCAGACCTAAGCTTATCCATAGATACTGGAGATATTGAACTGGATAGTGTAACTCTAAACTCCTTGTCTATTGATACGTCAACAGGAGACGTCGAGGGTGACGGTTTGACCTTTAGGAAAAATAATAAAATTTCTGTTGATACAGGAGATATCTCTCTTGCCTTGAGCGATTATCAACTCAATGTTTCTAGCCAAACAGATACCGGCGATGAGGAGCTTACGCACAAACTTATACATTCCAATACAAATTTCCTTGATATATCATCCAACACAGGTGATGTTGAAATAGAATAAAAATTCCCTCAATAGGATAGAGCGGCTGAGACAGCTATTACGACCGTCTCAGCCTCTTTTGAGTACCGATAAATTTTGATAAAACGACAATTTCGATTTTTCTCGTTTTCTTATTTTAAGACTCAGGTTTGATGCCACTAATTTGAACAGCAAAGAAGAAGATATAGACTGTTGCTGGTAGGGAATTAACATTACCCCAAGGATGATCCTACATAGAGTTTAAAAATGATATTACAAAATATGGGAATCAAAGATACTCCCAATAGGTAACGTAGCCCAGAGACTGGGCTGATTCGCAATAGCCTTTAGTCTAACTAATGTTTGTTGATCTATATTTTAGACAGTATGTCCATGTTTTTGTTATATTATATTATACAAATTTAGGGCTGATTTTCAGCATATTTCGATATTTTTTAGACATTGTGATTAAAATTATATAAAGCAAGCTAATCTTGAGAGGATAGCTCCTAAATACACCTTCATGAAAACCTGGAATTTAGACTGAGTGCCCTATCTGTAAACAGGCAGTGATACTTTAGCTCCAGTTTTTTACGGACTGGTAAAGAAAGGAGATTTTGATGACAAAAGATAATCGCAAGAAACGCACTCAAAAGGCATTAGAGCAAGCTATGGTCCAGCTATTAGGAAGCCATAATTTTGATGAAATCACAACTAGCCAACTGGCCAAGACTGCCGGTATCAGTCGTTCAAGCTTTTATACTCATTACAAGGATAAGTACGATATGATTGACCGCTATCAACAGGCTATTTTTAATAAACTGGAGTATGTTTTTGATAAACATCACAGGGATATTGAGTCTACCCTGCTAGAAGTATTTGAATTTCTGGATCGGGAATCACTCTTTGCCAGCTTGATTACCCAAAATGGAACGAAAGAAATTCAAAATTTTATCCGCCATCACCTACAGCGGCTGATTTCTTCTGATTTTTATGATAATGCACCGTCCCCCGAACGCAGTTCTATAGAAAGACTCTACAATAGTGTCTATCTCAGTCATGCTATGTTTGGGGTCTATCAAATTTGGGTGGTTCGCGGTAAAAAAGAAAGCCCAAAACAAATTACTAAACTCCTGATGAAGTTGCTACCGGACAGTAATTGAGCAAATTATCATGGAAGAAATTCTTTTTCCAAGCAAGAGATCTGTGAACTTTACTAGTTTTTGGGATTTTAGTAGGGCTCAGCCAGCCCGCCAGAATTATTAGACAATAAACCCCCGTCCAGCTGGACGGGGGTTTATAGGCCATAATATGATATGGATTAAAGCATCTTGTTGTAGAATTCAACGATCAGAGCTTCATTGATTTCAGGATTAATTTCGTCACGTTCTGGCAAACGAGTCAATGAACCTTCAAGTTTTTCAGCATCGAATGATACAAATGCTGGGCGCCCTAAGGTTGCTTCAACAGCTTCCAAGATCGCTGGAACTTGCGCTGATTTCTCACGAACTGAGATCACTTGTCCTGGTTCTACGCGGAATGATGGAATATCAACACGTTGTCCATCCACAAGGATGTGGCCGTGGTTAACAAATTGACGAGCTTGGCGGCGTGTTGTTGCAAGACCTAAACGGTAAACAACGTTGTCCAAACGACGTTCAAGCAAGATCATAAAGTTGTAACCAAGCGTTCCTTCTTTGATCTTAGTAGCTTGTACGAATAAGTTACGGAATTGCTTCTCACCCAAACCGTAAGTGAAGCGTAATTTTTGCTTCTCAGCCAATTGCAAACCGTACTCGGAAAGTTTTGAACGGTTGTTTGGACCGTGCTGACCTGGTACGTAATTACGACGTGCCAACTCTTTACCTGTACCTGTAAGTGACAAGCCAAGGCGGCGTGATTGTTTCCATGATGGACCTGTATAACGTGACATATTTATGTCCTCCTATAAAATTAAAATTTTGTAGGAAATAACGTCTTAGACAAACCTAATTCGTGCAGATGCCCTTCGCCTAAACAGCCAAGGTTACTGGTTTTTCAGAACATCTGTTGACGAGCTTTATTTTGCCCTGCTGTTATTTCACACGAAGGTAAGTATAACACAAAAAAAAGCCTAGGACAAGGCTTTTTGACTAGAATCTGATTAAACACTTGATTCATTTTCGTTTGGATCTATAACATGAAAACGTCAACCGCCAGAAGGGGCAAAGATTTCGTCTATAATGCTACGAGGAAGGTTTTAAGTTTCTATCGATATTGTCCGTCTAGACAATTGGTAGCGGTGCCTTTCTCGCTTTATCGAGAATTAAATCACCATCAACACTGCCTCTTTGCATAGGCTGATTTCTTCATACATAATAGGTCAAAAGGCCTCGGTTTTATTCACTTTCTTCCTAGTTATTTACTCAAAAGTCTATATTGCAAGGAATGCCTTGCTGCGTTGGGACAGGCGCTTTTAAACAAGTAACATTGCTGTTTTTAGAACACCTGCTGATAAGATTCATTTGCTGTGCAGCTTTTACACAAGGGTAAGGATATTGTAAAGCTATCTGTTAATAAATCCCCTATTAAACAGGAATTTTTTACACTTCAATATTTGTATAGATTTACACTTGTGTCAATTAAATGTAAAGAAAAATCCCTTATCTTCCTTAACCTATCAGTCAAAATAACGAATTAAGCTCTTTTCGGTCAAAATATCAGAGTAGGTATAAGACTCAACGTAAGCATTGCTAATTTCACCAGGCTGGCTGGCATGGTCATTGTATTCAACAACAAAAAGAGAAGGATAAACTTCAATCAAACGACCGATCTTTGTTTTCTCCCGTTTACGACCATGATCCAAAGTCATCTCAACTTCTTGGCCCTCATGGTTTTTAACTTCCTCTTTAATTTTTTTCATTTTAGCAACATCTGTAAATGCATCACTCATATTTCTTACCTTTCTTCAAATTGTGCGATTGATGAGAACTTATTGTACTCTTTTTGGAATATTAATTTGACGGTTCCTCGTGCTCCAGCACGGTTTTTTTCTAAGATTACCTCAATGGTGTTATCTTCTAATTGATCCTGCCCTTCCTCTTTGTCACCGCGCTCGTAATAATCATCACGGTAGAGAAAAGCAACAATATCAGCATCTTGCTCAATAGATCCTGACTCTCGGATATCCGAAAGTACTGGCCGCTTATCTTGTCTCTGCTCAACACCACGTGAAAGCTGACTGAGGGCAATGACGGGAACTTTTAACTCCTTGGCTAGGATTTTAAGCTGGCGGGAAATGTCTGAAACTTCCTGCTGGCGATTTTCCGAGCGAGATCCAGTGATCAGCTGGAGATAGTCAATAACAATGAGTCCCAGCCCGCCTAACTCCTGAGCTAGCTTCCTTGAACGAGCTCGTATCTCCGTCACTTTAATTCCTGGAGTATCGTCAATATAAATTGGCGCATCAGCCAAGGTTCCTTGGGCTAAGGTCAAGTTTTGCCAGTCTTGATCAGTCAGCTGGCCCGTCCGCAGGGCATGAGAATCCACCAACCCTTCAGCTGCCAACATCCGATTAACTAAGCTTTCAGCACCCATTTCTAATGAAAAAATAGCGACAGGAGCATTTTGCTTCGTGCCAACATTCTGGGCAATATTAAGTACAAAAGCTGTCTTACCAACTGCGGGACGCGCCGCTAATATTACCAGCTGATCGGGATGGAGACCAGTCGTAATCTTGTCCAGATCTCTAAAGCCAGTAGGCAGCCCTGTAACATCCGTTGTCTGCTGGGAACGTTCTTCTAGGCTTTCATAGTTTTCCTTGAGGACATCTGAAATTTTACGAAATCCACTGCTGTTTGAGCGTTCATTAATATCAACTAAAGCTTTTTCTGCATGGGCGATGATATCATCTGATTCGATCGAGCCATCGTAAGCTTCGTTGACTGTCTCTGTCAATCTGCTGATAATATTGCGTAACATGGCTTTTTCTGCCACAATTTTAGCATAATATTCAGCATTGGCACTGGTTGGCACACTATTAACGAGCTCAACAAGATAGGCGATTCCGCCGATATTTTGCAGGTCGTCCTGACTGTCTAAAATAGCCCGAACAGTTGTAGCATCAATCGCATCATTACGATCATTCAACTTGATCATGGCCTGAAAAATAATTCTGTGCGAGTATTTATAAAAATCCTCGGGCTCTATATATTCCCTGACGGAAATTAACTTATCAGGGCTGATAAAAATAGACCCTAGAACAGCCTGCTCAGCAATTAAATCTTGCGGCTGCACACGCAGCTCTTGAGTCTCTGGCATAAACGGTTACCCCCCTTTCATAAAATATTAAATTAAATCTATAACATGACTAGAATTTTAGGAAAGTGACTGCACTAGCTTTAACACTTGATGTCCAATTCACAGGTATTAGCAAAGACCCTAATCCCTGAGTTTAATAAGTGAATAAGACTAAAACGAAATGGCAAGCATCATCTAAGAGCAAGTCAAAATCAAAACTGTTCAAAATTGCTATTGCTCTTCGCAAGCGTATTTCTCTCTACAGAACCGGCAGCTTAAGCTTCTTCAATATTAAGTTTGATCTGGGCTTCAACTTCCTTGTGGAGCTTAACAGGCACCTCAATTAGGCCCACGGCACGAATAGGATGCTCCAGCACGATAGAACGCTTATCAACCTTGATATCAAACTGCTTTTGTAGCTCATCAGCAATTTTCTTAGCTGTGATAGAGCCAAAAGTACGGCCATCTGGTCCAACTTTCTCGGTAAAGTGAACACGGGTTGCCTCTTTTTCCAACTGGGCTTTGACAGCCTTTGCTTCAGCAAGAATTTCGGCGGCAGCTTTTTGTTCTGATTTTTGTTTACCTTTTAATTCGTTGATGGCTTGGCTAGTAGCCTCTTTTGCAAGGTTCTTTTTAATCAGAAAATTTTGGGCATAGCCCGTTGGGACTTCTTTAATTTCTCCTTTTTTCCCTTTACCTTTAACATCAGCTAGAAAAATAACTTTCATCTCAGATTTCCTCCTCAAGTATTTGATCAATAATGTCAGTTAATTCTGCATAGGCCTGCTTAACAGTCTTGTCATCTAGTTGACAGGCAGCCAGATTAAAGTGGCCGCCTCCACCCATCTGTTCCATGATACGCTGGACATTGATTTTATTGCGGCTACGAGCTGAAATTGCCGTCTGCCCCGCTGCATTTTTACTGATAACAAAGCTGGCCTCGATATTGGCCATTGACAAGAGCGTGTCAGCCGCTTTACTGGCAATGATATTGCTGTAAACCTGATCTTCTGGTCCTTGAGCAATGATCATAGTGTTACCATACGATTGGCCAGTTAATATCAGCTCATTGACCTGACGATATTCATCAAAGTCTGTTGCTGAAATATTTTGAATTTCCAAACTGTCACTACCCATAGTACGCAGGTAACTGGCGACATCAAAGGTACGGTTGGTCACACGAGTTGAGAAGTTTTTGGTATCCAGCATAATTCCAGCCATCAAAAGGCTGGCTTGAATCTTAGATAGAGTATGACGACCATTTTGGAATTGCAGCAATTCGGTAACCAGTTCGCTGGCGCTGCTGGCACCGCTTTCGATAAAGGTTAAGATAGCTTTATCAGGGAAGTCTTCATCTCGTCTATGATGATCAACGACGATAACCTCTGTAAACTTGTTATATAGCTCCTTAGACAGGGTCAGGGCTGTTTTTGAATGGTCAACCATGATTAAGAGATCGTTCTCACTAGAGTGAGCTAGAGCTTCTTCAACTGTCAAGAGCTGAGTAGTGCCTTCTTCTTGCAGCCTATGAACAGCTTTAGCAATATCAGTATTCATATCAGTATCATCATAGACAGCAAAGCTGGCCTCTAAAATATTTGAGGCAAAGCGCTGCATACCAACAGCTGCCCCCAGTGCATCCATATCCAGATGGGCATGCCCGACAATGAAGACTTGCTCAGCACTCTTAATTCGATCAGAAATAGCCGTCATCATAGCGCGGGTACGGGTTCTGGAACGCTTAATGGTAGAAACTGTTCCACCACCAAAATAGAGGGCTTTTTTGTGTTCATCAGTCTCTTTGATAACCACCTGATCCCCACCACGCATGAGAGCAATATTAAGGTTTTGCTGGGCTGCTTGACCAATCTGCTGATGGTTATTTTCACCGAAGGAAATTCCCATACTGAGGGTCAAAGGGAGTTCCAGCTCTTTAGCAGATTCACGGAAATGCTCCAGCATGGTGAATTTATCCTCTATCAAGGCAGATAAAACCTTATAATCACTGAAGAAATAAAAGCGATCCATGCTAACGCGACGGTAATAAATCTGATGCTGCTGGGCAAAATCAGAAATAAAATTGGCAATAAAGCCATTGATTTGTGCGACATCGCTGTCAGACAAATTAGTCGTAATATCATCGTAGTTATCTACTGAGATGATACCAATAACTGGGCGTTTGAAAGATGTATCTATGCTAGTGTCATCACTGGCTGAATCAAAAAAGTAAAAGAGGCCAGCTGATAGATCTAAATTGATGGCATAAGTGTGATTGTTGACCCGAATGCGATGATTGGCCGATCCTTCCTTCTGTTCGCGGATAGTGCGGCGTAGTAAATCTACATCCAAACCACCAGCATCATTGGTAAAGATAAGCTCAGCATAAGGGTTGAACCAGCCGATGTCGTCAGTTTCCGGATCAAATTGAACTACACCGACAGGCATCTTATCCAGAAGGGACTTGAGGCTGAGTTCGGTCTGGTCATTAAGCCGCTCGATCTGCTCTAACTCTGATAACTCATAGGCCTGTTTTTGGTAGTAAAGGAGACCGACCATTGCTACGAGGACAAGGAAAATTGCTAGCAGCAAAGACGTCTGAGAAGTCATTGTTCTCACACAGATAGCCAAGATACCAAAGAAAATCAAACCGATCATCACAAGATGGATGGTCTCTAAACGAATTTTTCTCATTATTAAACCTCTTAATCTGCATATTATATCATAAAGAAGCCTAAAATTCTAGGCTTCTTTTAAGGCAAATCGCGGGGGCATTTAGGACTTGCGGCTAGCCTTTTGATTGCCTTCTAAGTAGACCATGAGAATGGAAATATCAGCTGGATTGACCCCTGAAATCCGACTGGCTTGACCGATGGTTTCAGGATTGATCTTTTTGAATTTCTGGCGAGCTTCGGTAGCGATAGAGTCAATATCATCCCAATCAATGTTGGCAGGAATACGCTTTTCTTCCATGCGTTTCATTTTAGCGACTTGGTCCAAAGCCTTGTTGATGTAGCCTTCATACTTAATTTCAGTCTCTAGGAGTTCGATGAGTTTATCATCCAGATCCTCCGCAGCTGGTCCGATGAATTTGACGACATCTGTGTAGCGGACCTCTGGACGGCGCATAAACTCTTTGGCTGTTACTGCATCTGTCAAGGGCTTAAAACCCATGGCTTCAACCTGCTGATTAGTATCTTTGACAGGTTTTAGTTTATGGATTGACAGACGTGTCATCTCATTGTCAAACTGCGCTTTCTTGATCTCGAAGCTGAGCCAACGCTCTTCATCAACCAGACCAACTTGACGACCTATTGGAGTCAAACGCATATCGGCATTGTCATGGCGCAGAATCAGACGGTACTCGGCGCGTGAGGTCAAGAGGCGGTAGGGTTCCAGTGTTCCCTTGGTCACTAAGTCGTCAATCATGACACCGATATAGGCATCGCTGCGCTTGAGAATAAGTTCAGGTTTGCCTTGCACCTTGAGAGCCGCATTGATCCCAGCTACCAAACCTTGACCGGCTGCTTCCTCATAACCTGAGGTGCCATTGGTT
Source organism: Streptococcus sp. ELY_137 (assembly GCF_058314515.1). Lineage (NCBI taxonomy): Bacteria > Bacillati > Bacillota > Bacilli > Lactobacillales > Streptococcaceae > Streptococcus > Streptococcus sp. ELY_137. The sequence goes on from NZ_JBZFUL010000013.1 coordinate 11,718, forward strand.
TGACCTGCCGTAAAAAGACCTGAAATCAGCTTGGTTTCAAGAGTAGCCCGCAGCTGGTGAGGCAGGACAATATCGTATTCGATAGCGTAGCCCGTGCGCATCATCTCTGCCTTTTCGAGACCCTTGATGGAGCGCAAAAGATCGCGCTGAACATCTTCAGGCAGGCTGGTTGAGAGACCTTGGACATAGACTTCCTCTGTATGGCGCCCTTCGGGCTCCAAGAACAGTTGGTGGCGATCCTTGTCGGCAAAGCGGACAATCTTATCTTCGATCGATGGGCAATAGCGTGGTCCAACCCCCTTGACGACACCTGAAAACATAGGAGCGCGGTGGAGGTTTTTATTGATAATATCATGGCTGGACTGGTTGGTATAGGTCAGCCAACAAGGGACCTGATCCTGCAGGTAGTCCTTATCTTTTGACAAGAAAGAGAAGTGGTTAGGCGTGGTATCGCCGGGTTGGATTTCTGTTTCGTCGTAGTTGATCGTTGAGGCCTTGACACGTGGGGGGGTTCCTGTTTTGAAACGTCCGATTTCGAGTCCCAGTTTTTTAAGGTTGTCAGCTAGAGTTACAGAGGCTAGGCTGTTATTGGGACCAGATGAATACTTGAGGTCCCCGAGGATGATTTCCCCACGCAGGGCAGTCCCCGTTGTTACCACAACAGCCTTGGCACCGTACTTGATCCCAGTTGCCGTGACAACACCAACAACCTTGCCATCTTCGACCAAGATATCATCAATCATGCTTTGGCGCAGGGTTAAATTTTCCTGCTGCTCAACCGTATGCTTCATTTCACGCGCATAGAGAGCCTTGTCGGCTTGGGCACGCAGGGCACGAACAGCAGGACCCTTACCAGTATTGAGCATCTTCATCTGGATGTAAGTCTTATCGATATTCTTGCCCATCTCACCGCCCAGCGCATCGATCTCACGCACCACGATCCCTTTGGCAGAGCCGCCGATAGACGGGTTGCAGGGCATAAAGGCCAACATCTCAAGGTTGATGGTAGCCAGCAAGGTCTTGCAGCCCATACGGCTGGCAGCTAGGGCCGCTTCTACCCCCGCATGACCAGCCCCGACCACAATAACGTCAAATTCTTCTGTAAATGTGTGTGTCATTTAAATTTTTTAAACCTCTCAATATATTTTTTGTTGTATCTGCCCATGTTTTAAATCAATCAAATATTTTTTAACTTTTAATTTGTAAAATCTTTTATCTATTATGTCCATTTTGATAGATATGACAAGTAAAGTAAGGAAATAAAATATAATAAAAATTGGTAAAATCACTAAAATATACTCCGTTAGTCTTTCTGATCTATTATTAATAATGAAATTATTAATATCAACTTTTTCTAGCTCAACAAAAAATGTCAAAAGAGGCAGACCAGCAAATAGATAAAATAAATTTCTTGAAAATGCATTATATCTTCTTTTTTCATTTTGAGTGTTTTCAATTTCGTCCAATAGTAAATTAATTTTTTCCTCACTTAGGTCAGTTCGAAATTCTAATAAACTTGTACTATAATAAAATTTTAACTGCTGTAATTTGTGAAGAAGAAACCAAATAACATAAATGGTAAATAATAACACAAATGTATGCATAAATACCTGAAAATTATTCAATTTTATATTTTTCATCCAAATATTTCTAGTAAGGATTAAAAAGAGCGATAAGGGTAACTCCGCTATAAAAATCATGTAAAACCAAAATCTAATTCCAGATAACGGGAACTTTTGGTTTTTATTTTCCCATTTTATAATACTCTCTAAAAACTCATTATATGTTTTACTCATTGAGGTGTCTAAGTATTCAAAATTATATAATCGCCATTTTACCAGATCACAGACATCTCTCATTTTCTGTGAAATCACTTTCATTTCCCTTCCTCCATACAAAAATAGCCAAAACTCTCGAAAACTGTACGTCAAAAAACGTACAATTCTCATGAGCTTTGACCATCATGATGCTTGTTAGGGTAATTGTATCAAAATCTTTATTTTTGTCAATCTACCTGACTGAGTAGAATCTATTTAAACGTATTGACGAACTTCTTGATTGTTATAAGCGTTGTCAATAATCGCGCCGCCGAGGCATTCGTCACCGTCGTAGAAGACAACGGCCTGTCCTGGTGTAATAGCACGTTGAGGCTCATCAAAGATGACCTCTGCCTTGTCGCCTGACACCTTGACAGTTACTTTACTGTCTGGTTGACGGTAGCGGAACTTAGCTGTGCATTCAAAGCTGAATTCCTCAGGCATATCGCGCGTGAAGTGGACTTGACTAGCCTGTAAAGAGGTTGACATGAGAGACTCATGGTAGAAACCTTGGCCGACATAAAGGATATTTTGTGACAAGTCCTTGCCGACAACGAACCAAGGGGCATTGTCACCGCCGTGCTGGCCTCCGATTCCCAGACCGCCACGCTGGCCGATAGTGTAGTACATAAGACCAGCATGCTCACCCATATCACGACCATCAACGGTCATCATACGACCGGGTTGTGCTGGTAAGTAGTTTCCTAGGAACTCTTTAAAGTTCTTTTCACCGATGAAACAGATACCAGTCGAGTCTTTCTTTTTAGCGGTCGCTAGACCAGCTTCTTCGGCGATACGGCGCACTTCAGGCTTTTCAAGATGCCCTAGAGGGAACATGACCTTTTGCAGCTGCTCTTGTGAGAGCTGGCTGAGGAAATAGGTTTGGTCCTTATTGTTGTCAGCCCCACGCAGCATATGGACAGTGCCGTCTTGGTCACGGCTAACTTGGGCATAGTGGCCAGTTGCCACGTAGTCGGCACCCAGACTCATAGCGTAATCAAGGAAGGCTTTGAATTTGATTTCCTTATTGCACATGACGTCTGGATTTGGGGTACGTCCAGCACGATACTCGGCCAAGAAGTACTCAAAGACACGGTCCCAGTACTCTTTTTCAAAGTTGACAGAGTAGTAGGGAATCCCAATCTGGTCTGCAACTGCAGCAACGTCCTTGTAATCTTCGGTCGCTGTACAGACACCGAACTCATCTGTGTCGTCCCAGTTTTTCATGAAGACGCCGATGACATCATAGCCCTGCTGCTTGAGCAAGAGGGCTGTTACTGATGAATCGACACCGCCACTCATCCCGACGACGACACGTGTTTTAGCATTATCCGTCATAGATAATCTCCCATCAAATATAAGATGCTCAGGGCTAAAAAGGCTAAAATACAGCTGTTTTTGGCCCCTGCTCAATCGGAAATAGTAACCTAAAATTTAGCCACTATTCTTGGTTAACATAGACTTGAAGGGTCTAGTTATTCAACAATCGATTTGAAGGTCGACATTGAAAAAAGCGGTGCTGGCTAGGCCAGCACCGTAAAAGATTATAACACGATTTAGTCAGAAAGCAAAATTTGGAAATTGTAACCCTTGATGCGGTGATAGAGCCAGTAACTAGCTAGAAGCAGCCAAGCAAGAATTGTCAACCACAGCACAGGCGGGAAATAAGCTGGTTCTGTAAAGCTAACTGTCAATTGGTTAGTACCTAATTTATTTTTTATTTTTGGAACACCAAAGGTTGACAGACTGTAGTCATCACGTTTTAAAGCATGATGGTTTAGTACTAACCTCGTCTTTTTATAAACGACAATAGGCAGCTCTGTCTCGCTGTTCTTAGTACTCCAACTTAGGGTAAGGGTTCCATCGTTATTAACCCGTTTGGTCATGTCTCTCTTAAAAATAATTTTTTCAGCATAGGCATTATAGGCATTACCCTTGACAGACTTGTAAACCGGAACATAATCCGGAGTAGATTTTTCAATTCGTTTTAAGAGGTTATTGAGATTGCTATCGAAGACAGCATCGTACTGGTCTTGGTAACTGCCAGTTGGGTGAACGTGGAGGTTGGGTTTTAAAACATAGCGGGAACGCTTAGCAGCTTGAGCTTGCCTGTGGGCAGTATTGACAGTTTGAACTGCACCAATTAAGGCAAAAAGAGTTAATACGACTGAAATCAATTTACGCCATTTAACAAAACGATTAAGCGTCATACTTCCGATAAGTAAAAGCAGGATAGTAGCGGGGATAAAAAAGCGAAAAGGAAACTGGACCAGCTGGGCAAACTTGACACCATTGTCAACCAGCCATTTCCAAGGAACAATAGTTGTTGACAGGATGATAAAGAGTAGGTAAGCTGCATGAAGGACACGCTTCCACTTAGCCATACTAGTCCAGCGCCAAAGCAGATAAACGATCTGACCCAGCAGGAATAAGACTAGGGGAAACGGTGTTAGGATCCAATAGCTTGAACCTGTATTGATGGCATTGTTGTTGATTAGTTCGTTAACGAAGGGGTCCAATAGTTTATTATCCAGCCTTAAAAAGAGAAGAGCTACCCAAACATTGGCTGTTAAAACTAAACTTAAGATAACTGATAGCAGACCTTGCCTAAAAATCTTGAGCTTATTTTTACTTTGGAAAAAACCATAGGTAAAGAAGGGGAGGTACATGATAACCAGAAAGAGGGTGCTTAAGAGGTGAATTTGAAAAATGAGACTGACTGCAAAAGCCAGCTGCAGGGGGTGAAGCTCTTTATAAAAGGTAAAACGAATAGCTGGTATAAAACAGAAGGGCATAACAGCCGCTCCCCAACTTGTGAACCCCTGACGCATAGTCCAATATTGAATGGAAAAGGTTGTCAGGTAAAACAAAGCAATAGGGAGGGAGATTTCTTCCTTGACCTTGGCAGCCCTGAGTAGGCTGTACATGGACATTCCAGCTATTAGGCCTAAAATAAAGCGAGACAGGAGCTGATAGCCAAACCAAGAGCGGCCCAAGAGTACCAAGATTCCTTGAAAATAGGCAAAAAAAGGACCGTAGACTGCATTGACAATTCGTCCTGATTGCTGAAAACCATAGATAGATATGAAATAGGAGAAGTTCCAATGCCTAATTTGCATAGCAGCTTCATAAAAGCGGTTGTAATGAAAAATAGAATCTGACCCAAAGATAACGTCTTTGGTTATCCATTGGGGGAGGATTAAGGCAAAGGAAAATAAAGCTACTACTATAATAGATCTCAATTGTTGGAAATACGTTCTATTCATGTATTTTTGACTCCTTTTTACGGCCTTGGCCTTGCTTTATTAGTATATCATAAAAAGCCATCCACAAGCTGTGGATGGCTTCATATCAAGGCTAATTTGTTTTTTATACGCCTTGAGCTTTTACATTCCCCAAGCTGACATACCTTGCGCATTGTAGGCGTTGATAGCAGCATTGACTTGATCTTGGACGGTTGCAGTTGAACCCCAACCAGGCATAGTTTGAAAGAGACCTGAAGCACCTGAACCATTAGAAACGTAGGGATTTCCATTGGATTCACGCGCAATGATGTATTCCCATGTTGCTTGGCTAACACCTGTTGCAGCAGCCATTTGGGATGCGGCGTCAGACCCGACAGCACCAGCCGTGTTACCATTGGCCAATCCACGGGCTCCATTAGTATTAGCTGTACTTGCAGCTACTGCTGGAGTATTGCTGTTAGCTGATTGTGCTTGATCAGCAGTGGCTGGCCGTTGCTGATTTGCCAGAGTTTCTTCTTGAGGCTGAGAGGCTGCCGTAGGAGCTGTTGCTGTCGAAGCTGCAATTTCAGCAGGCTGAGTAGCTGCAGAGGCTTTCTTGTCCTCATCTTCATCGTTCGCAGAGGGAGAGACTTCCTCTGCAAAAGAGGATTCAGATAGGGAAAATTTGCTATTTTCAGAGATGAAGCCCAAGACTAGGGCCGCAAATGTCGTCAAGATAGTAAAAATAACAAGTCTATCAGATAATTTAGTTTTGTCTGTTCTTCTCTTAGGCATTGATAACTCCTTTACTACACAAGTTTTCTCTCATTTTACCCCAGTCTTGTTACCAATGGGTTGGATTGGTGTTAAAATTATTACAATTACATATTAATTTACACAAAAAAGCTCTAAGTTCTTAACTTAAAGCTTCTTTGTTACATCCCTCTACTACTTATGAATACCTACTTCTTTTAATACCAGCCGTTGGCATTCCAATAGTCAAGGGCTGCTGACCAAGAACCGTAGCGGCCTGATACGTAGCTATCTGCTGTACGTTCTTGGTTTTCTTCTGATAAATCATTGTTTAGATAATCTCTTGTCAGTTGGTAACGGCCGTAATATTGACCATTTTCAGCTGTATAGCTACCACCTGATTCACGCTGAGCAATTTCTTCTTTGGCAGCTGCATCAGCAGAACTCAGGCTCGATGCATAACCAGATGTTGCTGGGGCTTCTTCTTGTACTGGCGCTTCGCTAGCTGCTGGGGCCTCAGACACTGCTTCAGAAGCCGGGGCTTCACTGCTAGCTGTTTCTTCACTAACAACAGCATTCGCATCTTGTGGCGCTTGGCTCTCTTCAGAGCTTACGGCCTCAGAAGCCGGAGCCTCACTATTTTCAACTGGAACTTCTTGTTCGGCTGTTTCTTGAGTTGAAGTTTCACTGCTCGTCGTTTCTTGAGTAGCTACTTCTTCTGGTGCTGGGGCTTGAACCTCTTCAACAACTGGTTCTTGCGGCGCTTCACTAGCAGCATAACTAACTTCTTCTTGTTGGGTTACTTCGCTTGTCGCTGCTGCATCATATGCTGGAGCTTGGACAGGGGCTTCGCTGGTTACTGAAGCATCAGCAACCTCTTGGACCGCTGGAGCCTCAACCGCTTCGCTTGTCGCTGCAGCTGTATCAGCACTGGTCAATTCCGCTGCTGAGCCTGCTGTGGCTACAGCACCTGACACTTCAATATTTTGTCCAGCCACAATGTAGTCTGGATTTTCAATATTATTGATTTGAGCCAAGTTATCAACAGTGGTATTGTGACTTTCAGCAATTGCTGAAAGTGTATCTCCCGCCTTGACTGTGTAAGTTTCAGCGTGAGCAACATGGGCAACGGCTGTTGCGCCGAATGCTGCTGCTGCCGACAAACTAGCCAAGGCTAATTTTTTAGAATGGAGTGCATTTTTCAAAATTGATTTAGTAGACATAAAAAAATTATGCTCCTTTTTTAAAATATACCCTATACTATACACTCTTTTTGTTACCCTAGTTTTAGCCTTAGATTAAAAATATTACAGACATTTTTAATCTTGATAAAGAAACTGGAAATCTTGAGCTATTTGCGCAATAACCCAAGTTTTCCAGTTTCACTTTTAATTTAAGGGCTAGGACAAATATTTTAAGAACTAACTCTTGAGGAAAAAGAGAAGGAGACCCAAACCTATCATTATAAAGATAGCTAAACTATCCGGCCAGCGCCACAGCAGACGGCGGTATTTGCTGCGACCATCCCCTCCTTGATAACCACGCGCTTCCATGGCAACGGCCAGCGCATCTGCCCGTTTAAAACTTGAAGCAAAGAGGGGAATCAAGATAGGTATGATGGATTTAATTTTTTGAACCAGACTTCCCTCACCAAAATCAACACCTCGGGCACGTTGGGCCTTCATGATTCGGCTGGTGTCATCCATTAAGGTCGGCACAAAGCGTAAGCTGAGCGAAAGCATAAGGCCGATTTCATGAACGGGAACTTTAAACGGTTTAAGTGGTTTAAGTAAAGATTCTACAGCATCCGACAGGCTCAAAGGAGTTGTTGTCAATGTCAATAGGGTTGAAAAGGAGATAATCAGAACAAAGCGCATAAAAATCAGGGTTGCCGTCTGAAAACCAGTGTCTGTTATTTTTAGTATCCCAAATTGCCAAATTAGCTGCCCTTGATGATTAAAGAACATCTGAAAGGCCGTTGTAAAGAGAATAATACCAAACATAGATTGCAAACCATTTAAGAAAAAAGAAAGCTTCATGCGGGATAAGCCTATTAGACTTAAAGTGAAACCAGTCATAATAAGATTGGTAACTAGGTTGTTGGCCCAAAAAATAATCAAGATAAAGATAAACATAGCAAGAAGCTTACTGCGGGGATCTAAGCGATGAATAGGGGAATTACCTGGAATGTACCTTCCTAAAATTAGCTTATCCATGTAAGGCCTCCACAAACTCTTTGATGGTTATTGGCAAATGCTCCAGTTGCCAGCCTCGTTGAACTAAATCATGAGCAAATTTAGTAATTTTAGGCACACCCAGTTGTTTACTCTCCAAGAAATCGAGATTCTGAAAAATCTGGCTTGGCTGGCCAGAAGCGATTATTCGTCCCTGTTCTAACACATAGACAAAATCAGCATAATTAGCAACATCGTCCATGAGATGGGTCACTAGAACAATAGTTTGGCCTTGGTGATGGAGCTCAGCAAATAACTCCATTAATTCTCTTCGGCCCTTAGGATCTAGGCCAGCAGTCGGCTCATCTAAGACTAAAATTTGGGGCTCCATGGCTAATATACCGGCGATAGCTACCCTGCGCATTTGTCCTCCAGATAAATCAAAAGGATTTTTATCAAATAGATCGTCACTAATACCGACTTGGCGAAGCTTTTCACCAGCGATTTGTTCAGCTTGATCTTTGGCCATGCCAAAATTTTGTGGACCAAAAGCAACATCCTTGAGTACTGTTTCATCAAAAAGCTGGCTTTCAGGAAACTGAAAGACTAAACCTACTTTCTGACGAACAGGCTTAATAACCTTATTTTTTGAATCCGGTGTAATCACAATATCGTCAACTGTAACCTCACCCTGAGTAGGAAGGTTCAGGCCATTGAGCAGCTGCATAATAGTCGATTTACCACTGCCGGTATGACCGATAAAGGCTGTATAGGAACCATCCTTAATATTCAAATTAATATCAAAAAGGGCACGCCCTTCAAATGGCGTTCCCGCTTGGTAAGTGAAGTCTACTTGTCTGAGAGTAATTCCCATAAGTCATCTCCTAATTCCCTTTCATCAGCATAAGTTTTTGAAATAGCAAATTTTGTCTTTTGTAAGGCTGCTAACAACTGAGCTGTAAAAGGGCTATCCATACCTAAGCTTTCCAGCTCCTCACCCCTTCCTAGAAATTTAGTTGGCAGGGCTGTTGACTCAACTTGTCCGGATTTCATAACCAAGACTCTATCACTCAAGGCAACCTCATCAAGATCATGCGTGATAGAAATAACAGTCATCCCATACTGTTCACGAACAATCTTGATAGTAGCCATTAAATCGAGACGGCCTTCTGGATCCAACATACTAGTGGCTTCGTCAAGGATAAGTATCTCCGGCCGCATAGCTACAATGCCAGCGATAGCCACACGTTGCTTTTGTCCGCCAGATAAGCGTGCAGGTTCCCGACTGGCAAACTCTGACATGCCAACTAGCTCCAAGGCTTCCTGTACTCTCTTTTTCATTTCTTGGTAAGGCAGGCCTTGGTTTTCCAATCCAAAAGCAACATCATCTTCAACAGTGGCCCCAACAAATTGATTATCAGGATTTTGAAAAACCATACCAATCTTGCGACGCAAGTCCCAAACATTGTCAGCTGTCAATTCTTGACCATCAATTATAATTCGTCCTGAGTCAGCTTCTAGGAGACCGTCAATTAGACGAACCAGAGTTGACTTACCTGAACCATTATGGCCAACAACAGCTAGCCATTCGCCACGTTTCACGTGAAACGTTACGTCTTTTAAAATATCGTTTTGATGCTTATCGTATTTAAAACTTACTTGTTCGAGAGAGATTATCGCTGTCATAAATTACTGAAAGGTATCTTTGAAAAGGTAGCCCGCTCCTTTGAAGTAATCATAACCAGAATATATGGTAAAGAAGAGAGCAATGTAGAGCATTATAGTCCCTAGTAGGGATAGATGACACAAAAGGAGGATAATAGCTAGCATTTGTGTAACTGTCTTAATTTTCCCCGGCATAGCAGCGGCTAAGACTTGCCCACCCGTCTCCACTAGAAGAAGACGCAGACCTGTAACAGCCAGTTCCCGGCAAATAATAATAGCCGAAATCCAAGCAGGAGCTAAGTCCATCCCAACAATCATGATGAAGGCTGACATAACTAACATCTTGTCGGCTAGGGGATCTGCAAATTTACCAAAGTTGGTTACAACCTGCCATTTGCGAGCTAGATAGCCATCCAAATAATCTGTAAAGCTGGCAACTGCAAATACCAAAGCTGCTAGAAGATGCCATTTGGTGTTACTTGGAATAGAGGTTAAGAGCAAGAAAATCGGTATCATTATGATACGGATTAAGGTTAAAAGATTTGGAAGGTTTTCTTTTTTTGTCATAATAATTTCTTTCTTAGTTAAGGGTGAGGGTAATATAGTTTGTATTGTCTTTGTTAAGGTTTGAGAGATCGAGGGTCTGTCCATTAATCTTGACAGTTACATGGTCAACTTTGTCAAGGGTAATGACAGATTTATCAACATTAGGTGCTAATGTAACAGTAACACTCTTATTTTCCCCACCTAAGGCGAGTCCCTTTTTATCTAGGTCTGAATTGGTAACCCTGATAAGGTTTTCGTCCTCAAAATCTTGAGAAATCTCAATAGTAACCTTAGGGGGTGTATCACCGGTAAGTTTCACTGTCGTATAAGAACCTCTGGTCTTAGCTGTCAAGCTGGATTGACTAGAAGTTGACGACTCTGATGGTCCTGTTTGTTGAGTGCTTGATCCCACCGCTTTTAAAGAGGATCTAGGAGCAGTTGCGCTCGTTTCTTGTTCCCATTGAAAATAGACAGCTGTACCAATTAAACCGACCATGAGAAGACTGAGCAAAGACAAAATGACTAAAGGGAGCCTTCTGTTAGGATCATCTTCTACATAATCAAAGCGCTCCGATCGGAGCCATTTCCACTTATCAGGTTCCTGCTCTTGGCCTGCTGTTTCTTCTTCCTCTTGGGGTTCATCTTCGTCAACTTCAATTTCAAAATCAGGATTTTGATACCCTTCCAATAAAAGTTGACTATCTAATTCTAAATAATCACCGTACCTAGTCAGGTAATCTGTAACCTGCCCTTCTCTGACAAATTTAAACTGGTTGAGCTCCATAACTGTAATGTACTGCATAGGCAGTTCCAAATCTTCTGAAACCTGCTCTACAGTCAAATCTTTTGCTTGACGAGCGTCGCGTAAAACCTGACCGATGCTCTTTTTCTTCATACTAACACCTCAAAATAATCAACTGCCTTTTATTATACCAAATTTCAAACTATTTTATAACTAGTTTGGAAAGATAGTAAATTCTGAAACTTCCATTTCCCTGACAAGGTCTTGTCCAATCTGCTTAACATCTCCCAGAGTCAACTGATTCAAAATTGTGGGTAAATCTAAATAAGCCTCTTCATCAGTTTCATAGGCAGCCAGCTGAGTAAGGAGATGCTCCATTGAATCTAAGCTCCTCAAGAAGTCTCCATAAGTTTCCCGCTTGAGCAAGGTCAAATGTTCTTGGTTCATGTCATCTGATATTAGGAAGTGCTTCAAACTCTCTCTAATTTGATTGACTAATTTAATGGGTTGCAGCGTATCTGCTGTTAGCAAAATAAATTGAAAACGACGGGAGACCTCTATATCAATATCAAAGGAATCATCAATAAGTTTTTGGTCATACCAACTTTGGTAGGTCCTGCTGGTCCAGCCAAAAAGCAGGGAGAAAAAGAGGCGCAGACCGACTTTTTGCCGGAGAATTGATCCTTTTGCTAATTCTGGTAGTCTAATACCAAAAGCTAGTTTGGGTCTTGCGGTATCAAAACTGGTTGATTTTCGCTTAATATTCTTTGTCAATTTTAGCGGTTTTTTGTCAAGTTTTGTCAAGCTATCTGTAAACTTGCTTTGCGTTTTTTCGACCTCAGTAAGCAGGATATTCTTGTCAAAATTTCCAACAACAAAAAGGGTCATGTTTGCTGGATGATAATAAGCTTTATGGCTGTTTTCTAGCGCATTTAACGTTATTTCTGATAGGCTCTTGCGGTCGCCAGCAATATCGTTAGAGAGTTTAGTATTTGGATACAAATTCGCTAAAATAGAATTGTAAAGTTTATAGTCAACATCGTCAAGATACATGTCAATCTCTTGTTCGATAATTTTCTTCTCCCTATCAACTGATTCTTGATCAAAATCTGCAGTCATTGGAAAACTTTGCAACAATTCCAAAGCCTGTCCATTGAATCCTAAACTTGTAAAATAAAAAGCTGTTTTTTCAAAACCGGTAAAAGCATTACTCTCAACTGATAAATCAGAGAACTTTTGAGCAGCATCCCTATGATTGGGCAGTTCAAAAAGTTTATGTTCTAAAAAATGAGCGAGTCCAGCAGGAGATCCATTGTCTGCTGTTTCCTCGTCGATTGGGAGAGGATCGAGAGCCCCAAAATCAACTTGCAGCAAGGCTGACATTTCTGAAAACCCTGGTTTAGGAAGCAAGCAAAGCTTTAAGCCATTTTTGAGGGTCGTCCTATACAGGCTTTCGCCAAGACAAGGATAGTTTTTCTCCTCTAGCATGTCATTGAACTCCTTCTAAAAAATAGACAGCTTGTAAATGGGTTTTCCTCGCTAGGTGTACAATATCAGCTTTGGATACTTTCTTTACAGCCTGAAGCCACTTTGTAAAGTTAACTTGTTTACTCAAAACAACTGTCTCATTATAAGTTCTTTCAATTAGGATTTTGGGATCATCTGCTGCCAACTGGGATTGGATTTGCAGAAATTCTTTAGTCTGTTCTAGCAAATGACTTGAAAAACGGCCTAATTTAAAGTCATGCCACTGTTTATTGATAAGAGCCAGCACCTTTTCACGATCAGACTTATCAACTCCGGCGTAAATCTGTAGTAATCCTGTATAACCATCTAAGTCACTGGCTATCGTGTAAACTAAGCCTGCTTTTTCCCTCACTTCTGTGAAAAGTCGCGAGTGAGCATAGGCCCCTAACATGCCATTTAAAATCTGGGCAGCTGGATAGTCTTTATCCCCATAATGAACAGGAAGATGATAACCTAATTGTAAAACAGATTGGTTATCTAAACGCCGTTCTATTTTTTCTGTCGTTACCTCTCGCTTTTCTTCTTGGTAGTTGACATAGGTGTAAAGCTGTCTTTCTTTAAAAGGAAATTGATTGAGTTTATCTACAATAGCATAACCCTCACTATCACCTAAAACAAAAATATCAATCTGATCTTCCTTAAGCATTTTTTGCAATTCTTGATAGGCTGTAAAAGAGTTTTCTTGCGCAACTAACTCATCGGAACTATACTTGGAAAGCTGTAAATCAGGATCTTGAAAATAAAGTTTACGCAAGTTCAATTCACTGTAATAAAAAGAATCCTCCTTGTCTGCCTTGAGATAGGATATAAGGTTGTCTTTTTCTATATCAAAAATCTTGGATTGAAATTGTTCCAAACTAATCAAGGGTCTGTAAAGAATGCTGTAAAGAATGTCAAAGATTTTATCCAACAATTCTTCCTTATTCAAAGTAAAGCGACTGCTCAAAAATTCAATATCAATGTCAACGATATGAGCCTTACCCTTAGTTGACACACTCGTTGATACACTAGCACCGTATAAATCAGCTAAAGCCCTTTTAAAGGCTCGATAACTTGGGTAGGTCTCGTTTGCTAAAGCCAGCATCTGTGCAACTAATACGCGGCGGGCAATAGTTTCTTTTTGGCGTTTACCTGTAAAGCGTAGGGTAATATGATTGGTTTTAAATTTATCCGTCTTAATGAGGTGTAAATTAACACCATCAACTAGTTTCATCTGCTTTCCTCTAAGTTAGTTATTGACTTAAATTATAGCATTTTATGCTATAATATTCTCATTAGAAAGTTGAGGTGGGTATGGAATACAAACTCTTTGAAGACTATATTCTTTTACAGTCCCTGTTGAAAGATTTACGGGTTATTTCCAGTGGTGGTGCTGTCAAATCTTTCTTAGCTGATACTACCGTCCTCTTTAACGGTGAAGATGAGAAGCGCCGCCGTAAAAAGTTAAGGGTTGGAGATAAAATTGAGATTCCCAGTCGTCAATTAACAATTAATCTAGTTGCTCCTAATTCTAAAGAGTTGGCTCAACATCAAGAAGAACAAGCAGAAAAAGAGCGTGTCGCTGCTATAGTTAAAAAGATGAACAAAAAGCAAGAAAAGCGGGGACAGACGCAGCCTACAGGCCGGGGACCTGTAAAATTTCCGGGGACTTAAAGATGTGGCTCGAATCTATTGCACTTAAAAATTTTCGAAACTATCAAGATGTAACTGCAGAATTCTCCAGTAACCTAAATGTTTTTGTGGGTCAAAATGCCCAAGGAAAGACGAATTTTCTCGAAGCTATTTATTTTTTAGCTCTAACACGCAGCCATCGAACGCGTTCAGACAAAGAGCTCATCAATTTTCAGGCCAATGAACTGTCAGTTTCAGGACTTTTGAGACGAACAAGCGGAAAACTTCCTTTAGAAATCAATTTATCTGACAAAGGGCGGACAACTAAGGTTAACTATCTCAAGCAGACTAAACTGTCCGATTATGTCGGACATATGACTGTTGTTCTTTTTGCACCTGAAGATTTACAGCTTGTAAAGGGAGCACCTAGTCTGAGGCGTAAATTTTTAGATATTGATTTGGGGCAGATAAGACCTATTTACCTCTCAGATTTATCCAATTACAATCATGTGTTGAAGCAACGCAATGCTTACCTTAAATCAGCTGAAAAGATTGATAAAGATTATCTGGCTGTTATTGACGAGCAATTAACTGACTATGGCAGTAAGGTTATGGAACATCGCTTCAAATTTATACAGGATTTGGAACAAGAAGCCAGCAAACATCACTATACGATTTCTAACCAGTTAGAAGACCTTACTATTACCTATCAACCTTCTGTCAATATTCCAGATAAATCAGACATTAAGCAGAGTTTTTTAGAGCAGCTATCTAAAAGTTTCAGTCGTGATAGCTTTAAAAAAAATACTGGAGTAGGCCCTCATCGTGATGATCTATCTTTTTTTATCAATGGGATGAATGCTTCATTTGGTAGCCAAGGGCAGCAGCGCAGTTTGATACTGTCAGTAAAGATGGCAGAAATTGAGCTCATCAAGGCAGCAACAGGTGATCAGCCTATCCTTTTGCTTGATGATGTCATGAGTGAACTTGATAATCATCGACAGCTGAAATTACTAGAAGGGATTAAGACAAATGTTCAAACTTTTATTACAACGACAAGTTTAGAGCATCTTCATCAGTTACCTGACAATCTTAAAATATTTACAGTCGATAAGGGAGATATAAAGAATTAGGGGAGATATTGTTGTTTCGATATTTAAAACCGTCAACTTTCTGTCAACTATATTTACACTAAAAATGTAGATACTGTGGAAATACTTTATTACTTAATGTCATAACCTATCCAAAAATCTAAATAAGGAATTCCAGAAAAATAGAAAACCGAGTTTGAGGCCCTTTGATCCTTAAACTCGGTTTTTAATTGTCTACCAGTTTTTATTTTTATACTCTTATATTTTTTATTGAACAGAGTAGTTTGGAGCTTCATTGGTAATTTGCACATCGTGAGGATGGCTTTCGATTAGACCAGCACCTGACATTTCGATAAATTGGGCTTTATCGTGAAGGGCTGGAATATCTGCAGCACCAGTGTAGCCCATGCCTGACTTAATACCACCGACCAATTGGAAGGCAATGTCAGCAGCAGCACCTTTATAAGCTACACGGCCTTCAATTCCTTCTGGAACAAGCTTATTAGCTTCATTAACAGAACCTTGGAAGTAGCGGTCGCTAGATCCCTTCTTCATAGCAGCAACAGATCCCATACCACGGTAAGTCTTGAATTTACGTCCTTGGAAGATTTCTGTTTCACCAGGAGCTTCATCGGTACCTGCCAGCATGGAACCAAGCATGACAGCATGGCCACCAGCAGCTAGGGCTTTGACGATATCACCAGAATACTTGATACCACCGTCAGCAATAATCGTCTTACCGTATTCACGAGCAACACCAGCTGCATCGTAGATAGCAGTGATTTGAGGAACACCAACACCGGCTACAACACGGGTTGTACAGATTGAACCTGGGCCGATACCTACCTTAACCACATCGATACCTGCTTCATAGAGGGCACGCGCTCCTTCAGCAGTTGCAATATTACCAGCAATCAAGGTCTTATCTGGGAAGGTTGAGCGGATCTCAGCAATTTTGCGAAGAACACCAGCTGAGTGACCATGAGCTGTGTCAATAACAATGGCATCTGCACCAGCTTCAAAGAGAGCTGTTGCCCGCTCAAACGTATCTGAAGTAACACCGACTGCAGCCGCTACTAAGAGGCGACCAAATTCATCCTTGGCAGCATTAGGAAACTCAATAACTTTTTCAATATCTTTGATGGTAATCAAACCAGATAAACGACCGTTATCGTCAACCAAAGGTAATTTCTCAATGCGATGTTGTTGTAGGATAGCTTCAGCTGTCTTTAGATCCGTGCCTACTGGAGCCGTCACTAGATTGTCACTAGTCATGTAAGTCTTGATCGGCTGGCTATAATCAGAAATAAAACGCATATCACGGTTGGTAAGAATACCGACTAATTTACGATTTTCCAGAGTTTCTACAACTGGAACACCAGAAATGCGATAACGCCCCATCAATTCATCTGCTTCTGCAACAGTATGCTCTGGTGTTAGGAAGAATGGGTCAATGATGACGCCATTTTCTGAACGTTTTACCTTACGGACTTCTTCAGCCTGAGCTTCGATTGACATATTTTTATGGATTACACCCAAGCCCCCAGCACGCGCCATAGCAATAGCCATACCGCTTTCAGTTACAGTGTCCATGGCAGCAGTAATGATAGGAATGTTTAATGTCAAATTCGCTGCCAGTTTCGTCTGCATATTAACTTCATTTGGAAGTACATGACTTTCTGCCGGAATAAGCAAAACATCATCGAAGGTATAGCCTTTTTTCAAAAATTTAGTGTCCCAATTTGACATCAAATCCATCCTCTTTTCTATAAGATATTTAGCCTCAAGAGCTCTTATTATTAGTATATAATCATATCATGCTAAAAATTTTTGTCAATAACAATCGGCGCAAAATTTTATGAAAATAAAAAGAACCCAAGGCTCAAAAAGAGCTTGAATTCAATTAAAGTTTAAAAGTATTTTAACCCCATGGCTGACTTAACATCATCTAAGGTTTGGGCAGCAGTTTGACGGGCTGCTTGGCTTCCTTTTTCTAACATGCGATAGACCTCGCCCATATCCTTTGCGAGCTCCGAGCGGCGTTCACGAATAGGCCCTAGCTCACGCTCCAAGATTTCTAAAAGGTAACGTTTTGTTTTGACATCACCTAAGCCACCACGTTGATAATGGTCTTTCATAGCCTTAATATCTGCTTGATCTTCCTCACGTCCAAAGACATCTAAATAATGGAAGACCATATTCCCTTCGATCTTTCCAGGATCTTCAATTTTTATATGATTGGGATCAGTATACATACTCATGACTTTTTTCTTGAGTGTGTCTGCGTCATCAGCTAGATAAATCCCGTTGCCTAAAGACTTGGACATTTTGGCATTGCCATCAAGGCCTGGCAGGCGACCCGCCGACTCATTTTCAGGATAGATGCCTTCTGGTTCGACCAGAACATCAGTATTATAAGCATGATTAAAACTACGCACAATTTCGCGGGTCTGTTCAATCATGGGCTTTTGATCATTACCAACAGGAACAAAATTCGCCTTAAAGGCCGTAATATCTGCTGCCTGTGCAATAGGATAAACCAAAAAGCCTGTAGGAATGGATTCACCAAATTCTTTTTGTGCAATCTCTGTTTTGACAGTAGGATTGCGCTCTAGACGGGCTAAAGACACCAGATTCATGTAATACATGGTTAATTCGGCTAACTCCGGAATCTGACTTTGAATAAAAATTGTCGATTGTTCAGGATTAAGTCCTGCTGCCAAATAGTCTAAAGCTACATTACCGATAGAATCAACGATTGTTTGCGGATCTTTTGCGTGATCTGTTAAAGCCTGCTGATCCGCCAAGAAGACAAACATTTTATACTTACCTTGATTTTGCAGTTGAACACGGTTCTGCAAACTACCTACATAGTGTCCAATGTGAAGTTTACCTGTCGGCCGATCGCCTGTCAGAATAATTGGTTTCGTCATTATTTTACCCCTAGTTTTTGTTTGAATAGCTCTTTAAATTATATCATAAATCTTGTTGGACACGTAGCTCTTATGCAGAAGTCTTTACCAGCTGCTTTTCCAAGAATTCCTTACTAAAGCTTTCTTTTAACTTATTTTAGATAAACGGCTTTAGTTTGAAAAATCGGCCTATTTCTAGTAGAATGAAAGACAGTTTATAGAAGATAAAGAGGTAGTTTCATTGCTCACAGTTTCAAATATTTCACTGCGCTTTAGCGACCGCAAGCTTTTTGATGATGTCAATATCAACTTTACAGCTGGCAACACTTATGGATTAATCGGAGCCAACGGTGCTGGGAAATCCACCTTCCTAAAAATCTTGGCTGGTGACATTGAGCCAACAACCGGCCACGTGACGCTCGGCCCAGATGAGCGTCTATCTGTCCTTCGTCAAAACCATTTTGACTACGAAGAAGAGCGCGTTATTGATGTTGTTATCATGGGAAATGAGCAGCTCTATAAGGTTATGAAGGAGAAGGATGCCATTTATATGAAGGCCGATTTTTCCGAAGAAGATGGGGTTCGTGCTGCCGAGCTTGAAGGTGTTTTTGCTGAATTAGGCGGCTGGGAAGCTGAGAGTGAAGCCTCTCAACTCCTGCAAAATCTCAATATTCTTGAAGAGCTTCACTACCAAAATATGAGCGAGCTTAGTAATGGAGACAAGGTTAAGGTTCTCCTTGCCAAGGCTCTCTTTGGCAAGCCAGATGTTCTTCTTTTGGATGAGCCGACCAATGGTCTTGATATTCAGTCTATTGCTTGGTTGGAAGATTTCTTAATCGATTTTGAAAATACCGTTATCGTTGTATCTCACGACCGCCACTTTTTAAATAAGGTCTGCACCCACATGGCTGATCTTGACTTCGGTAAGATTCAGCTTTACGTTGGTAACTATGACTTCTGGAAGGAGTCTTCTGAACTGGCCGCAAAACTACAGGCTGACCGCAATGCTAAAGCAGAGGAAAAAATTAAGGAATTGCAGGAATTTGTTGCCCGTTTCTCAGCTAACGCTTCAAAATCTAAACAAGCGACATCCCGTAAAAAGATGCTGGATAAAATTGAGTTAGAAGAGATTGTCCCATCTAGTCGTAAATATCCATTTATCAGCTTTAAGTCTGAACGTGAGATTGGTAATGATCTTTTGAGTGTTGAGAACCTCTCTGTCACTATTGATGGTGAAAAAATTCTTGATAAGATCAGCTTTATTCTACGTCCAGGTGATAAGACCGCCCTCATCGGAGAAAGCGATATCCAGACTACAGCCCTTATTCGAGCTCTAATGGGAGAAATTGAGTATGAGGGAACCATCAAGTGGGGTGTCACTACCAGCCGCTCTTATCTGCCAAAAGATAACTCTAAAGACTTCGCGTCTGGCGAGTCTATTCTCGAGTGGCTGCGCCAGTTTGCTTCTAAGGAGGAAGATGATAATACCTTCCTGCGTGGTTTCCTAGGACGTATGCTCTTCTCCGGTGATGAAGTTAATAAGTCCGTTAACGTTTTATCAGGGGGAGAAAAAGTGCGCGTGATGCTGTCTAAGCTCATGCTTCTTAAATCTAATGTTCTTGTTTTAGATGACCCAACAAATCACTTGGACTTGGAATCCATTTCCAGTCTTAATGATGGCCTCAAAGATTTCAAAGAATCCATTATCTTTGCTAGTCACGACCATGAATTTATTCAAACCTTAGCCAATCATGTCGTTGTCATTTCTAGAAATGGGGTTATCGACCGTATCGATGAAACATATGATGAGTTTCTTGAAAATACAGAAGTTCAGACTAAGGTCCAAGAACTATGGCAATAATGCTATCTCGCTGAGAGGTAAGATCCACAACATTCGCAGAGTCTGAAACGTAGGTGTCTCAGACTCTTTTTCTCAAATACCATGAAAAATTTTTTTACTAAGCATAAAGTTAACCTTCTTTTTTATAGTTTATCTTTTTTAATTCCTACTTTTATCATGTTAGTTGCCCTCTGGTCAAAGGGAATTTACTGGGGTAGTAAGACTACTATATTAGCAAGTGACGGTTTTCATCAGTATGTTATTTTTGCAACCCAACTCCGCAACATCTTGCACGGCAGTGACAGCCTATTTTACACTTTTACTAGTGGTTTGGGACTGAATTTTTACGCTTTAATAAGCTATTATTTAGGATCTTTTCTATCGCCGTTTTATTATTTCTTTTCTGTAAAATCAATGGCAGACGCCATCTACCTTTTTACTTTGATAAAATTCGGATTAATCGGATTGTCAATGTCGTTTACACTGAAACAACTCTTTGTCAATATTAAACAAGCGCTTACTATTAGCTTATCAAGCTCCTATTCTTTGATGAGTTTTGCCGTTAGTCAGCTTGAAATCAATACTTGGCTGGATGTTTTTATACTTGCTCCCCTTATTATTTTGGGACTCCACTTCCTATTAGATAAACAGAAATTTTGGCTTTATTACTTGACACTAAGTTTACTCTTTATCCAAAATTATTATTTTGGTTTTATGATGGCCATATTCCTGACACTCTATTTTCTGGTTCAACTTAGTCGAGATTTTCGTTGGAAGTTAGTCTTTAGAAAATTTTTAGACTTTACAGTTGTGTCAATACTATCGGGTTTGACCGCTTCTATTATGCTGTTACCGAGCTATTTGGACCTGTCAACTCACGGTGAGGAGTTTTCTCAATTTAATAGTCTCTTATCTGAAAAGGTATGGTTCTTTGATATTTTTGCTAAAAATTTTGTCGGTGCCTATGATACGACTAAGTTTGGCGCTATTCCAATGATTTATGTAGGACTTTTCCCTTTATCCCTCGCTCTCATTTTCTTTAGCCTACGAACACTCAAGTGGCCAGTTAAACTAGCTTATGGATTATTGTTAGGTTTTATGGTCGCTAGTTTTTATCTTAGCCCACTGGATTTAATCTGGCAGGGAATGCATACGCCGAATATGTTCTTGCATCGCTATGCCTGGCTCTTTTCTCTTTTAATCATCCTAATGGCTGCTGAAAGTCTATCACATATTAAAGAGTTTCAACCTAATTTTCTGATTGTTACTTTTTCTGCCTTAGCTAGTGGTTTTGTCTTAACCTTCCTTTACACAACCCATTATCATTTTTTAAAACCTGTCAACCTTATCTTGACACTTGCTTTCCTTCTAGCTTATGCAGTTATTTTGCTGTCTTTCAATAGAAAACAGTTAAGCACCTTGGCTTTTATTCTCTTTACTCTGCTCTTTTCTACTTTTGAAATTGGACTCAATTCCTATTATCAAGTAACTAGCTTGGGTGACGAATGGATTTTTCCTTCCCGCGAAGGATATAACCGCGAACAGACAGAAATCACTAGTCTTGTCAAAAAAGCTAAAAGTGATAAGAAAACCTTTTTTAGACTGGAGCGTACCATGCCACAGACTGGTAATGATAGTATGAAATTTAATTACAACGGTATTTCCCAGTTTTCTTCTATCAGAAATACAGCTTCCAGCAGTACTTTAGATCGTTTGGGTTTCCAGTCAACGGGTACGAATCTCAACTTACGTTACCAAAACAATACCATTATCGCTGACAGTTTATTTAATATTACTTATAACTTATCAGCAGAAGATATCGATAAATACGGTTTTACATCAGTCGCTAATTCTGGACTTTTAACACTGTATAAAAATAAAAATGCTAGTCAGATGGCTATTCTTACTAAAGGTGTCTACAAGGATCTTCCTTTTACTGTCAATACATTAGATAACCAAGCTTTATTATTAAATCATTTGAGTGGCCTTCATCAACAGTACTTTACACATTTGTCAAGTCAATCCGCTACCGATGCTGTTCACCCCAATTTCAATAATCGTATCAATTTAGAAACAGGAACTGAACAGACAAAGGCTGTTACTTACAAAGTTCAAACTATCCCAAATCAGCAGGTCTATATCAGCATTCCTAATCTGAGTTTTAGCAATGACGCCACATCATCCCTTACTGTTACTGTCAATGGTAAAGATCATATTTACACAACCGATAATGCTTACAGCTTTTTTGATTTGGGCTATTTTAATAAACCTACTGAGCTTACGGTAACTTTGACCTTCCCTGAAAATAATCAAATTTCTTTTGAAACACCGACCTTTTATGGTCTTGATACTAGAGCCTATCAGAGGGCTATGACGACTATTAATAATAGAAAGGTCTCTGTAAGAACTAGTGGCAATCAGGTCCATGCGAAATATTCTGCTAAGAAAGCCGGCTCTCTCTTTTTCACTCTTCCTTACGACAAGGGGTGGACAGCAAAGGTCAATGGACACAGAGCTAAAATTCGTAGGGTGCAAAAAGGCTTTATGGCTATAGATGTGCCGGCTGGTAAAGGAAAGGTTGAGCTCAACTACCTGCCTAATGGCTTTAAAATAGCCAGTTTTCTCTCTTTATTAGGTTTCCTACTGTTTATTGGCTATAGCAGTAGCCGATATTTCTGGTCTGAGAAAAAATAAAAGCTTCTGGAGATTAATTACCAGAAGCTTTTATTTTTTATAATGTTTTAAAAAGCTGCCTAGAGGGCAGCCCTTAAGTCTTATCATAGTCCGTACGGGATTCGAACCCGTGTTACCGCCGTGAAAAGGCGGTGTCTT
This sequence comes from Streptococcus sp. ELY_137, assembly GCF_058314515.1. Taxonomy (NCBI): domain Bacteria; kingdom Bacillati; phylum Bacillota; class Bacilli; order Lactobacillales; family Streptococcaceae; genus Streptococcus; species Streptococcus sp. ELY_137. The sequence continues at coordinate 34,452 of NZ_JBZFUL010000013.1, forward strand.
AACCCCTTGACCAACGGACCAGACTTTAGATAGTATACCTTACTCTTTGTGAGCTGTCAATAGTATTTTCTATTTTTATTTTATAAATTCCTTAAACTACTAAACGCTGGAGAAAAGCCTCTCACTAAGGAGCTAGACGAAAACTTAAGTTAACCTCTTCTGCGTAAATTAAAAAACAGCCTTTACTAGATCTGAATGCTTACACAAAACGATGATTCCAGCAGGATTCGAACCTGCGACCGTTCGCTTAGAAGGCGAATGCTCTATCCAGCTGAGCTATGGAACCAATTCTTTCTTATTCTATCAAAATACAACTCCTACTGTCAATATGATAAACAAGTTGCTACATGTGTTAAACTTAATAAAGTTTGATCGAAAATTCTGGCTTTGTAGGATTAATCTGATTTTCCTTATAAGCTTATTTTAATTATTGCTTCTTAATGGCTCTTACATTAGACTTCAACTTTACTAAGGAATGGCAGAATAAACGCTGTTTACTTATGATAGGGGCTGCCTGCTTGAATCATAAAAGCACGGTAGATTTGCTCCATGAGAATCAGACGCATTAGTTGGTGGGGCAGAGTCAACTTTCCAAAACTCATCAACAGATTTGCTCGTTTTTTCACACGGTTAGCTAAGCCTAAACTACCACCTATGATAAACGTGAAATCTGAATATCCTCTCAAGGCTGTGTCAGCCAATTTTTGGGAAAATTCTTCTGAAGACCATTCGTCCCCTTCAATGGCTAAAGCAATCACAAAATCACGTTCAGCTACTTTAGTCATAATACGCTCAGCTTCTTTTTCCAATATTTGCTTGATTTCAGCCGAGCTAGCTTTATCAGGTATCCTCTCGTCAGGAAGTTCAATAAGCTCAATTTTACTAAAACGGTTTAAGCGTTTTCGATATTCAGCTATCCCATCTTTAAGATAAGTTTCTTTGAGTTTTCCCACAGTAATAACTTTCACTTTCATAACATTATTATATCATATCACTTTCATTCACAAGTTTTCCACAAGATTTTTTCCCTTAAACTTGCTTATTTAAAAGCCTTTTATAATCCTTTCAACAAACTTATCCACAAGCTGTGGATTCTTGATTTTTCCAAAACAATAGGGTATAGTAGGAAAGTATAAATATAAGTAAGAGCGCTTAGGAGGTTTTCCCATTGAAAAAATTTGACTGGAAAAAGTGGTTTCAACCTGTTTTTATATTGTTAGCTGGATTTTTAGGGGGCTTGCTGGCTTCTCTGCTTGTTCTAAAGCTCAACGGGGTCACATCTTCATTTAATCCAACTGTAAAGAGCAATGTTCAATATGATAATTCATCTGATGTGACAAAAGCCATCAATAAAACTAAGGATGCTATAGTAACCGTTGTTAACTATCAGGAAGTTCCCGATGCTGAGACAGAAGATGCTGTGCGAGCTTCTGGGCTTGAAGTTGATGAAAATGGTTTAGCTCCCTTAAGTCAAGGTTCTGGTGTTGTTTATAAGAAAGACGGCGACGATGCTTATATTGTCACTAACGCCCATGTTGTGACCGGTGCTGAGAAATTGACTATTTTGCGAGGAAAAGAAAAAGATACAAAAAATTCTATTAAGGCTGAACTAGTAGGTTCTGACACTTATTCTGATTTGGCGGTTATCAAGGTAAAAGCCAAGGATGTTTCCAAAATGGCTGAATTTGCAGATTCATCTTCAATCAAAGTGGGAGAAACTGCTATCGCTATCGGTAGTCCAGTAGATTCCGAATTAGCCAACAGTGCAACCCAAGGAATTGTTTCTAGCTTGGATCGTAATGTCACTCTACAGGCTGAAGATGGCTCTACTATCCATACTAAAGCAATTCAAACTGATGCCGCTATCAACCCAGGTAATTCAGGCGGAGCCCTTATCAACATTGAAGGTCAGGTTATTGGCATCACATCGAGTAAAATTAACGTTGAAGGCGTTGAAGGTTTAGGGTTTGCGATTCCTGCTAACGATGCTATAAAAACTATCAACCAGCTGGAAAAAGATGGAAAAGTTGTTCGTCCAGCTCTTGGTATTACTATGGCTGATTTAGGATCAGCAAGTGAATCAGCTAGAGCTAGGGTTGATGTTCCTGATGAAGTCTCTACAGGGGTTGTTGTTGGTTCTGTTCAGGAAGGCATGCCATCAGATGGTAAATTGAAAGAATATGATGTGATCACAAAAATTGATGACAAAGAGGTTAAAACGGTTGCTGAACTCCAAGAAGAACTATATAAGCACAAGGTTGGAGATACTGTTACACTTACCTTCTACCGTGATGGTGATAAAAAGACAACTGATATTAAGCTGAATAAAACCAGCCAAGATCTTGATTCTTCATCTGAAGATGAGTAATGAGATTAAGGCCATTAGTATTCTTATTAATTTAACAGTAGTTTTAGATGGGGCTGGGCAAATATGCCTAGCCTTCTCTTTTTATGAATAAAACTTGCTAAAATATTGTGAAGAAACGATTCAGTTGTTTACTTTTCGACCTCTATTTCACCTTCCTAGTAATTAATAGCATAAAATTAGAACTCGGAAAGCTTATCTTCAAACTTATACGCTTTATCTTTAATATAATTGCAGCCCTTAAGCTGTATAACTTGTGAAAGGAATACCATGGCAGAAGAATTGAAAAACATTAGGCTGAGTGATATTTCTCCCAATCCTTTTCAACCACGCCTACACTTTAATCAAGAGGAATTAGGAGAACTGGCTCAGTCTATCAAGGAGAATGGTTTAATTCAGCCTATTATTGTCCGTAAATCTCCTGTTTTTGGTTATGAATTAATCGCTGGTGAGAGACGTTTTAGAGCCTGTCAATTAGCTGGATTAGAGATGATGCCAGCTATTGTCAAAGAACTTTCGGATCAGGATAGTCGTATTCAGGCTATTATTGAAAACTTACAACGCTCTGATCTTAATCCAATTGAGGAAGCTAAAGCTTATCAGAATCTGTTAGCAACCAATCAGATGACACACGAAGATATTGCTAACTATATGGGAAAATCAAGGCCCTACATTACAAATGTTCTGCGGCTGCTTAATTTATCTGATAAGGCTAAAAGCGCGTTAGAGGAGGGGCACATTTCTTCAGGTCACGCTCGTCTGCTACTTGGTCTCAGTCAAGCTGACCAAGAAGCCTGGTTAGTAACTATCCAGAAACAGGGATTGTCTGTCCGTTCTCTAGAAAGACAATTAAAACCCTCACCTAAGGATAAGGGAAAACCTTCAAATTCTGCAAAAGATCTTTTTAAAGAAGATTTAGAAAAAGAATTGACACGCACTTTGGGAACACCTGTCACTATTACAATGACAGCAAAGAACTCAGGAAAACTTTCTATCAATTTTTCATCCCAAGACGATTTCAACAGAATTATCAACAGACTGAAATAGATTGTGTAAAAAGCTTTCATCCCTGCTTGCTTTTTCCACACTATTTAGTGGACAAAAAAGCCTATTTTATGGGGAGTTCACTGTGTTTCCACAACTTGTGGAAAACTTCTTTGAACAATGTGAATTGTTTTTATCACCCCTGTGGAAAACTTATAGTTTTTATGTTAAAATACGGTACGAGATTAAACTAGGAAAACAGGAGAAGTCCTTATTATCAAGCAAAGGAGAAATCTATGACCGAAAATGAGCAGATTTTTTGGAATAGAGTTTTTGAGTTAGCTCGAGAACATCTTACTCAAGCGACATTTGAGTATTTCGTTCTTGATGCTCAATTGATCCGAGTTGAAAATGATACAGCTATTATTTATATCGATCGCATGAAGGAATTATTTTGGGAAAAAAACCTTCAACAAGTTTTGATTACGGCTGGCTTTGAAGTATTTAACACCCAGATTAACGCCCAGTACATTTTTGAAAGTGCAGAAATTAACAATATTCAGGCTGGTAGTAATGGACAAGAGACCAACTATCAAGAAAATAATAACCAAGCTACTCAGGACCTTTCTGTCTCTTCTAATTTAAATTCTAAATATCAATTTGATAATTTTATCCAAGGGGATGAAAACAAGTGGGCTAAAGCGGCTTCTATTGCTGTTGCTAATAGCCCTGGGACGACCTATAATCCCCTTTTCATCTGGGGTGGTCCAGGACTTGGGAAGACTCACCTGCTCAATGCTATTGGCAACACGGTTTTGGAAAATAATCCCAATGCGCGGGTTCGCTATATTACAGCAGAAAACTTCATTAATGAGTTCGTCACTCATATTCGCTTAGAATCTATGGAAGAGCTCAAAGAAAATTTCCGCAGCCTTGATGTTCTCCTTATTGATGATATTCAGTCTTTGGCTAAAAAAACCTTAGAGGGGACACAGGAAGAATTTTTCAATACATTTAATGCCCTCCATGCTAACAATAAGCAAATTGTTCTGACCAGCGACCGAACACCCGACCATCTCAATAATCTTGAAGAACGTTTGGTTACACGCTTTAAATGGGGATTGACAGTTGATATCACGCCACCAGACTACGAAACTAGGATTGCTATTTTGACTAATAAGATTCTTGAACAGGGCTATCCTTATACTTTTTCACAAGATACAATTGAGTATCTGGCTGGTCAGTTCGACTCTAATGTTCGTGATTTAGAAGGTGCTCTTAAGGATATCAATTTGGTTGCCACTTTCAAGCAGGCTAATGTTATTACAGTAGATCTGGCAGCAGAAGCTATTCGAGCCCGCAAACAGGATGCACCAATTATCAATATTGTCTCTATCGAAGAAATCCAAAGTCAGGTTAGCAAATTTTACGGTGTAACTGTTAAGGAAATCAAGTCAACTAAGCGTAATCAAAATATCGTCTTAGCTCGTCAGGTTGCTATGTATTTAGCGCGGGAGATGACCGACAACAGTCTACCAAAAATTGGTAAAGAGTTTGGCGGACGTGACCATTCAACCGTCCTTCATGCTTATAATAAAATTAAGAACATTATTGCTCAAGATGACAGTCTGCGTATTGAGATTGATACCATTAAAAATAAGATCAAATAGACTTGTGGATAGATAAAGCTTTTTTAAGAGATTTATCCACAGGTTGTGCACAAGCTGTATGCCTTATGCCCTATGGCTTGTCTATATTTTTCCACCCTATAAACAAGACCTACTACTACTACTAAACTAATACTTATAAATATAAAGGAGTCATCATGATTAACTTCTCAATCAATAAAGCTTTTTTCTTACAAGCTCTTAATGCAACTAAACGAGCTATCAGTTCTAAAAATGCTATCCCTATTTTATCCAGTATAAAAATCGATGTTACTACTGCTGGCATTACGCTTACAGGTTCTAATGGACAAATTTCTATTGAAAATTCTATTGCTAGTACAAATGATAATGCAGGACTTTTAATTACAGAAACTGGTAGTATTTTGCTTGAGGCAAATTTCTTTATCAATATTGTTTCGAGTTTGCCAGATGTCAGTCTTGATTTTAAAGAGATTGACCACCACCAAGTGGTGCTAACTAGTGGAAAGTCAGAAATTACCCTTAAAGGAAAAGATGTTGAGCAGTATCCTCGTCTCCAAGAGGTTCCTACTAGCAATCCCTTGATTTTTGATACAAAGGTGCTGAAAACTTTAATTGCTGAAACAGCATTTGCTGCTAGTACACAAGAAAGTCGTCCCATTTTAACAGGGATTCATTTGGTGCTGACAGATCACCAAAATTTTAAGGCTGTCGCAACAGATTCTCATCGTATGAGTCAGCGTAAACTTGTTTTGGAAAATGCAGGTGATGACTTTGATGTTGTCCTTCCGAGTCGCTCCCTTCGTGAATTCTCATCGGTTTTTACAGATGATATAGAAACAGTTGAAGTCTTCTTATCTGGCAGCCAGATTCTCTTTAGAAGTGAAAATATTAGCTTCTATGCGCGTATGCTTGAAGGGGCTTATCCAGATACTGATCGCCTCTTAGTCAGTGAATTTGAAACGGAAATTCTCTTTGATACCCATACTCTTCGTTCAGCTATGGAGCGGGCCCATTTGATTTCTAATGCGACCCAAAATGGAACAGTTAAGCTAGAAATTGCTAATGGTACAGTTTCAGCTCATGTTAACTCACCGGAGGTCGGAAAGGTCAATGAAGAAATTGATACTCTGGAAACTAGCGGTAGTGATTTGACTATTAGTTTCAATCCAACTTATCTGATTGAAGCTCTAAAAGCTTTACAGAGTGAAACTGTACGTATTCGCTTTATCTCACCAGTGCGTCCTTTCACCCTAACGCCAGGTGATGATAGTGAAAACTTCATCCAGCTGATTACCCCAGTTCGAACAAATTAAAAAATCAGGAAATTTTAAGCTAATTTTAAGTGGTTTAGGCTATACTATAGTCAATCCTAAATAAACTTTTCTTTTTCATAATCTCCGGGAAGTGCTCAGTGTTTTACTGGGTTCTTTCTTTTTATGTCAATAAACTTTCCCTAGGGCGACTCCGATGCCCTAGAACCCGCCCTTCTAGCTTATTGCATATCGCAGAATGGACGTGTCTTTTTCATAATCTTCGGGAAGTGCTCAGTGTTTTACTGAGTTTGTCAGGCTGGAGCTTTTTGGTTATAATAGGGCTACTATTTAGAGATTTTGGAGGTGTCTATGTATCAAGTAGGTTCTTTGGTTGAGATGAAAAAACCTCATGCCTGTACCATCAAGTCAACTGGTAAAAAGGCTAATGAATGGGAAATTACACGCATTGGAGCTGATATCAAAATTCACTGCACCAATTGTGACCATGTTGTCATGATGAGCAGACATGATTTTGAGCGGAAGATGAAAAAAGTCTTGCAACTGTAGAAAGTCTGATGTAAAGTTGACTTTTAACTGTCTTTTTAATGGGATGCAACCTTGAAAAATTTATGAACATCATTTTTCTAGCAATTATGCAACGGTTAGTTGCGATAAAAAGTGCTAATCTACTCTAATATTTTTAGTATAATGAGACTAGAAAAAAGAAGGGTGGTTACGGTGATGACCATGTTTGCAGAACAGCTCAAAAAAATTCGGCAAGAAAAAACATTTCGCAAGAAGAATTAGCACAACAACTCTTTATTTCTCATCAAGCTGTCTTCGCAGTAGCTGATTGAATGTTCCCTTCGCTTCTCTCGTGACCATTCTAATCAGCCTTGCGGGGGTGCGACGACGAAATCATAGATTTCTGTCTTACCGCCAAATGGGAAAATGGTGATGCAACACTTGATTTGGAGAATCTAGTCAAGTTATCAGAAATTCTGAATGTTAACCTAGATGAGTTAGTTAAAGGAAAGCAGCAATCCACTTTTCAAATAGACGAAGATGATGGCGATTTACATTTATTAAAAGGTCGTGAGTATGTCATCAATCCTGAAACTGGAAAATATGAGAAAAGAGATGGTTTGACGATTATTGTTGATTTACTTTCAGAATATTGGTGGGTACTACTAGCTGCTGTCCCTTTATTATTCATTTTCTTATAAATTGCTTGTCACTAGACAAGCTTTTTCTTTGATTTTCTGCTATAATAGTCAGGACGAAAGATGTAATGGAGACTATATAAATGGCTTTAACAGCAGGTATTGTTGGTTTACCAAACGTTGGTAAATCAACTCTTTTTAATGCAATTACCAAAGCAGGTGCAGAGTCTGCTAACTACCCATTTGCGACGATTGATCCAAATGTAGGGATGGTAGAAGTACCAGACGAGCGTTTACAGAAGTTGACAGAGATGATTACTCCTCAAAAGACGGTACCAACAACTTTTGAGTTTACCGATATTGCGGGGATTGTAAAAGGAGCTTCTAAAGGTGAAGGTCTGGGAAATAAATTCTTGGCCAATATTCGTGAGGTAGATGCCATTGTTCATGTGGTCCGTGCCTTTGATGATGAAAATGTTATGCGGGAGCAAGGTCGTGAAGATGCCTTTGTAGATCCAATTGCAGATATTGATACTATCAATTTAGAGTTGATTCTGGCTGATCTTGAATCTGTCAACAAACGCTATGCGCGTGTGGAAAAGGTTGCACGTACGCAAAAAGATAAAGATTCTATGGCAGAATTTGCCGTTCTTGAGAAAATCAAACCTGTTCTTGAGGATGGTAGATCTGCGCGTACCATCAATTTTACTGAGGAAGAAGAAAAGATTGTCAAACAACTTTTCCTTTTGACGACTAAGCCAGTGCTTTATGTGGCAAATGTCGATGAAGATAAGGTAGCTAATCCGGACGAGATAGGGTATGTCAAACAGATTCGTGAATTTGCAGCGACTGAAAATGCCGAAGTAGTAGTTATCTCAGCGCGTGCTGAAGAAGAAATATCGGAGCTAGATGATGATGACAAGGCTATGTTTCTTGAGGATCTGGGTTTGAAAGAGTCCGGTGTGGATAAATTGACACGCGCTGCCTACCACTTATTGGGCCTTGGAACCTACTTCACTGCTGGTGAAAAGGAGGTTCGTGCTTGGACCTTCAAGCGCGGGATCAAAGCTCCTCAAGCCGCTGGTATTATCCACTCAGATTTTGAAAAGGGCTTTATTCGTGCGGTTACTATGTCTTACGATGACCTGATTGAGTACGGTTCAGAAAAAGCCGTCAAAGAGGCTGGTCGCTTGCGTGAAGAAGGTAAAGACTACGTGGTTCAAGATGGCGATATTATGGAATTTCGTTTTAATGTCTGATAATTTTATGAAGAATAAGGCTGGAAGCACATTCCAGTCCTTTTAGTGTGTTTAAGGAAAAGTGATAAATTATGGCAAAATTAATTGTGGGACTGGGGAATCCTGGTTCAAAATACGATAAAACGCGTCACAATGCTGGTTTTATGGCTATTGAACGCTTTGTGGAAAATCTCAACGTTACATTTTCAGAAGAGAAAAATTTTAAGGCAGCAGTTGGCTCAAGCTTTATCAATGGAGAAAAGATTTACTTTGTTAAGCCCCTGACCTTTATGAATGAAAGCGGTCAGGCTGTTCATGCTTTGATGACCTATTACAATCTTGCGCTTAAAGATCTGGTAGTTATTTATGATGATTTGGATATGATGGTCGGTAAGATTCGTTTCCGTCAGAAAGGATCTGCCGGTGGTCACAATGGTATTAAGAGTATTATCAAGCATGTTGGCTCTCAGGAATTTGACCGTATTAAGATTGGCATCGGTCGCCCTAAGCCTGGGATGACCGTAATTAATCATGTACTCAGTCATTTTGACCAAGATGATTATGCGACTATGCAGGCTTCTTTGGATAAGGTTGCAGACGCCCTTAACTTCTATCTAGAAACTCGTGATTTTGAGCAAACAATGCAAAAATACAATGGATAATAGAGATAAAACATTAATAAGCCTATTTGGGCAGAATAAACAGATTCAAGAATGGCAAGATAAGACTGGTTTAATTGATCGTCAGTTAGTTTTGGGCTTATCTGGCAGTACTAAAAGTTTGGCTATTGCTTCTAACTTCAAGGCTAATCAAGGTAAGCTGGTCGTTGTTACGGCTACACAAAATGAAGCTGAGAACTTAGCTGGTGATTTGATAAGCTTGGTCGGGGATGACCAAGTTTATCAGTTCTTTGCAGATGATATCGTCGGAGCAGAGTTTATCGTGGCCTCTCAAGAAAAATCTCTGTCGCGTGTGGAAAGTCTCAATTTTCTATTGAATGAAGATAGCACTGGAATTCTGGTCATCAGTCTTTTAGCTAGTAAGATTTTACTGCCAAATCCTAGAGACTATGCTAGGTTTGTCCTAGATTTTGAGGTGGGTGAGGAGTATCAGATATCTGATTTGGTCAAGCAGCTGACCAACATTGGCTATAAGTCCGTTTCTCAAGTTTTGTCTCCAGGGGAATATAGCCATCGTGGGGATATTTTGGATATCTATGATGGATCTACAGATACTGCCTATCGCTTGGAATTCTTCGGTGACGAGATTGATGGTATCCGAATTTTTGATCCTGAAAACCAAGTATCTCAGACAAATTTGGACTGTGTTCGCCTTAGTCCAGTTGATGAAGCTATACTGACTCAGGAAAGTCGTGAGCGAGCGTTGAACCATTTTGATACTGCTATAGCTAAGTCACAAAGTAAGAGGCTTAAGGATTATCTGGAAGGACTCTACACGACAGTAGCGAATGGCCATCGCCATGAGGATCTTAAGAAATTCCTGTCATTCTTTTATGACAAGACCTATACCTTGCTTGACTACCTTCCGAAGGGGACTCCACTCTTCTTTGATGATTTTCAAAAACTGACGGATCGTCATGCTAAGGTAGAGATGGAGATTGCTAACTACCTAACCGAGGGTCTGCATCAGGAAAAGGCTCTGGCTAATCAGGTTTATTTTGCAGATACCTATCAGATACTACGTCATTATCAGCCAGCGACTTTCTTTTCAAATTTCCACAGGGGTTTGGGCAATATCCGCTTTCATCAGATTTACAATCTGACCCAGTATAGCATGCAGGAATTCTTCAACCAGATTCCTCTTTTGATTGATGAAATTAAGCGCTACTCTAAATCTGGTGCTACTGTTGTCTTGCAAGTTGATAACGCGGCTAAATTGGAAAAGCTTCAGGGGACTCTATCTGAGTACGAGTTAAACATTCCTATCGTGGCGGAGGATGATCTACAAGTAGGCCAGATTCAGCTGATTACGGGTCATCTGACCAGTGGTTTTTATTTTGCAGATGAAAAGCTAGTTCTCATCACAGAAAAAGAGATCTATCATAAGACTCCCAAACGCCGTATTAGACGTCAGCATATTAGTAATGCTGAGCGACTTAAAGACTACAATGAGCTGGAAAAAGGGGATTACGTCGTCCACAATACCCACGGAATCGGCCGTTTTATGGGGATTGAGACTATCGAGATTTCTGGTGTTCACCGCGACTACCTGACCGTTCAGTATCAAAATGCGGATACTATCTCTATTCCAGTTGAGCAGATTGAGCTTTTGTCGAAATACATGGCCAGTGATGGTAAAGAGCCTAAAATCAACAAGCTTAATGATGGCCGTTTCCAAAAGGCTAAAAACAGAGTTTCTAAACAGGTTGAAGATATTGCTGACGATCTCTTAAAACTTTATGCTGAGCGTAGCCAGCTCAAAGGCTTTGCTTTTTCACCAGACGATGAGAATCAGCATGAGTTTGACGAGGATTTCTCTTATGCAGAAACGGAGGACCAGCTCAGATCTATCAAGGAAGTCAAAGCAGATATGGAATCAAGCAAGCCTATGGATCGCCTCTTAGTTGGGGATGTTGGCTTTGGTAAGACAGAGGTTGCTATGCGGGGAGCCTTTAAAGCGGTCAATGATGGCAAGCAGGTTGCCGTTCTTGTGCCAACAACAGTTCTGGCCCAGCAGCATTTCAACAATTTTAAGGAGCGTTTTGAAAATTTTGCTGTTGAGGTTGGGGTGCTCAGCCGTTTCCAAACGAAGAAAGAGCAGGCAGAGACGCTTGAGCGGATTGCAGACGGTAAGATTGATATCATTATCGGGACTCATCGTCTTCTTTCAAAAGACCTAACTTTCAAAAATTTAGGCTTCATTGTCATTGATGAGGAGCAGCGTTTTGGTGTTAAGCACAAGGAACGTCTTAAGGAACTTAAAACGAAGGCGGATGTCTTGACCTTGAGCGCAACGCCTATTCCCCGAACGCTCCATATGTCTATGTTGGGGATTCGTGACCTTTCCGTTATTGAGACACCACCGACCAATCGCTATCCGGTTCAGACCTATGTACTTGAGACTAATCCAGGTATGATTCGCGAAGCTATTATTCGCGAGATGGATCGTGGCGGTCAAAGCTTCTATATTTATAATCGTGTTGAGAGTATTGAGCAAAAAGTAGCAGAACTTCAAGAAATTGTCCCAGAAGCTAGTATCGGATTCGTTCATGGTCAGATGAGTGAGATTCAGCTGGAAAATACCCTCTTTGATTTTATTGATGGTGTCTATGATGTTTTGGTAGCAACGACAATTATTGAAACTGGTATTGATATCTCTAATGTTAATACTCTCTTTGTCGAAAATGCAGATCGTATGGGTCTCTCCACACTTTATCAGCTGCGCGGCCGAGTCGGACGCAGCAATCGTATTGCCTATGCTTATCTCATGTATCAGCCAGATAAACTCTTGTCAGAAGCTTCTGAGAAACGCTTAGAGGCGATTAAGGGTTTTACTGAGTTAGGATCTGGTTTTAAAATTGCTATGCGAGACCTCTCCATTCGCGGTGCTGGCAATATCCTGGGGGCCTCTCAGAGTGGTTTTATTGACTCAGTTGGTTTTGAGCTCTATTCTCAAATGCTGGAAGAGGCCATCCAGCATAAGCAAGGGGGATCACGAGTCCGTCAAAAAGGAAACGCTGAGATTAACCTACAAATTGATGCCTATCTACCAGCTGACTATATCAGCGATGAGCGTCAAAAGATCGATATATACAAGCAGATTCGCGAGCTTAACTCCCAGCAAGATTACCAAGATTTGCAGGATGAATTGATTGATCGCTTTGGTGAGTATCCAGATCAGGTCGCTTACCTCCTTGAAATTGGTCTTCTTAAATCCTATATGGACAATGTCTTTGTTGAATTAGTTGAGAAAAAGCAGCAGGAAGTCACTATCCGTTTTGAAAAGTCAACTAGACAGCTCTTCTTGACTCAAGACTATTTTGAAGCTCTGTCTAAGACCCAACTCAAGGCTCGCATTGGGGAACACGACGGTAAAATCGAAGTAATCTTTGATGTACGCCATAAAAAAGATTACGAAATTCTAGAAGAGCTTATGGTCTTTGGCCGTGCTTTTACAGAGATAAAAGAAGGAAAACAAACCAAAGAAAAATTATGAGAAACTTGGTAGATCAATGTGTCAAATCCTTTTGACATAAAAAATGCTGGCCTAGCAAAGATCTTGTATGGTAAAGTTAGGATGAAATGATTAGACTAAAATTATTAAGGAGGTCGAAATGGAGCTACACAATCGCTTGGTTGAATTACGGAAGGCAAAAGGTCTCTCCCAGGAAGAACTGGCGGAGAAACTCTATGTTTCGCGCCAAACAATCTCTAACTGGGAGCGAGGAAAAACCTATCCAGATATCAACTCACTGTTATTGATAGCTACTTTTTTTTGATATCTCCTTAGATAATCTAATTAAAGGAGATGTCGTGATTATGAAACATCATGTAGATTCATCACAGTTAAAGGGATGGTTGATAACTACCGGAATAGTCATCTTTTTAGACTCATTACTGGAACCTATAGGGCGCTTTTATGTAGGACGTTTTGCTATCTTACCTAATGACATGATCATCAGAAATATTTTCATTTTGCCGATACTTTATTGTCTCTATAAAATCTTTTCACTATCAAAAAAACATCATCTTAAAACTTATGGAGAAATTCTAGATTTTATCAATGGGAAGGAAAAAGTAAAGCGAACATTCCTTCAAGAGAGTTTAAAAGGGTTAGGACTTTTACTGGCTATATGGGTTTTAATTATCCTAGGTCAAGCCATTGGATCGCTATTGTTTTTCAAATAGTAGTTAATCGTAATTAGAAAGGGTTTTATATGATTTTTAGACTAATGACGGAAGCAGACTTGGAAGACTGTACACAAGCTTTTGTAGATATTTTTAATGGTGAACCTTGGTACGATGAGTGGACCTTTGAGGGTGCTAAAGAATATATTTCAGATTTTTATCATACGCCAAAGTTTCTAGGTATTTTAGCTATTGAAAACGATGAGTTTATTGGTTTTGTTTATGGAACGATAAGAAATTGGTGGTCAGGAAGAGAATTTTTTATTAACGAGATGGGGGTTAAAAAGGCTTTTCGACAGCAAGGAATTGGAAAAAGGCTGTTAGAGGAACTAAAGAAGCAATTGGCAGATTCAGGTGTTGAAAATTTTGTCTTATTGACTGATCGCGAAACACCAGCGGAAGTTTTTTATCAGAAAACAGGCTTTAAAGCTGTTGAAAGGTTGGTCTTTTATAGTCGGAATATATAATATAGTTTGACAACATCCAGAGACTAGGATAGCTTTTGACTTTACTTTCATGCCAATCTATTCTTTCAAATGGTGGGGCAAGGAGCCATTCGTATGAAGTTGAGATTACAAAATTGATGTTTGCCTATCATGTTTTTATACTTAATCTTATGATGCATTATTTTGTGAGTGATAGTGTCACCATCATATATGTCGGACCCTACCTTCTATTTTATTTCTAACATTTTACTAACTTCGTTTATTTCCGCTATTTGAGAATTGCTGTTATGCTGGTGGGTAGTCAGCAGGATCGTCGCTCCTGAGGCTCTCAGCAAAATCAAGTGCAATTGATTGGATTATTGGTATAGAAGTCAGTTTATTCGCCTGCATAATATGATTATGTGTTATCATTATGTTGCTGTTAGTTTTAAAAAATATGAAAAGTTTATTTGCTTAAACAGATAATTGAGGAATTAAGCTTATTTATGGAGACATAAAGTCGAGAGTGGGACAGAAATCAATAAATCGTGATAAAATCACGATTTTGATTTTTCCTCGCTCTCTTATTTTAAGATTTAGGCCTCTACCACTTGTTTTTAGGTGGCAGGCTTTGGCAGTCTATCCCCAGATTGCCAAACTCCACTGGAACATTTCAAACCCACCTCCGCATAGCTCCAAAGGTCTCCCAGACCTTTTTAATCAGGAAATAAAGCTTGCAAAGTAAGTATCAAAAACGATCCGAGGAAAGGCTGTTTCAGGTAACCACCTTAAAACCAAGACATGGTGAAAGCCAAAATTTTTAAATTTTGGGCTGATCACGCCCCCTTTTCTCCTACATTTTGTAGTTTCTCTAGAACGAATAGCCCAAAAAATGGTAAAATGAGAGGGATAGACTTCAGAAAGGAAAGAAGTTGGTAGGATGAGATTAGACAAGTACTTAAAAGTATCACGTATTATCAAACGTCGGCCGGTTGCTAAAGAAGTGGCTGATAAAGGTCGCATCAAGGTCAATGGCGTCCTAGCTAAGTCTTCAACGGATTTAAAAATTAATGATAACATTGAGATCCGTTTTGGTAATAAGTTGTTAACTGTCCGCGTTCTAGAGATGAAAGACAGTACAAAAAAAGAAGATGCAGAGAGTATGTATGAGATCATTAGTGAAAAAAGGATAGACGCTGATGGGGAAAAATGATAAGGTTGTTCAACTGAATAATGACTATATCAAGGTTACTAACCTTACTAAACGTTATGAAGAGGAAGAAACGCGTAAGCGTCACCGTTTTATGGGGTGGACTTTGATTTTTGTCATCTTGCTATTTATTTTGCCAACCTATAATTTGGTTTCAAGTTATCGAGATTTGCAGGATAAGAAAGCTCAGATTGTTCAGCTAAAAAAGGATTATAAGCAAACCAAGTCAGAAACAACTCAGGAAGAAAAATTAGCTGACCGACTAAAAGACGATGAGTTTGTGGAAAAATATGCGCGTGCAAAGTATCATTACTCTAATTCAGGTGAGGTCACCTTTATTATTCCTGAGCTGGTTCCTCAATAATTAGTATATATGGAAAATTTGATTGTAATTATTGAAAAATTTTTAGCTCATTCTGATGAAAAATTAGAAGAGCTCAGACAGAAAAATCAATCCTTAAAAGAGGAGGTGCCTCATGAGGATTAAGACAGGCAATAAGAATATCATCTTTTTTGCCCTTATAGTTTTACTGCCGATTTTTTTGGTTTCTTTCTGGACTGTTAAGGGGGACAGAGAAGTTTCTTATTCCTCTTGGAAGCAGTTTGATCAGGTTTCAGAACGGCAGTTTGATTACTTTTATTTTGCCAAAGTTCCGGCTAATCCCAATGTTTATCGAACAGTAAAAACTTATGCTGATAGTAACCTGACCAAGGTTTCAGGTAAGATTGATCCTGATTCTAAGATAAAGATAAAAAAAGTATTTACAAATTCTAAAGGAATCCCGCTTTTTCAGTTTGCTAACGGGACTTATGCCAAGGCCAGTTACAGTCAGTTTTATGATGATAAGGTCCTTGCTAAGAGAACTTTAGGGAAGGAAAAGTCCTATTGGACGGGCAATGAGGTAGCAATTTATGAAAATCCCTATGTAGCAGGGATGGTATCTAAACGTTCGGCTGTTACAGCTTACAGTAAGATTCAAGTTTCTGAAAGAGCCCTTACCCATCATGGCAGTTATTTATTTATTAAAGGACAAGGGTGGATCAATGAAGCTTTGGTTTCCCAAAAAGATAAACGAATAGGAGCTGTTCAAGATTTCCTGAAGCAAAAGTACAATAATTCTAATAAATACAGTATTTATGTTGAGCAGTTAGATAATGGTAAAACAGCTGAGATCAATGCAGATAAGATCATGTATTCGGCGAGTGTTAGTAAATTACCCCTGCTTTATTATGTTCAAGAGCAGTTGAGTAAAGGGAAAATAGATAGCTCTAAGAAACTAGTTTATAATGCAGCGGTTAATGATTTTAAGAGTGCTTATAAGACTGAAGGAAGTGGAATTATCAGTAAAACCCCTGATAATAAAACTTACAGTATCAAAGATTTGGAGCAAAAGGTTACCCAGTATTCTGACAATGTCGCTACAAATATTTTAGGTTACTACGTGGCTAATCAGTATAATGAAGACTTCCAAAAGACAATAAAATCAGCTATTGGCACTGATTGGAATATGGAAAACCGTAAGGTTTCTGCCAAGATAGCTGGAAAAATGATGACAGCTATCTATGAGCAAAATGGCGATATTACAAATTATCTATCCTCGACTGATTTTGATAAGCAGCGGATTTCTAAAAATATCCCTGTAAAAGTCGCTCACAAAATTGGTGATGCCTACGAATACCGTCATGATGTAGCTATTGTTTATGGTGATACCCCCTTTGTTTTATCTGTTTTTACAGAAAATGCTACCTATGATGATATTACAGCTATCGCTGATGGTGTGTACAGGATTTTAAAATGATTTATCAAACTATTTTCAAAGATATTCAGAAAAAAGGGTATTTTACCTCTCATAAAAAGGTTTTAGTGGCAGTCTCAGGTGGAGTAGATTCAATGAATTTACTCCATTTCTTACATCAATATAAAGATGACCTAGACATTACTATCGGGGTAGCTCATGTTAACCATAAACAAAGAGAATCATCAGATAAGGAAGAGGCTTACTTAAAAGAGTGGACTAGTCATCAGAATATTCCATTTTTTGTCTCTTATTTTTCGGGAAGATTTTCTGAAAAAGCAGCACGTGATTTTAGGTACCATTTTTTTGAGCGCCTCATGCGGGAAAAGGGCTATACAGCCTTAGTGACAGCTCATCATGCTGATGATCAGGCAGAAACAATATTTATGCGCCTGTTACGTGGTAGTCGTCTCAGACATTTAGGCGGAATGGCAGCCATACAGTCCTTTGCAGGCGGTCAACTGATTCGTCCGTTTTTAACGATTTCAAAAAGTGAACTGCCTACTATTTTTCACTTTGAAGATGAAACAAATGCCAGCAATTGTTATCTTCGTAATAGAATTCGTAGGGAGTATTTACCATATTTGTCGCAGGAAAATCCTGCTTTCTCCCGACACCTTCGAGATTTGGGAGAAGAGACCGACTTATTGCTGACAGCCCTGATGGATTTAACGGCTGATTTTAAAAAGGGTAATTTGGAAGTATTTAGAGCGCAAACAAAAGCTGTACAATATTTTCTTTTGCAAGATTATCTAGCTAATTTCTCTGATTTAAGGTTGAGCAAACCTCAATTTAATCAAACTCTTAAACAGTTACAAAAGTCCCAAGCGTGTGTCTATTATTTGAAAGCAGGTTTTTATTTACATGTTGCGGATAAAAGATTTTGGATTGATAAAATCGGTCCTGAGACGGATAGCAGCTTTACCGCTAAAGTGTTAGAATATGGCAATATCGTCAGTATTGGTCAAAATTGCTTTAAATTTGGCCAGATTGGCGATGTAGATCTGGTCAGTCTATCGCCAATTACCTTACGACCTAGGCAGGCAGGCGATCAACTGGATTTTGGGAATTTTCATAAGAAGTTGCGCCGCCTTTTTATTGATGAAAAAATTTCTATAAAGGATCGACAAACGGCAGTCGTAGCAGAACAAGATGGGCAGATTATTTTTGTCCTTGCTGGAGGAAACTTATATTTGAGAAAAGTGCCTCAATGTGTTACAATAAGAGCCAAATTGTGTATAGAAACTAAGGAAACTGGTGACTTATGACTCTGGATAATGACATTGAAAAAGTGCTGTATTCTGCTCAGGAAATCACTGCTAAAACAAGAGAGCTTGGTGAGCAGTTAACACGAGATTATACTGATAAAAATCCTCTTTTAGTAGGAGTATTAAAAGGCGCTGTTCCCTTTATGGCTGAGTTGATTAAGCATATTGATACTCATATTGAGATTGATTTTATGGTTGTTTCCAGCTATCAAGGTGGTACACAAAGTAGTGGCGAAGTTAAGATCCTAAAAGATGTTGATACTAATATAGAGGGTCGGGATGTCATCTTTGTTGAAGATATTATTGACACTGGACGTACTCTCCTCTATCTACGCGATATGTTCAAGTATCGTAAGGCCAGTTCCGTAAAAATTGCAACTCTGTTTGATAAACCTGAAGGACGGGTTGTTGATATTGAAGCGGATTATATCTGTTACGATGTTCCTAATGAGTTTATTGTCGGGTTTGGTTTAGATTATGCGGAAAAGTATCGTAATCTGCCTTATGTTGGTGTCTTAAAAGAAGAAATTTACACACACGAGTAATTAGAAAGTTTTTTGTTAGTCAATGAATAATAAAAATAAAAATGGGTTAGTCAGAAATGCCTATGTCTACCTCACTCTCATTATCGTGGGAGTTACGGCTCTTAATTTTTATTTCAAGGGGGATTCTAGTCAGACCAAGGAAATTGGTTATTCGACCCTAGTGAAGGAAATAAAAGATGGTGATGTTAAGTCGGTCACTTATCAACCGAGCGGCAGTGTTGTTAAAGTAACGGGTGACTATGCTAAGGCAAAGAAGAGTTCATCAGAAAATGAGAATGCTGATTTTAATTTCTTTAATAGTGGGTCTGCTTCTGTTACCAAGTTTACATCCATCATCCTACCAAGTGATTCGTCTTTGAACCAATTAGAGAAGGCGGCTAATGATTCTAATACGAAGATAAAAGTTATTCCAGAGAGTTCTAGTGGGACGATTCTGTCTTATGTTTTTAGCCTCTTTGTTCCTTTAGTTATCATGGGAATGCTCTTTTATTTCCTGATGAATCAAGGTGGCGGCGGTGGTGCCAGAGGCGCTATGAGCTTTGGTCGTAATAAGGCTAAGGCTGCCAGTCAGGGGGATATTAAAGTTCGTTTCTCTGATGTTGCCGGAGCTGAGGAGGAAAAACAGGAATTAGTCGAAGTTGTAGATTTTCTAAAAAATCCAAAAAAATACCGTGCTTTAGGAGCACGTATTCCAACCGGGGTTCTTCTTGAAGGCCCTCCGGGTACTGGTAAGACGCTTTTAGCTAAGGCTGTTGCTGGTGAGGCCGGTGTTCCTTTCTTTAGCATCTCAGGTTCTGATTTTGTGGAAATGTTTGTCGGTGTTGGAGCTAGTCGTGTTCGTTCCCTCTTTGAAGATGCAAAAAAGGCTGAAAAAGCTTTGATTTTCATTGATGAAATCGATGCTGTTGGCCGTCGTCGTGGAGCCGGAATGGGTGGCGGAAATGATGAACGGGAACAAACCCTCAATCAGCTTTTGGTTGAAATGGATGGGTTTGAAGGAAATGAAAGTATCATCGTTATTGCTGCTACAAACCGCAGTGACGTACTTGATCCAGCTCTTCTTCGCCCTGGTCGTTTTGACCGTAAAGTTTTGGTTGGCCGTCCTGATGTTAAAGGACGTGAAGCTATTTTGAAGGTTCATTCTAAAAATAAACCGCTCAAGGAAGATGTTGACCTCAAGGTTATTGCCCAGCAAACCCCAGGCTTTGTTGGTGCTGATTTGGAAAATGTTTTAAACGAAGCTGCTCTAGTGGCTGCTCGTCGTAATAAGACTAAGATTGATGCCAGTGATATTGATGAAGCGGAAGACCGTGTTATTGCCGGCCCATCTAAAAAAGATAAAAAAGTTTCGGAAAAAGAACGTCAAATTGTGGCTTACCATGAAGCGGGTCACACTATAGTTGGTTTGGTACTTTCAAGTGCTCGTGATGTTCATAAAGTTACCATTGTTCCACGCGGTCGTGCTGGTGGTTATATGATTTCCTTGCCTAAGGAAGATCAATCTCTTCTATCTAAGGATGAGTTAAAAGAACAACTAGCTGGTTTAATGGGTGGTCGTGTTGCAGAAGAAATCATCTTTAATGTTCAAACATCAGGTGCTTCTAATGACTTTGAACAGGCTACTGCTATGGCGCGTGCTATGGTTACTGAATACGGGATGAGTGATAAACTTGGACCTGTTCAGTATGAAGGTAATCATGCTATGAATCCGGGCCAAATGCCAATGGATAAATCATATTCCAGTCAGACTGCCTTAGTCATTGATGATGAGGTTCGTGAACTTCTGAATGAAGCTCGTAACAAAGCAGCAGATGTTATCAATTCTAACCGTGAGACACATAAATTGATTGCAGAAGCTCTGCTTAAGTATGAAACACTTGATGCAGCTCAAATTAAGTCAATTTATGAAACAGGAAAGATGCCCGATGATACTCTTGATGATTCTGAAAATGATAACTATGCTTTATCTTACGATGAAGTAAAAGAGAAAATGACTGAATCTGAAAATCAAGCTGATTAATGATTAATAATGAGAGGCTGGAATCAAAATTCCGCCTCTTTTGTATTTGTCTAAATTCATTAAGTTGACGCAGCGGTTAGGAGCAATATTTGTTAGCTAGGCCAATTTGGCCTAACTCCTCTTTTTATTGATACTATTTGGAAGTTGCCTGTCTCTCTAAATTAGAGTTGAAATAAAATCGCCAGATAAAAGGATTTACATTCATTTATCCCTATGATAAACTTACAACTATAGAAAATCTAAGGAGAGATATGTGAACATTTTTCGGAAAAAAGATCCTCGTCACATAAAGACAGAAATGGCACGTAGTCTACGTGTTATGGATTTAGTCTTTTTGGGATTAGGTTCTATGGTTGGAACTGGTATTTTTACAGTAACAGGTATCGGTGCTGCGAATTACGCTGGACCTAGCTTGGTTATTTCCATCATTATTGCAGCGATTGCTGTAGGAATTTCTGCGCTATTCTTTGCGGAGTTTGCCTCACGCATCCCAGCTAATGGCGGGGCTTATAGCTATGTCTATGCTACCTTAGGGGAGTTCCCTGCCTGGATGGTTGGCTGGATGATTATCATGGAGTTTTTAACTGCTATTTCTAGTGTTGCATCAGGATGGGGTTCTTACTTAAAAGGACTTCTAGCTAGTTATAAGATTGAATTACCAAGGGCTTTAAATGGCACTTTTGATCCAAGTCAGGGACACTATATTGATTTGTTACCTATACTGGTCATGATTGCTGTCACAGCACTGGTACTGATGAATTCAAAAACAGCCCTTCGCTTTAATAGTGTCTTGGTTATTTTAAAATTTTCAGCCTTGGCCTTGTTCATTGTTGTTGGTCTCTTCCATTTGAACGCTGAAAATTGGGGAAATTTTGCTCCGTTTGGTTTCGGTCAACTATACGGAGGTAAAACGGGAATTATGGCTGGTGCATCAATCATGTTCTTTGCTTTCCTTGGTTTTGAGTCTCTATCAATGGCAGTTGATGAAACAAAAGAGCCACAAAAAACGGTACCAAGAGGAATTGCCTTATCGCTAATTTCTGTGACAGTCCTTTATGTTGTTGTAACACTTGTTTTAACTGGTATTGTTCATTATACTAAGTTAGGTGTTGATGATGCAGTTGCTTTTGCTCTCAGGCATGTTGGCCTAAATTGGGCAGCTAATTATGTTTCAACTGTGGCGATACTTACCCTTATAACAGTCTGTATTTCAATGACTTATGCCTTGTCGCGGACAGTTTATAGTATCAGCCGGGATGGCTTGCTGCCAAATAATTTTAGCCGCATCTCTCCTCGTTCTAAAATTCCTGCGAATGCCACTTTACTAGTCGGAGTTTTTGCTATCATTTTTACAGGTATTATTCCACTGGCTAATTTAGCAGAATTTGTAAACATCTGCACGCTAGCCTATCTAATCGTTTTATCTGTAGCACTTATAAAACTTCGAAAAGACAAAGGGAAACCAGGAAAAGGGCAATTTAAAACCCCCTTGGTTCCGGTGCTACCAGCACTTTCTATTGTTATCTGTCTCTCGCTAATGAGCCAGTTTCAAAAGGTAACGTGGGTTGCTTTTATTGTAGCCATCGTGCTAGGTATACTAATTTATTTTTCATACGGTTATAAAAATTCAGCTATTTCTACAAAGCAATAAAAACTGGGGTTTGTCCTCAGTTTTTTTTGCGCATATTCATAGTATTATCTATCTAGATTTTTTCTAAACTTAAAATTTGAAAAAAACTTAATAAAACGAAAAAAGGTCGCAAAAAGTATTGACAAAGGGGTAGGGGTTTGATAGAATAAAGGAGCTGTTTTCGAGAGGGGACAGTTCAAGACCTTTGAGAACTGAATAGACAAGAAACCAAGCGTGCGGGTTAAGGAATTAACCTGTCAAAAATACGAAAATAAGTCAGAAATGACTGAGTTAGATTAACTTTAATGAGAGTTTGATCCTGG
>NZ_JBZFUL010000014.1:0-57043 GCF_058314515.1 Streptococcus sp. ELY_137
AAACACCTTATCAGCTATAGCTGATAAGAGAAATAGAATTCCTAGAAAATCTTTAAATTATCAAACCCCTTATCATGTTTTTCTGAGTCAGGTGAAACTGTCCAACTTAATTTGACAATTTAAGATAGATAAATCTGGACCATCAATCTGGTACTTTATTAAAACAGCATCTTAGTATGGCTAAATAGCTGAAGTAAGACAATCCTTCGTAAGCCTAAACACCCCTCATGATTTACCACTCACTTCCAGTTACATCAGGCATCGCTATACCTCCTCAATTCAAACTACAACTGTAGTTTTGTTTACATTTGTAGTTTAAAACTGATATAGCAGAATGTCAAGAATTCTAATCGGTTCTAGACGAGTAAGATCCTAAAAAAGAAGACTAAAACATTTCAAAACGTCTGTCCACTGGCTTTATAGCAGAAATGATTAAAAGAGGTATAATGAAAATCCGCTCCTCATCTAGTCACAAGTCTGTAAAACGAGGATAGCTAGAAAACTCGAAACTGATAATAAAAAATTATTAAATCATACCTTATTTGTTAACAAAGTTCACATGAGCATTAAGCACTGCACTCATTATCAATCAGGTAAATAAAAAGCACTCCTGTTAGCATCTAGTACCCTAGAATCAGAAGTGTTTTTTTATGGCTCTATAATTTCTGTAGTGGGTAACTCCACTTAGGAAGTTATAGGGCTTTTTGAGTACAAAAAAAGTCCCACAAGACTTATAATGAAAAGCATTCAAACAACTCATTAGAAAGACTCTTATGGAACACCTCAATCATACCACACAACTCATCGGAATCAAAGATAAAAATATTACCTTAAATCATGTCATTAAGCACAATACTCATATCGACGTCATGGCAACTCTTGACTATCACCCTCCGAAATGCAGACATTGCAGAGGAAAACAGATCAAATACGATTTCCAAAAGCCTTCTAAAATCCCCTTTATCGAAATTGGTGGCTTCCCTAGTCTCATTCGTTTGAAAAAGAGACGATTTCAATGCAAAGTCTGTCGTAAAGTCACTGTATCTGAAACCAATCTTGTTAAGAAAAATTGCCAAATTTCTGAGATGGTGAGACTGAAGGTGGCTCAGCTATTACTCAACAGAGAAGCTTTAACCCATATCGCTTCTAAGTTGGCTGTCTCTACCTCTACCGTCTATCGCAAGCTCAACCAATGTCATTTCCAAGAGGATTACGCCACGTTACCAGAAGTTCTCTCCTGGGACGAATTCTCTTATCAAAAAGGCAAACTAGCTTTCATCGCTCAAGATTTCAAGACCAAGAAAATCATCACTATTCTCGATAACAGAAGACAAGCAACCATTCGAAATCATTTCTTTAAGTACTCTAAGGAAGCCAGAAATAGGGTCAAAGTCGTCACGGTCGATATGTCCGGAAGTTACATTCCTCTCATTAAACGACTATTTCCTAAAGCTAAAATTGTCCTCGATCGCTTTCATATTGTCCAGCTCATGAGTCGTGCGCTCAATCAAACAAGAGTCCAGATCATGAATCAATGGGATAAGAAATCCCTTGAATACCGCGCTCTTAAATATCACTGGAAGCTCTTTCTAAAAGATAGCCGGAAACTTTCTTTTAACACTTTCTACTCTCGGACTTTTAGAGAAACGCTGACGCCTAAACAATGTCTCAATAAGATGATAGTCAAGCTAGTCCCTGAACTAAAAGGCTATTATGACCTTTACCAGCTGCTCCTTTTTCACTTGCAGGAGAAGAATACCAAGCAATTTTTTGACCTCATCTATGATACGTTACCGTATCTCAATCACACCTTCAAAGTTGCTTTGAACACTGTCAGTCGCTATAAGGATTTTATTACCAATGCCATTGAACTTCCTTATTCTAACGCCAAGTTAGAAGCTACTAACAAACTCATCAAAGACATCAAGCGCAATGCTTTTGGATTCAGAAACTTCGACAGCTTAAAAAAACGCATTTACCTCGCTTTGAACATAGAAAAAGAGAAGACAAAATTTATCTCCTCTCGTGCTTAGCTATAAGTCACCCACTACAGTTGACAAAGAGCCTTTTTTATTTGTTATCTCTGCTATATCTAATCTTGCAGAGATCTTTTCTGTTGGCCGTTGGCATCAAAATTATCGGGTGAGAGCCACCGCTCAAAGCGTACTTTCTGAGCAGGCCATTCCTTATCAAGAATGGAGAACCAATTCGTATCACGGCTGCGTCCCTTATAGACCATGTGCTGACGGAAGGTTCCTTCGAAGGTAAAGCCCAAACGAAGAGCGGCCTGATGCGAACGCTGGTTGAGAGCATCACACTTCCATTCATAGCGGCGATACTGCAACTCTTCAAAGACATAAGACATGGCCAGATATTGAGCTTCTGTCGCTGCGATGGAATGCTGCAAGACCGGAGAATAAACAACACATCCCATTTCAATAGTACGGTTGGCAGGATTGATACGCATCAGAGAAAAGAGGCCGACGACTCTATCCCTTTCTTTATCTCGAATGGCAAAGAAATAGGCATCTGTCTTGTGCGATAAACTCACTAGCCAATCAGACACTTCGTGACGCGTTTCAAAGGGACCAACAGGTAAATAGGTCCAATCTTGTGGCTGTCCATTGGTAACAGCAAAGTCATAGATATCATCCAAATGCTTCTCAACATCCAAGTGCTCCAAGACAACTGTCCTTCCAGTAAGCACCGCAACATCTGGAAAAGCACCGGGAGTGAAGTTCGGGAGAGACTCTCCGATTTTTTGATGAAATTCATTATAAGGCATAGCAGTCCTCCTTATACTAAGATACAAAGCCGTTAAGCGACTCAAAGGAAAATAGGAAAGTCGACGCAGATGCAGTAGGCATCTAGGAGACTTTATCTTTTTCCACAGAGTCGTAGGCGTGTTCAGTTACTAAGATACAAAGCCGTTAAGCACTCCAAAGAAAAATAGGGAACCTGACGATGAATCGCTAAAGATTCAAGGAAGGTGAGTCTTTTTTCGCAGGAGTGTAGGCGTGTTCAGTCGCTAAGATACGGTAGCAACTTGTTATCTAAGAGCTTCGCACTTGATAACTAGGTAACTTGGCTACCTTTCTCCCTCCTCTTTAGAGAATCCATCCGATTTGCTCATCATTATAGCACCCGATCATTAAAAAAACAAGTAACCTCACTAGAAGCGCTGCACCTGTCTTACATTAAGCAGGCCAAGCTTTTAGGGCAGGCAATGCAGATGGTTAAGGAGAAAATGACTTTTAATCTCTTAGTCGACGCGATACCTTTTAGCCGTTATCAAATGATACTTTTGCTATTCCTATTACCGCTACTATAATAGGTTTTGCAAAGGAAAGCGATCTAAATGAGAGCCGTTTCCTTCTACTACCCAAAAATTCGTCGAATGACTGTTTTTCCAATCTTTAATAGAGTTCAAACGCTGTTTAATCCTACTTCTGGCGGCTTATAATAGATGTGACCGTTGATGCCTTTCAGGCCTAGTTTCCAAGGTTGTCTTACCAACATCAGGCGGCCCCCAGAAGATCATCGACGCAATCTGATTGCTATCGATCATCTGGCGTAAAAATTTACCTTCTCCCACCAAGTGTTTCTGGCCGATAAAATCATCCAAAGTCTTTGGGCGCACACAACTAGCTAAGGGGGCAGTCGCTTCCATATCTTGATCAAATAGAGATTTTTGTGTCATTTTGGGCCTCATCTAATAAAACAACATGTTTTCCAAAATTGTGGCTATCATCCATTTGACGATGAATATCTGGAAGGTCTTCTAAGCGGTGAATTCCCGCTGGCTTGACATCAAGCTGATAATAATCAATGAAAGCAAACAGTTCCTCTACAGTCCCTTCATCAACAAGGCCTGAATAGGCCGTTGACAGATACTTATGATTTTGCAGAGCCATAATGGGATCAAAATCTTCTAAAAACCATTTACCACCGAGTTGGCCGACACTTGAAACAATACCAAAAGGCTGCAAGTGACCGAGGCTATCCATAATCGTTGCGGGACCAACCAGTTCCAGTATTTTGCTGTAGGTTTGCTCGGTCTGCAGCTGACCATCCCTATCCTCAATAATATCTGTAAATCCCAGCTCTTTCAACTGGGGCTTTTTAGACAGGACTCTCGTCGTAGCCGTTATGATCATCTGTGGATATTTCGCCTTAGCTAACTGCAAAAAGGCCAGACCTAAACCGCTCGTACCACCACGGACTAGGACGGCATCCTCAGCCTTTAGCTGTAGATTTTTCATCGCCAGAAACGCGGTATAGTAAGTTTCAGGAACGGCAGCTAACCGTGTCCAGTCTAACCTAGTCTCAATAGGATAGATTTGATGATTAGGAACCAACACATACTCTGCGTAACTGCCATCAAAATCTCTGCCCATCTCACCCATAAGTGATACCACCGTTTGCCCAACTGGTAAACGTTTTTCATCGGTCGTTTGCTCTATTAGTCCGACCACCTCTATCCCTAAAATTCTCGGAAAGGTGACACTGGGTGAATAACCCTGCCGCGTAAAGATTTCTGAGCGATTGACACCGAATCCCTTCACCTTAATCAGCGACCAGCCTCTCCTTAGCTTAGGTTTAGAAACTTCCTTTAACTGAAGAACCTCAGGGCCGCCCGCTTTTTCCACAACAAATGCTTTCATAACTTCCTCCTTAGTGCCTGCTGTACCTTTCTTCCTCAGATTCCAGATTATTGAGGATACGTTGAAGATAACCTTCAACAGCCGTAATTTCCTCTTCTGTAAAACCTCGATAAAAGACATCACTCAATTTTTGACTGACAGACTGACCCACTTCTTGCTGACTCCGTCCCAGTGAGGTTGTTTCATAATAGCGCTTGCGCTTGTCACTTTCAGAGGCAAGGCTTGTAATCAAGCCTTGTTCTTCTAAGTGCTTTAGCATCAAGGATAAGCTGCTGGCAGCCAGTCCTGTCACCCTCGCCAAATCCGTTGCTGTTTGGGGCTGCCGCTCCCAGAGAGCAGATAAAATCTTCCCTTGCTCTGCCTTATACAGCGCTCGCTGATCCATTGCGAGATAGCGATTAAACAGTCGCCCATTTAATAATCGTATCTTGAGTGTCAGATATCCCCCATCCTTACCCGGCATTTCCAATCTCCTTTATTTCTATCTAAAATAAGTTAGTCACTTAAAAGCAAACTATTAGGACTAAATTTCTATCATAATTACTTTTATCTAAAACTTATTGCCATTTAAATCATAGTACACAAAAAGACCTTTGTCAAAGATTTACCCAATCAGCAGAACATTGAAAAGGAAACTTTTTCAGCTGTACTAATTTTTCAGAATTCATCAGAACTGCTTTTAATTATCTTATTGATGATAATTTCAACTAGAAAAGGCAACTACTCTCACCCTATGCTAGACCAAACAAATTTTAAAACTTAATAGTAAATATCACATTACAGCTGAAATGCAATTTTTAGTGACTTAAGGTAAGTGGAGCAATTTGTCAGCAGTCTAAAATTAAACGGAATATAGCAAATACCATAAAAATAAGGACTGGAGCCAGTATGGTTCCAATCCTATTTTACTATTTATTAGTTAGGTAAATTTCACAACACCTCTAGTCCTTTAAAGACAAGCTGAGGGTCACCTTTCCTTGCCCCAACTGCTGCTGCAGCTCCTTGCCTGAGTATCCTGAAATGTGACCAAGTTTCGTATAAGACCAGCTGTTAGAACCGTAAAAAATCACCAGTTTATCCCCCTGATAGAGCATGACATCGCCGCTTTCAGCTGTTTGGTTGGTGTCATCGGCTGGCAGAGAAAAAGGCAAATCTCCAACTTTTTCAAAACCGCCGTAATCGGATAGAGAAATTTCGATATCCTTCTGCGATAATTTATC
This sequence comes from Streptococcus sp. ELY_137, assembly GCF_058314515.1. NCBI lineage: Bacteria > Bacillati > Bacillota > Bacilli > Lactobacillales > Streptococcaceae > Streptococcus > Streptococcus sp. ELY_137. The sequence continues at coordinate 5,885 of NZ_JBZFUL010000014.1, forward strand.
TACTAAGGTGCGAGTAGCTTGATTATCCTCCAATTCCAGAGAAATTGTCTGATTTTTGAGTTTCAGAGTAATGTGATCTGTCATTTTATCCCTTTTCTCTTCTTTGGTCGTACGAGATTGATGCGCCGCTAAATCAGGTTCTGCTGCTTTTTTGGGCTGCTGACAGGCGCATAAGCTGACAGCTACCCAGCAGATGAGACCTAGAGTAAAAAAACGCTTTATCATAGGTTTTCTTTGACAAAATTTTCGATGTCATCAAACGGAATCTTATCCTTTTGGTCATAGAGATCAACATGGCTTGCCCCTTTGACAGTAATCATCTTCTTGTTGTCGCCTTTGAGTTTGGCAAAAGCATCTTTACCCATATAGTAGGAGTGGGCAGCATCTCCATGAATAAGGAGAACGCTATTTCGGATTTCATCGCTGTAGTAGAGAAAACGTGTATTAGCAAAGCTGGTATTGGCTTGAATAGCCCAGCCATCGTTTGAGTTGACACTGCGGGCATGGTAACCACGCGGTTGTTTGTAGTAGGCGTAATAGTCTTTGACAAACTGCGGTGCATCCTCAGGTAAGGGATCCACAACCCCGCCGGCAAGGGCATAGCTGCCATTTTTATAGTCAGCTGTCCGTTGCTTAGCTAGGCTCAAACGTTGTTGGTAACGAGCTTCTTCATTATCTGCATCGTCAAAATAGCCGTTTCCAGCCACTCGCGACATGTCATACATGGTTGAGACGACCGTCACTTTGATGCGAGGATCAATAGCTGCTGCATTAAGGGCAATCCCGCCAAAGCCGCAGATACCGATGATACCGATTTTTTCAGCATCAACCAAGTCACTGGTACTCAAATAGTCGACTGCTGCTTGGAAATCCTCCGTATTGATATCCGGTGATTGCATAAAACGTGGAAAACCACTGGATTCGCCAGTATAGGACGGGTCAAAGGCCATAGCTACAAAGCCGCGCTCTGCCATTTCTTGAGCATAAAGTCCTGAAGACTGCTCTTTGACAGCCCCGAAAGGTCCAGCTACTGCCAGTCCCGGCAATTTACCATTAGCATTCTTGGGAACATATAAATCCGCCGCCAAGGTGATACCAAAATGGTTTTGAAAGGTCACCTTTTGGTGATTCACGTGATTGCTTTTTGGAAAAACCTTATCCCATTCCTGTGTCAGGTTAAAACGTTGTTCAGTCATAATCATTCTCCTTAAATTCTTTGTTGGTAACTATAGTATAAGCCAACAACTATGCCATTACAAATACTTATATTGTATTTATAGAATACCTTTTAAGCATATATTGAATTTTCATGGTATACTAGCTTAGAAAGGACTATGACTAATTATGGATATACGTGTTTTACAATACTTTGTGACCATTGCTGAAGAAAAATCGATTTCCAAAGCCGCCCAGAAGCGTCACATTACCCAACCAACCCTCTCACGTCAAATGAAGGATTTAGAGGAAGAACTTGGTACCCAGCTCCTCCATCGCGGGAGTCGTGAAATAAGCCTGACTGAGGACGGTCATTACCTCTACAACCGGGCCTTAGAAATCCTATCTCTAGTTGATAAAACCACCAACAATCTAGTCGATAAGAGCCCCATCTCAGGGCCGATCGCTATTGGTGCTGCTGAAGGGCGATCTATTAAAATGGTCATCGACCAAGCTAAAGCTTTCCAAGAGGAATTCCCAAATACTAGATTCGATGTGACCAGCGGCAACGCCGATGACATCATCGAAAAAATTAATGCCGGTATCTTGGATTTAGGGATCGTTACGAGAGATGTCAACCATGAACAATTCAAGAGCATGCCTTTGCCATCTCAGGAAACTTGGGGTGCTCTCCTGCCAAAAGCTCATCCATTGGCAAATCAAAAAAGTCTTCAGTTGAAGGATCTTGAGCCTTACCCTCTTATTATCACCAATCAGAAGGAAGCCAGACATTTATTTCTTGAAAGGATTGGGAAAAAAGCAAAGTTGGCTGCTACATTTAATCTCGTTTATAACGCCAGTCTTATGGTCGAGTCTGGTATGGGAATCGCAATTGCTTGGCCCAATCTCGTCAATACTGATAGTCCAACTAGTCCCTTAACATTCATACCGCTTACCGATGACTTACCAGCTATCAGCCTCTACCTGATCTGGAAGAGGCACAGTCAGTTGGCACGAGTTGTTCAAAGCTTTCTGAGCTTCCTCAAAGAAAATCTTTAGATAATTGGAAAAAGCTCGCTTATTTGAGAAATAAGTGAGCCTTTCTTATATATCCTAGATAGCGTCGCCATTCCAGATTGAGTTCTTGACAATGACATAATCAACATGCAGCAAACTCTCCAAATCGCGTCCACCGGCATAAGAGATAGCACTTTGAAGATCCTGCTCCATTTCAAGCAGAGTATCTTTAAGAGAACCTTTCGTTGGCAGAAGAATCTTTTTTCCTTCGACATTCTTGTGTTCACCCTTTTGGTACTCCGAAGCAGAGCCATAATACTCTTTGAAGGTCTCTCCATCTACTTCTACCAGCTTACCTGGGCTTTCGATATGGCCGGCAAATAGCGAGCCAATCATAACCATCGTGGCGCCAAAGCGGATTGATTTAGCAATATCACCATGGGTGCGGATACCGCCGTCCGCAATAATGGGTTTACGGGCGGCTTTGGCACACCAGCGAAGAGCAGCCAACTGCCAGCCACCGGTACCAAAGCCCGTTTTGACTTTAGTAATGCAGACTTTGCCCGGGCCGATACCGACCTTGGTCGCATCTGCACCTGCATTTTCCAGTTCACGAACCGCTTCAGGTGTTCCTACATTACCAGCAATAACAAAGGTTTCTGGCAGCTCGGACTTGATATGCTTAATCATCTTAATGACACTATCCGCATGCCCGTGGGCAATATCAATCGTGATATAATCTGGGGCATCCTCTTTTAAACTGCTGACAAAATCATACTCATAGTCCTTGACCCCAACTGAGATAGACGCTATCAGCCCTTGAGCGTGCATGCGTGCGATAAAGGGCTTGCGTCCCTCTTCATCAAAACGATGCATGATATAGAAATAGCCTTCCCTTGCCAGTAGCTCCGCCGCATCTTCATCAATAATGGTCTGCATATTGGCAGGGACTACGGGGATCTTGAACTGATGTTTCCCCAGAGTTACTGTCGTATCAGCATCGGATCGACTGTCGATGATACATTTATTGGGAATCAGCTGAATGTCTTCATAGTCAAAAACAGGCAAATCATTGTACATAAAAATCCTCTTTCGGCCGCTAAACTGACAGAGGATTTTTGAGTATATCAAAAGGTCATCTTCAGCCTGCAGCATTAATATGATGACCTTCCTATAACTCTGATAGTCGTTATCACTTTCAGAGCATCGCTAGGCAATTGCTTACCCTTCCATCATTATATTATAAAAATATACCTATTCTGTCCAAAAAATAATATTGTAAACGAATAATGTTCGTATTTTGCTTTATTACTAGATTAAACCGACAGAACCTCAATGGTTTGACGAATTCCTGTAGGAAATTTGCCGTAGAAGAGATTAGCGAAAAACAGCACAGGATAGCTTTTTAAAGATTGCACCATTACCTTTTCCGCCGGCTTGAAATAGCTACATATTCGGTGCCTGACCATCGTGGGCAGCCCACTGGCACTCCGTCAGGCTAAAATCTGAGAAAACAGCGGTAAAAGAAGAATCCTCTGGCGAGCAGGCGTAAATCCCGATATGGACAGTGCCTGTTCCCTCGTAGAAATGACAGATCCGCATCTGACGAAAAATCTTGCCATCCTCAGAGCATTCGATCAGAAAATCGCTTTCCCTGCGACTGAGCCGATACCACATACTTTTGATACTTGCCGGAATCTCAGTCGTCGCCCAGTCTGAATAGCCGCGGTTGGTCACCACACTGCCTAAATGCTGAAAATCATCATTCTCATATTCAATAGAACCTTTGATCCAATTTTCACTGTTTTGGTAAAGCACAACCCCACATTGGTCAAAACGATGGTGGCTGTCCGCAAAGGTCGTCTTAACCGTAAATGAAAAATACTGGTCGTCAACTGGCACCAAAAAAACAGGGGCATTATCATTAATAAAGTGATAATAGGTCTTTTGCCAGAGATCTGTACGCGGTGCTGTGGTCACCTCCACGGCATCAGCGGTATAGCTAACATCTGCCGGCTGACCTGTCCAGGTAAAGTCTTTTAAATCAAGTGTTTTCATAAGCCATCTCCAATCAACCACTGCGTCATTCTGGTAACTCTAGAACAGTGCTAACGCGTCTGAACTCTTGTCCTAGCCTCTTTCTTGCTTAGTCTACCACAAAAAATAGAATCTGCGTCCTGCGGACAGAAGTTGACCGCCAAACTTAAGCGGTAAAACTGGAACAACTCCAACTTCTCAGAGTTGATCATCCCTGCGATGTGACTGTGCGACCGTGTGACCGCTCATGTGTCTTGACTGTCGGAATCATCGTTTTGATCTTGGCGGGCTTCCTCATAAATTTTATCGACCTGTTTGTCATAGTCTTTTTTCAATTGAGCTTGCTCCTCATCCAGTTCAGCTATTTCTTGCTGAAACGCTGACTTAAAATCATCGCTAGTAATATCCATTTGATATAACTGACCCTTTGCGTCTGGCGAAAGTTCTATGTCACGCTTGAGAGTGGCTTGGTAAACTTGTTCTTTCAAGTCATCTGTTACCCGCATAAAACGCTGGTAATCCTCCTCTAAGCTGTCTCGTTTGCTTTGAATAGCCTTTAAATCACTTTCATATTGGTCATCAAGTTCCCTAATTTTAGTATTAACCGTTACCATTTTATTCCCTAACTAATCGGATTTCCCAAGGTAGGCTTAGGAAGCTGGATTAAAAAATCCGAAGCCGCCTGAGCCGCTTGACCTTCTAATCCATCCGCAATGTTCTTTTTATAAGTTGAGGCATAATCCTTCAACGCTTTAGCATCTTTATCCAGCGTTGATTTTAAGCTGGTTCCCTTACTTTTGATGGAAGAAGAAGCTGCCGAAACGATAGCTTTAATAGCTGCCCGCTCCTGTTTTTTTATGAATTCTTCTAGTTCAAAATCATCACTTTTTTTCTTTTTTGACATATAGTGTTCCTTTTTTTTCGCTACTGTGAAAGATTGTCAAAAATCTCCCCGGCCTGCTGGTTATCAACCGCTTCGATATTTTGTGCCGCATATATGAGATCTGAGCTAAAGGTATCCATCTGACTCTTATAGGCATCAAGGGCCGACTTAGCCGCCTCTTCTGTCCCCTCATCCCAAACATTGGACATCTCTATCTCAGCTGTCAGCTCTTCAATCTCACTGTCGCTGAGGTGCGCCCCTAAGGCTCTTGACGCCGCTATCGCTGCCTCGGAAATGACCTTAACCTCTTCCTTAACATCGCTGATATGCTTCTTGGCTGCTTCAACTTTATTGTTAATATCTTCCTCAGCCAGCTGGGTCGCCATATAGAGCAACTCTGTCCGAAGCAGGATCCTCTGTGCTCCTGTCGCATTTTTTATCTTAGCGTGGAAACTGTCGATGTTCTCCCGAGACCATTTGATCGATTCAGCTTTGGCGTCTTTGATCAGCTGGCTGTATTCCTCCTGGAAATTGGTCCAGATTTTTTCAATATCCTGCCAATGGACAGCGGCATTGCCAAGAAAAGCGATAAGGTCATCCTGACTGATCCCAAGATTGTCGGCGACTACTTTAATGGTCGCTTGTATCTCGTTCGGCAGCGAAGCGATATCGGATAAGCTGACGCCATCCTTGATTTTCCCAATAATAGCCCCCATACTTTGAGCCACTGTTTGAAATTGATCAGGGCTGAGGTTGACGAGACCGTCAATAATCGTATCAGGCACATATTTTTTTAGCCCCTCGATACTTTCTTTTTCCAGCTTGGCCAAGTCCCGACCCGCCGTCAACAACTCTGGATGATAGCTTTTGGAAGCGATAAGGGGCTTGCCGTCACTCCCCATTTGGTAGGCCCCAAAGTCATGGGAGGAATGGCCATCTATCATACTGGTATATTCCATCGGAACGATCACATGGACGGTTCCCAGCTGTTCCTTATAAGGCTTGTCCCGATTGAGCATACTAACGGGATCAAAGGGATTGACATAGTAGGTGGTTTTACTTCCGAGCTCTTGGATATGTGCCTTACTATAGCCCGCTTTTTGGAGGCTCTTGGTCGCATCGGGCCCATTAAAGAGAACAATCTCATCCACTTTTTGCAGCTCGTCATGGCTCAGTCCCGCTGCCCCCTGAATGGATACCATGGTGCCCAGCGAGTGACCGGTGATACTCATCTGAGCATCAGAGGCTGCTTTTTCATTCAGCTCCGCAATCTTGGCTTTCATGCCTTTGGTGGCTTCTTTGGCTTGGGGAACGATTTTATCCTGTAAGGCAAAGGCCGCATCATTATTTATCCAATCTTCGGGGTGTTTGAAATTTTCTGGGTGCTCCAGACTGGGCTGCCCAAAGCCATCACTGCCCCGTACCGCAAAGTAAGTCTGGTGGGTATCCTGATTGATGGTCTCGTTTTCAGACAGGTAATAGGCATTGTAGCCAGACTCTTTGTCCTCTAAAAGCCCTTTCTGGTCAGGCTGGAGATAGACAATGCCGTCGTTGTTGGGATCGGTACTGTCAAAGTGCTGACCGCCTTGGGTAAGATTTCCATCTTTGTCTCTGGCATCTTGAGAAAAGTTGAATCTAACAGATTTTCCAGAATCAAGTGCCTTTCTCTGGTCCCTATTTAGTTGATTATAAGAAAAATTCTCTGGCCTATTATTATAAGCAGATTCCGCTAGATCTGCATAGAGGTAATTAAAGTTTTCTAAATTCCAGTTACTCAATTTCTTCCCCTCCTATACTAGCTCTATGAAGCAAAAACATACTGCCCATATCAACTGTACCATCTTTTTTCGTCGGTATTGAAAGGGTCCAACCAGAATCCTCAATATCATTTATACCTCCAAAAATAGTGATACTTTCAGTTTCTTCAAACATCCCAGGCTCTTCCCATTGTGTTTCATCCCAAGCAATCTGCACGGATTCGATTTTAGCATTAGATTGTTTCACAAAATCCACAATTTCCTGCTGGTGTTTTTTGAGGTAGGCTAACTGCCGTTCATGTGGTGTCATCTTTTCTTCTCGCTGCTTTTTCTCAGCTTCTTTTGCTTGTTGCTCTCGTTTGGCTTTGACAAAGGCTTCAAAGCGGCTGTTAAAATCATTGGCTACCATTAGAGTTCCTCCTATTCCTGCTAAAATGGCTAGTGTGGCTAAACTGATTAATGTGATCTTGGTGCTTTTCTTCATAAAAGCCTCCTTAGGTTGGTTGCGCTTAGAATGTTTCTTCTGTGAGGTTGCGACTGAGCTTCAATTTATAATAGGTTTTACGATTATGGATATAGGCCTCATCCATGGCTGGGTGCTTTTCTTTAGAATCGTAAGCCTTATCCAAGAAATTCTGATCATTGAGTTTCATACCGATAAAGTGATACTGGCCGTTTTCCTTAAGATACTTTGGCACTGGATTAATGCTCACTAAATAAGAGTAAGTCGTCCCTACTATGATGAAAAAGCCAACTTTCGGGCCTCTCGTCATAAGCACCGCCAACTCGGTCTGGCTTAATCCAGACACTTTCTCATAGCTCTCTAAATCAGGAATAAAGGCGGTACAATATTGGTCCCAGCCATTCGTTTCTCGATTCTTAATTTCTGAAACCATAAAATCCGTCATATCACTCAGAAGAGTCGGATCATTGACATAGTGCGATACCTTTGACTCGTAGTTTTGATAATCCCCGTTAACATCTAGCAGGAGGGCTGTGATCTTCCAGCTTGACTGACTCACAGTCGCGATGAGGCGATCTACCATAAGGCGGATCTGCTCTGAATTATCCGAGAAGACAACGAGGTGCCTGAAGGTAGAAAAATCAAGGGCAATCGTTTCGACTGCTGTCACGTCCAAACCAAGCGGTAAGGCTGGCTTGGCTATGGCATTTTTCGTATCTGCCCGCTCCATAAACTGTGCCAGTGACATTTCTTCTGGAACGATTGGGATTTCTGCAGGTCTGTCGCCCTGCCAGAATTGATCCATTTGGCTAATTTCTTGACGCAATGCTTGAAGCCGTTGGACCGGAGTTGCCCCTCGATGAGAAAGGGCGGCTTGGAAGACCTCAACTTCTTCTATTGTGATAAGTCCTCGACCTGCGATACTTTCCGTAGCCATGGTAAAATGCCCCATAATCGTTTTGATCTCTGACTCATCTGTTAATTTTAAGCTCAGGCGAGTCTTGAAATTGGCCAGTAAGACTGGACGAATAGCCGATAGACGGCCGCCGCTGACCATAACCGTTATCCCCAGACTGTTACCGTCTCTGGCCAGTGTTTGGGTAAAGCTATCAAAATTGTTTCGCAGCTGTTCGGTTTGAATGTCTTTATAGCCTTCGTAGTTATCTATGACGACAACGATTTGGGGCAGGGTTTCACCGGTGACAGCTTGATACATCTCCTTCGAATTGACATGATGACGGTTAAAGAGCCGTTTGCGTGACTGGATTTCCCGCTTCATGAGATCCATAAACTTTGTCAGCTTTTCTTCTTGATCGGAAGTGAGGAAATCAGCCGTGTGCGGTAAGTTTTTTAAGGGGTAAAGAGCGCTCGTTCCAAAGTCAAAACGATAATTCTTTTCCAATTCGTCATAAAAAAGCCAAAATCACAAAGTCCCGTCAACTGGTGTAAAAAATGAGTCTTTGGAACAACAATATTATATAGTCTCCGATAGGGACTAACTTCTAAAGTTAACTGATTATCAAGCACACCATCATCTTAATTTTAGTATAGCAAAAAAGCCATCATTTGATGACTTTTTCAGTGAGCTCCGAATCTTCCTCTCTCATTTAAGTCATAAGCTCCTACAGTTGATAAAAAACTTAATTTAAGATAATTAATTCTGTGTGTAATAAGTAACATTACCCTTTTTATAAGATTTATACCAATAACTGCCTTTCTTTACAAAATTATATTTAATTCTGGCATTATCATCGCTTAGGTATATTTCCCCATCTGATGAGTGATCCATTTGATAATTATTGTTATTAATAACCAACTCTTCTTTTCCTTGTTCATAAACTAATTCTTGCTTTTTGCCATGGTTTATATAAGTAATCTTGTTTTCATTAACCACAAGTTGCACTTTTTCGTCAAGGGAAGCTGTATGTTTTTTAGAATTGGGGACAACTAAGACATAAGTCCCGTTGATTTCTGGATCTTGCTGGATTATAAGCAGCGCCATCAGAATTCCCCAAATAAAAATTGGTATCAGAAGTAAATACCTCTTCTTAAAGCGACGAGGTTTACGCTCACTTTTCAAGATTATTCCCCCTTGTTGTTAATCTCTTATAAGTCATATTTTCAACCAGTTCTTCATACTTGGAAGCAAATTCTTGATAATTTGAATCAACATATCCTAGAAATAAAATTTGCTTTATATCTTCTCTATTAAAGAAATATTCTCCTTCAGTCGTCAAGCCTATTGGAAGAGTGACAGCACCAAAATCAAAATACCCCTCTTCACCATTCACTCTTGTAACTGGAAATTGAGTAATAATCATCAAAGGTATAGAAGAATTATCAAGCATGACCACGGTACCTATAGGCAAGGGCTTATTTTCAATATTCTTAGACATTTTTATGCACTTTCTATTCTATTATTTTAGTTTGTTGAGCGTTTATATAGGCCTCAGCTTCCCTAACAAAAAATAAGTCAGGATTTTCTTTTGAAAGCTTTTGATAAACAGAATAAACCTTACTATCATCACCAAGTAATTTAGCATTCAGACTTTGATAGTATAAAAACTGTAAGTACTGCAACTTGTGGCGATAGGTTTTGTTTTCATCAAAGTAATTATTACTTCTCTGATATCTCAAAATATCATTTAAAGCATCTAACTCGTTTAAAATAGCTAACTTATTATCTTCATCTCTCACTTGAAGATCAACGATAGATTGTCTAATTATGCTATAGTCAATTTCTTGAGAAGAGAAAAAAACCGCTAAACATTGATAATGTAAACAAATTAGTTGGACTTCTGGATGCAGAGTATCTAACGGAAATAGTTTTGATATCTTTGACAGGCATTCTGTAAACTCTCCTTCTAAAAAATCTGTATAGATATTCACTATATCAGCAGACAATTTAACAGAAGGCTTACTGGATTTGCTCGCAATTAAATTATAATAATTCTTATTTTTTTCTAAATCAACAGTCTCGAAAAACACATTTGATAGACTTCGATCAAATATTGGAACCCCAGCCGACGAAAAATACAGTGCCGTGAAAAAGGAAACTAAAAATGGGCCTCCTAAAATAATAGACACAAATAAGGGAATTTTACTTGCCAAATTAAACCTTTGAAATAAAAATATGATAATCAATAAAGTAACAATAACGATATGAGAAATAATCGGGATCGATTGCCGAATTGCAACAATTTTATGTACAGGTAGGTTACTAATTTTAGTAAACCGCCTTTCCTTAGTTAAATTAGTCATTTTTCTCCTCTCATTACTTTATTACGGAGTTACAGGATTAGGGGAATTTGTGAATACAGACGTATCTCCTGTGGTTAGGAAATGATAAATTGCACCCAATTGTAAACCATTGCCTGTCTGATATCCACTTTCATAACTTTGAACAGTCGTCGTAGTATTATCAATTGTTTTGTAAGTATTATGCCTCTGATAAGCTCCCAAAATCCCATTAGAAACATCAGTACTTAATTTCAAGCCATACTCATTTTCATATTTACCTTTCTCACCTTCGCCAGCAGAGAAAGTAATTTCAGGCCACCAATTTTGATTGCTCACATGTCCCAAGCCAATATTCACGCTATATTCATGACCAAAAAGGGAGACTTTGGTTTGTAATGTACCATGATTACCAATTTCCTTTATATTTGCGGATAATAGGTTTAAATCAATACCCACTCCTTCAAGTACACCGTTATTAAAATTAAATTGAAAAATGCCATCTTTACTTGTTTCAGTTAAAGTTGCGTATTTTTGATAAGCTGAATATCCAAAATAATTGTTATTACGGTGATAATACTTCGGTGATTCAATAGTATTTGTTCCGCCTACCCACTCACTATCGCTTTCATTAGAGCTTACACCAACATTTGTACTAAACATCCCCGAATTATATTGATTTACAGTTGGCTGCGGATGCCCGAAATCAGTGTTTCCTGCTGACCTAGTTCCCCCTGGTAAAGCAGTGTTGCTTTGAACTAAGTTAACTTTGCCGTCGTGTCCCATTTGTTGCCCATAAATACGTGATTTCACTTTATCTGAAATCTGAGCATCTGGGTGGTTAACGAGGTAAGTTCGCATCCATACAATATCGTCTGCTGATAAATCTTCGCCATTTTCTGCTTTTGTACGAATGCTCTCATAACTCTCCTTAGAATTTCTTGATTTCATGTGACTATCAACAGTTTTAACCCATTCAGGTGACTTCTTATAGGAGGGAAATTTGTGATTCTTACTGGCAGATTTAAAGTCCTTTCCTATTTGATCAAGTCCTTTATCAAGAGCGCTGGCTAAACTGTCATAGTCGCTATAGTAATTTGAAGTCGCACTTTCAAACTCTCGTAATTTTTCTAGTTTACTTTCTGCTTTCGTTTTGCCATCTTCTGCTGCTTTGTAAGCTGCCGAGTCAGTTTTATGCTTATCCATCGTAGATTGGTAAGTTTTGATTTGATCTTGGAGATCATCTTCATCTAAATCCTCTGAGCAGTAAGAGCTATAAACCATAGGAATTTTAGAAGTCTCTTGCTGGACATAATCAGACAGACATATTCCTCCTTGAATGAGAGGAATCAAAATTGCATCTGCGTAGTTTTTAGCACTTGTATAAGCCTTCCCCTTTAATTCACTCTCATTATAAAATGACATCAAAGCAGACATGGCTTCCTTATAGGCAGAGACACGACTTGTCATATTATTGGTAACAGAGCTAGATTGTGCTGAGCTAGATCCTTGTACCATTTTTAAACCCATCTATTTTTTCTCCTTTTCTTTCAATTTTTCTTCTTCTTCCAAATAAAAGGCCTTAGCTCGCTCCTGCGATAAATAATCAATCTTTTCTTCTAAATTTGTCAGTTTACTTTTTAGCATAGCTTCTTTTTTATCATAAAACTTCCGACGTTCAATGAGGTAATATCTGGTCACTTCTAAAAGATAATCAAATTCTGCTAAGTCGCCGGCACTCATGCCCGTCAAAGGCATCTGATGCAACTCCAATTGATTTTCTTCTAGTTGTTCAAGTTCCTCTTCACGCTTGCGATAAAGACGCTTTTTACGCTCCTCTATTTGTTCTATAGTCCGGTAGGTAGCTGATATTTCAGAAGATAGCTGTTCTACTGTTTTATTTTTTTCATTTTTCATTAGACTTTCCCTTATTTTTCTTAGGTTCAAAGTAACCAGAGGTTTTGTGCTTGGAATTACTTGTTAAATCTGGAGCCTCCGTTAAACTATCAATCCCTGCTCTTGCTTGAGCATCTGCATCCTCAAAGCCTTTAGCAATAGAACCAAGTGTCGTGATAAAAGAATTGAGATGCTCTTGGATTTTTCTAGCGCCAGCATCTTCACCATCAATAACACTACTAGCAGTTGTATTGGCTGTAAACTTGCTATCTTTATCCTTTGTAGTACCTGTTCCGTTGACAGAAGCAATACTGCTTGCAGTTTCTCCGATATTTGTGGCTATCTGAGATGCTGTATTTGAACTACTCTGAATAGTTCCCATTAAAATATCTCCTCTTCTAATAAACTTGTTAATTTCAGCTTATGGTAAGTTTTACGATTATGAATATAAGCCTCGTCCATTGTTGGATGTTTTTCCTGACTATTGTAGATTCTCTCTAGAAAAGTTAGTTCATTTAACTTCATTCCTACCAAGCTATACTGACTATTCTCTTTGAGGTATTTGGGAATAGGATTTGTACTAATAAGATAAGAATAAGATGTTCCAACGATCAGGAAGAAGCCTACCTTTGGCCCTCTTGTTATAATCATAGTTATTTCTTCGATTGTTAGGTTTGATGTCATAACATAACTATCCAAGTTAGGAATAAAGACTATGCAGTAGTCTTTCCAACCTTCTTCTTCACGCTCTTTAATATTAGTGACCATAAAACGAGCCATATCACTAAGCAAATCTGGATGAGTCGCATAGGTTGTAACCTGTGATTCATAGTGGGCATAATCTCCCGTCGCATCTAAAATAACAGTTGCTAGATTAAACCGAGAAGCCTCTACTGTGTCCAATAAACGACTTATCATTATCCTAATTTGTTCACTATTATCTGATAATACCAAAAGATTTTGAAAGCGTGACAGCTTCAGAGCGGTTACCTCAACCGTTTGCATATTAAGACCTAAAGGCAAGGCCATTCCCTGTATAGCTGCTTGCGTATCTTCTCTCTCGAGGAAAGTATCTAAATCAATTTCTTCTGGAACAACAGGAATTGGTTTAGGGTAGTTACCAGTCCATGATGTCGCCATTTCATCAATTTCTTTACGAAGATTGCTAAGTTGTTCAACCGATGTTTTACCCTTACTGAATAAAGCAGCTTGAAATACTTCCACTTTATCATCCCATCGGATCAACCCTTGACCAGAAAGAGTTGCTGATTTAATGTTATAGCTACCCATGATAGTCTTTGTTTCCGATTCATCTGTCAAATTCAGTACCAATCTAGTTTTAAAATTGGCCAGAAGAGCGGGACGAATAGCTGCCAAGCGGCCACCACTAACAATAACAGTGACTCCTAAGCTATTTCCGTCCTTTGCTAGGGTTTGAAAGAAATTATCTAAAGCCACCCTCTGATTTTCTACTTGAATATTCTTGTAGCCTTCGTAGTTATCTATGACGACAACGATTTGGGGCAGGGTTTCACCGGTGACAGCTTGATACATCTCCTTCGAATTGACATGATGACGGTTAAAAAGCCGCTTACGATTCCGAAGTTCTTGTTTGATTAATCCGACAAACTTCATAAGTTTTTCCCCTTCTTCTGAAGTGAGGAAATCAGCCGTGTGCGGTAAGTTTTTTAAGGGGTAAAGAGCGCTCGTTCCAAAGTCAAAAATGTAAAAGTGAACCTGCTCCGGTGTATTTTGCCTGGATAAGTCCATAACGATGGTCTGTAAGAGCGTTGATTTTCCCATCGCTGGGCCACCAAAAATCGCTAAGTTCCCATCGTCCGCTAACTGATAAGTTCCGACCGTTTGCCTTTGTTCACTCGGAATATCGACCATACCGACGATCGCTTCCAGACGGCTGTCGCCTTGCCAGAGGTCTTGGAAACGGTCTGGCCGTAAATCTTGTACAAAAATCTCAGTACTCAACGGCGGCAGCCACGGCTGAGATAGCGGCGCGATCTGCTTTTCTTGCGTCACCTGCTGGATATGCTGGACGACAGCCTCCAGCTCTGTCGGCACTTCACGAATGTTAGTCGCTTCATCGAGTCCGGAAAGATCCTGATTGAGCGCTTCGTACTGCCCTAGGTCATTGATGGCAAAAATAGTCCGATCGTCGATGCCTTGCTCGTCTTTGTCCGGCCGGTATTCCGCCCCTGACCAGGCACTTTGGAAGAGTTCATAGACCTCGTTGTTGCCCACCTGCAAGTAAGCGCGACCGGCTTGGTTAATCGCGGCCGCATCCGGCGTGTGCAGCATCTCCTGTGAATCCGCCTTGTCTGCCACCTTAAGGGCGATCCGAAAGTTGGAGTTGGACCAGATCTGGTCATTAACCACCCCAGCGGGTTTCTGGGTCGCTAGGATCAGGTTAACCCCTAAGGAGCGACCGATCCGAGCGGTTGAGACCAGCTGGGTGATAAAGTCGGGCTGCTCATTCTTGAGCTCCGCAAACTCATCACTGATGATGATCAGATGGGGCAGGGGTTCGGAGACGTCCCCCTGCTCGTACTTCTTCTGATAGGCATGGATATGGTTGACCCCCGCTTCATTAAAGAGGCGCTGACGGCGCTCATTCTCCGCTCGGATAGAGGCCAAGGCCCGCATGGACTGGTTCCCGTCTAAGTTGGTGATGGTCCCTAGGACATGGGGCAGGTCTTTAAAGAGATTGGCCATACCCCCACCCTTATAGTCAATCAGGAGAAAGGCCACCTCGTGCGGGTGGAAATTAACCGCTAGGGAGAGGATATAGGATTGGATCAGCTCCGACTTCCCAGACCCCGTCGTTCCGGCAATCAGGCCATGCGGCCCGTGCGCCCGCTCATGCAAGTCTAGCTTAACATAATCCTCAGATCCTCGCAAACCCAGAGAAACTGCCAGCGACTGGTGGGGAGCGTGCGACTGCCAGCGCTCGAAAATCCCCAGTTCCTCCACGCGATCAACTTGGTACATCTCTAAGAAGGTGACCGCCTCTGGAATAGCCGACTGCAGGGTTTCCAGATGATTGAGGGGCGCCAGACGGCGGCTGATCTGCTCCTTATCGTACCCTTCTGGGAAATGATCCAAGGCAAAGGTCTGTTCCTTAAAGCGCCGCTCTTCCATGACCAGCTCGCCAGTAGCCGGGTCTTTCAGATGGATGACCGTCTGGACATTCTCTGGCAGGGAGCGAATGGTATCCTGCACAAAGATCAGGCTGCAGCCTAAGGCGCTCGGATCTTTGGCGAAGAACTCCATGATGACATGGTCCGTGATCAAGCTGGCCTCCGTCACCAGCACCACATAGTGGGGCAGATAGCGCAGCTCTTGATTGGCCCCCGCCTCTTTTTGTTGGAGCTCACGCTGTCTCAGGGTTTCCATCAGCCGGTTAAGGATTTGATCGCGAGTGCGCTCATTATAGATAAAACCGCGGACGTTGATGTCCTGCAGGGTCGCATGGGGCAGCCAGCGCAGCCACTGCCACTGGTCTTTTTCAGCCTCAGGCATGATCGTAATCACCTGAACATCGTGGTAGGAATGAAAGACGGCCAGCTGGTGAACGAGGAGCTGGAGCTGCTCCAATACGAGCGAACGCTCCCCGACATAGCCGACTGGGCCGTTGGTGAGCGTCGCCACAACCGGCATATTCGTCAAGGTTTTGTGGGCCTCATAGAGGGCAAACCCTTCTTCTTCCAGAGGATCTTTCACCCCTGAGCGCTCCTGCTGCGAGTAGTCAAGGCGGTAGCTGGTCGGCACTTCTCCCAGCCCTAAGCGGTAGGAGAGAAAGTCCTCGTCTTGGGGGATCTTTTCATAAATGCGGCGGGAAAGGGCCTGCACGAGGGTATCCAATTCCTCAATGGCCGGATAGTGATAGAACTGCCAGCGGCGCTGAGTATTCGAGAGCTGGGTCAGCTGGATGGCCTTGTCAGCGAGGTAGGCTCGGTAGGCGGATAGCCGATCCGCTAGGCTCTGCTTGTACTCCCGCTTATTGCGAAAATAGTTCTGAACAGAGAAGATCGCCGTCACGAGACTCATGGCCACAGCCATCAGGATATAGAGCCCCCGCGGCTGAAAGACGGTAATCAAGATGACCACCCCGATCATGACCAAGGGCGGTACCAGCATCCGGAGCAGTTCATTGCGCGGTTTGTTGGGCTCTTTCGGCGGCGCAGTGACCGTTAGCCGGTCCTCATTGAAATGGTAGATCAAGCGCGGCGAACGGTGATAGTCCGGGTAGCCGTCGTAGTATTGGTAAGCGGAAACAGCGACCTCCAGTAAGGTGGCGTTTTGGACAGCACCTGACACCCAGATTTCCTTGGGGAAGACCTTGATCAGACTGTTGCCAAAAGCCACCTCTGCCCCGAAGGGGAGGGAGTGGTTTTGGTCAGTGAGATGGTTATTGAGGTAGATGGGTGCTCCGAGATTGCGAAGCTGCCAGTCGCCTCCTTCAGTTTTCGTGATCAGGAGGCTAATGACCGGATTGCCCGACAGGAGATCGCTCCCGCCGAGGGAGCCGATGACCACACGGGACCAGCCATCGATACTGTAACGCCGCTGATGATCCGGCTGGGGATAAACGACAAGCTCCCCGACACGAATGGCTGTGGTTAGGGGAGCGGTTGTTTCTTTGGTGTGATAGGTTATCCCCTCACTGGTCTGTGAGAGGCTGAGCTGATCGCTGAGGCGCAGGGCGCCTGTTTTAGGGACCGTCAGGACCTGACGGTAGGTAGACCGAAGGACAATGATCTCCATGGTAGTTTTGACATTCCTTTTCTTTTCAAAGATAGCGCCTATTTTTCTGGCATGATAAAAGCAGGAAGGGGACTGTCCCTTCCTGCTCCCTTCAAGCCTGCTTATGCGTTGGTTTCTGACTGGCGCAGCCATCCGACTTGGGGCTCGCCAAGCTCATGAGCTGACGCCTCATTACGGGGTCTGACCAGACCGAATTGTTAATCGTTTCTTTCCTAAAGCTACTTATTATAGTATCTTATTGAAAAAAAAAAAAAATCAAGGGTATTTTGATGACAAATGATTACAATTTTGTTTCAAGAGTTGACTGAGAGCTGGCATTCCCTCTGAAAGACCGCTAGAACCACGCGATTTATCGCCAACCTATGGAATTCCAAAAATCATGAAAAAGGACGGCAGACTCGTATAAAATCAAAATGAATGGTTAAGGCGTCAAGGTAAAAATCCAAAGGAGTTGGCCTCATTATCCACTACTACTTTAAGAGTTTATTTGATTTTGGTCTTAAGATTTAACTTTTATATCTTGACATCTAAGAAAGAAATTGCTAAGCTATAAATGTTCAACGTTGAATAAACAAAGGAGGTTATTGAGTGATTAAGCTTTTAGTTCTGGCTATTTTAAATGTAAAACCCATGTCTGGTTACGATATTAAATCACTATTAGAGATCAGCGATACACAGAGGTGGGCGGGGGTGTTACCTGGATCCATTTACAATGCCCTGCGGAAACTCGAAAGAGATGGCTACATTGAAATCGAAAGTATCGAAGCTAACGGAAACAGACAAAAGGCCATTTACAAAATAACGGAATCGGGGAGAAAACACCAAATAGAACTCGCCAAAGAATGTCTGACAGCTAACAAAATTCACTACCCTACTCAACTTTACACTGGCATCTCTTTTGTCGACCAGCTTCCTCTGCAAGAAGCAATGGACGATCTGCAAAAAAATAAAGAGCAGCTTGAAAAGGAGTATGGCATGTTAAGTAAGGGAATGGACAGTAAGAAAAAATCAATGGGCAATCATATTCCAGAACTGACGCAAATTATTTTTGAACATATGTTTGAGACGGTCAGGTCTCAGATCGAGCTAATTGATAAAACTCTGACTATCTTGAGCCGGCAAAAGGATGAGTCGTAGGCCGGCTTTCTTTTTACTAATATAGTCAAAGTTGATTATACAAAGGAGAGTAATATGAATCTAGTTGAATTTCACCATGTTTACAAGCAGTTTAAAGATCGCAAAATCATCCAAGATATGAATTTTACCATCAAAGAAAATGAGCTCCTTGCCCTACTAGGAAAAAACGGAGCTGGGAAAACAACCACCATTCGGCTCTTGCTTGGGATCATTAAGCCGGACAAGGGGCAGATCAGCTCTGGAATGCCAGACTTTAATAAAAAGGTTGGCGCCCAACTGCAGACAACACCTTTCTTTGAAGCGCTGAATATCATCGATAACCTCAAATTATTTGCAACCTTTTATGCTGTTTCTTTGTCTGAAGATGAGATTGAGCAGTTACTAAAAGAACACAATCTCTATGAAGCAAGGAAAACCAAGGCTGCTAAATTGTCACTGGGGCAGCAAAAAAGACTGGCGATTATCATTACAACGATTCACCAGCCAGACTTGGTGATTCTGGATGAACCCTCAGCCGGTCTTGACCCAAGCGGACAAAGAGAGGTTCAGCAAATGATTCAGCGCTTAAAACAAGATGGGAAGACTGTCCTTTTTGCTTCTCATGATATGACTGAAATCAAGAATACAGCCGATCGCGTAATGTGTCTTCATGAAGGAACCATTTTAGAAAGCGGGGCGCCCGATGAGCTAATTAAAAAATATCAAGTCACGAATCTAGAAGAACTATTCTACGAACTAACAGCTAACAAGGAGGACACCCATGTCTAACGTATTCACCATTTCACTAAAAAACAGTTCAAAGGATATCGTCCTCTTGTTCTGGTCAATTTGCCTGCCCTTGGCCTTTATTGTCGGACTTCATTATTTCAAGGTCGCACTAAGCGCAGACACTCTCTTTGGCATCATAACCTTTAGTATTTTTTGTCAGGCCTGTATCACACAGTCCTTCTCCATCTTTTCGCAAAGAAAGCGGGGTGTATTTGAATTGCTGTCTGTCACCCCCTTTTCTATCTGGAAGTATCTAAGCGGCATTGTTCTAAGTCAGGCATTGCTGGCCAGCCTTGTTGCCTTACTGCTCTTAACCATTGAGGTGAAATTGTTTTCACTAGCCATAACTTTTGGAGAAATATTAGCTTTCGTTCCTCTATTTTTGACAGAAGCTATTCTGTTTAGTTTATTTGGCTTTGCCTTGTCACGGTTTCCAAAAGACGAAGCGCATTTAAGTACCTTTTCCAACTTAATCATGTTTGCTTTGCTTTTACCCAGCAGTATTTTCTGGTCCTTGGATCATGCTCCCCAATTCGTTCTGGCAATCTCATGGATCAATCCCTTCGAATGGCTCCAAAAGGGCTACCGAGCTATTTTTAGTCATGAAATTTCAGCTTATATGCTCGCCTTCGGTCTACTGGTTACATCTGTTCTCTTAGCGTCATGGCTTGCACAGAAGACTTTCCAATTAAAAGAAAGATAAAAGGAAGCGCCCCAAGATAAGGATCGCCAACCAACCACTGCGCCTAACAAATAAAATTGACCAAATAAATAAGGCTGAGGACTTTTGACTCAACCTCTAAGGGGGCGCCTGAAAATGAGGCTGCACCTAAAGATAAGGACCACCACTGCTTAAGAGTCTATCAAAAAGGACTAGACGCATTTGTCCAGTCCTTTTTGAGTACAGTTATTCTGATTTTAAGAGGGGCTTCAAGGCTGCCCATAGCATATAGGTTTGAGTTGGGAAGGACATAATCATGCTGTTAAGATCTTTAGCCGTCATTTTTTTCTCAATGATCGGCGTTAACCAATCTAGCCATGAACCAGCCTGACTAGAAATGGCTGCTGCTCCCACTAAATAATTTTCACGGTCAAAAATCAAGGCTAGTTCTGAATCCAATTCATGGTTGTTGACCCAGTCATTTTGTTTGCCCCATGGAATTTCAACCAGCTTGTATTGCTCAGGCTTAGCTTTAGCCTCATCAATAGTCACACCAACCTGTCCGATACGAGGAAGGGTAAAGACCAGATTTGGCACGACTGGATAATTAATTTCAGGTTCATCAGGATTTAGAATATCACGCCCGATATAATTGGACTCAAACTCAGCTGTCGGAGTCAATTTAGGAATGGCTTTATCGACAACATCACCTGAAGCGTAGATATTAGAAACAGTGGTGCGCATATGCCTATCTACCTTAATACCGCGTCGGTTGGCTTCAATACCAAGTTTCTCTAAGCCGATATTTTCAATATTGGCCACACGTCCTGTCGCATCGAGAACAAAATCCCCGACGGCACTGACACCGTCCTTGCTGGACACCCGCAAACCGCCGTCAACTTCTTCTACAGAGGATACTGCTTGGTTAAAGTGGAATGCGGCACCTTGTGATTTAAATTTGTCGACAATCTTCTTCACGTATTTTTCTGGATAGGCGAGCAGAGGGCGATCAGCGTATTCAAAGAATGTCACTTTCTTCCCTGCTAATAAAGCCATAGAAGCAAATTCCATTCCGATAATACCTGCTCCAATCACTATCATGTGGTCAGGCAAAACGTCTAAATCTAAAAATTCTGTACTACCCTTGGTTAATTCCTTACCAGGAATATCGAGCTTAGCATTGCGAGCACCTGTACCAATAACAATGTACTCTGCTGAGAACTTCTGATCGCCGACAGCCACAGTATGAGCGTCTTCAATACTGCCGCGACCGCGAATAATATCAACTCCCAGTTCCTTAAACATAGCCGCAGAAGACACTTGGAAACCTGCTAAGGTTTTGCGCTTATGTGCCATAAGTTCTGTCCAGTCAATCTGCACATCTGCTTTGAGGCCTAAATCCTGATAATTAAGCAGACCATCTAAATATTCAAACGGCCCATCCAAAAGGATTTTGGCATCACAGCCATAATTGGTACAAACACCACCAATTTTATCCGCTTCGATCATCGCAACTTTTTTACCTGCTGCTGCAAGAAGTCTGGCACCGTGATTATTGGCGTGCCCGCTTCCAATAAATAATACATCATAATCCATGATTAGTCCTCCATATTGCTGTACATTAATTGCTGGATTAGCAAAATCCTATTTAGGAAATTCGCTGAGTTTGGGACAAAAGTCCAAACTCGTTAGCATTGTTATTGTTCTAGATTTACCAGATTGATGCAGTGGTTGAGAGTAAGACTTGTTAGCTATGCCAAGAAGTCTTACCCCTGCACAATTTATTAGGTGCTTTAACATCAATGAACCACTGCTGATTGACTGTCCTTACCTTGGGGCGCTTTCCTATCTTCAGGCGCCCCCTTAAACAGTCCACCGGACTGTTTAACGACCACGCAAATGATAGCTCCAAAGGTCCGATGGACTTTTGGAGCTGTGCGGGGCAGGTCACCACCTTAAAATTAGGGAGTGGTGAGAACAAAAATTTTCAATTTTAGGTTTGAACTCACTCCCTGCCGATTTTTGCCCCACTCTCTAATGGTTCACTAAGTTATGCCATATTGTTTTTTTATGTTCAGCAGCTTAGTCTGCCAAGACGTGATAGCTGTTAACTTTACGAGTAACATGCTGACGAACTTCTTTTACCTCAGGCTTTTGGTGCCTTTGAGCATGCTCAGGACGGTTGAGCCAAGCTTCGAAGTCTTCCTTTTTATTCCATTTTGACAAAAGGACGAAGTCAACAGTGCCATCTTTGACTTCACCCTGCCAGCCTTCGGCAGCAAGGTTGCCTTCCCAGGCTTTAAGTGATGCTACATCGCGTTTAATTTTTTCAAGAAATTCTTCTTGATAGTCTTTTTCTACTGTAAATACTGCGGTTTGTACGATTGCCATAATCTTATCTCCTTACTTTTATATCATTTTCTAAAATTACTAATGACTTGGGCTTTTCCTTATAAATTCTCCAAAGCTTGAGACAAAGTCCTCAAGTCTTCTTCAGTACCCACACCATCAAGCTTAGCTAAAACCGGTACTCCGTAAGCCTCGCTGATATTATCAGCCGCGTAATTAAAGGTTTCAGCATGTTTTTCTATTGAACCACTGCCAACGACTGCCTGAACACCCGGATTATTGCTCAAAAACTCTTCAACTGGTTTAGGTGTTTGACCCTTTCCAGTAGAGTAGGTAAAGATCACATAGTCTCCATCAATGCTCTCATTTCCTTTTTCAATTTTCAAGGCATCAGCGTAACCTAGCTGGTTCACAATCTTTTCTACATTACCTGAACGACTGGCATAAACAATTTTCATCTTATCATCTCACTTTCTTTTGCGTTCTTGCTGAAAGAAGTCCATCATCTCTTGCAGGGACTGCATCATATCATGCATCTCGCCCATGCCCTCAAAACCCTTAGCAATTTCTGCTTGAACAGCTAAAGCCTCTGTCTTAAGAGCCTGCCCTTCTTTGGTAATGGCGACTACCAAATCACGGGCATCTGTCTTTGAGCGGACTTTGGTAAGGAAGCCTTTATCTGCAAGCTTTTTCAATACTGGTGTTAAAGTACCACTATCCAAAAATAGCCTATCCCGAAGCTCCTTAGTGATAATCTCCTGTTCTTCCCACAAGACCATCATAACCACATATTGGGTGTAGGTTAAATCAATTGCGGCCAACAAGGGGGTATAACGGTTGATAAATTCCCTTGAAGTCACATAGAGTGAAAAGCAGAGATTATTTCCCAGTAACAAAGATGACTCCTTTGCGCCAACCAACTCATCCACCTCACTTTGTATATTAGTAGTCACATCATCCCCCTCTGCAATCGGTTGAACTCAATCGATTTTATAGATTCAGTTTAGCACAACCGATTTACTCTGGCAAAAAATTTGCCTGCCCTTGGCCTTTATTATTTCAAGGTCGCACTAGGCGCAGACACTCTCTTTGGCATCATAACCTTTAGTATTTTTTGTCAGGCCTGTATCACACAGTCCTTCTCCATCTTTTCGCAAAGAAAGCGGGGCGTATTTGAATTGCTGTCTGTCACCCCCTTTTCTATCTGGAAGTACCTAAGCGACATTGTTCTCAGTCAGGCATTGCTGGCCAGCCTTATTGCCTTGCTGCTCTTAACCATTGAGGTGAAATTGTTTTCACTAGCCATAACTTTTGGAGAAATATTAGCTTTCGTTCCTCTATTTTTTGACAGAAGCTATTCTGTTTAGTTTATTTAGCTTTGCCTTGTCACGGTTTCCAAAAGACGAAGCGCATTTAAGTACCTTTTCCAACTTAATCATGTTTGCTTTGCTTTTACCCAGCAGTATTTTCTGGTCCTTGGATCATGCTCCCCAATTCGTTCAGGCAATCTCATGGATCAATCCCTTCGAATGGCTCCAAAAGGGCTACCGAGCTATTTTTAGTCATGAAATTTCAGCTTATATGCTCGCCTTCGGTCTGCTGGTCACATCTGTCCTATTAGCGTCATGGCTTGCACAAAAGACATTTCGGTTAAAAGAAAGGTAAGGGGCATGACCATGACTGATTAGCAGAAAAAATTAGAGGCGATAGACGGCAAGGGATGGGGCGCATATAAGCAAATCAGTGGGATTTACGCCTATCATGAATTTACCTTCTGCATTGAGCTGGGGCAAATTGATCCCTATGCTCAGCCCTCAACCGTTGCTGAGGGCTGATCGTACGAGTCTCAGTGGCTATTTGCTGACTGTCATTTTTTAGATCCAAAAAAGCGCCATTCACTCTTTTCAATGGCACTTTTTTCGTTTTATAGTTTTTTAAAATACCTTGCAACCGGCCAAGGTTCAAAGCCAAAAGCTTCGTAAGTTTGGCGGGCGGGTAAGTGTCCCGGATCTCCGCCAGTTTCCACCATAACCATCTTCATGCCAGCTTGAGTGATTTTCTGACAAGCAGTTTCCAGCAGCCTTGTAGCAATGCCCCTACCTTGGTGTTTTGGTGAAACGGCCACAACATAGATTTCCCCCATCCTATCTTCTGGGTGTATGCGATAAGCAAGCCAGCCTGCTAGTTCGTCATCTGAAAAGGCCAGCAGAGTCTGACTGCTTGCTTCATCCAAGACCTGCGACAAATCTGCTGTTTGACGGGATTCCCACCCTTGAGGATAAAAATTATCATAGACAAAAGCCGGTACAGCAGAGCGCATTTGGTAAAAGACCGTTGCCCAGCTTTCAATTGACAGAGATAAGATTGCGTCTTTGTAGCGATGTTGGTAAGGTTTGATGGTAATGGTCATCATATCATCCTCCTCTTTTTTGACGTAAATATGTGCTGGTATTCTATAAAACTTAAGCCGATGAGTTATGAAAAAATGAGACTTTGTCTTCAAACTCAAAAGGCCTACTGGCCTTTTCTATTCTTCCCCCCAGATTTCCTTAGCCAAGTTGAAGACAGCCCAGGCTTTTGGCCAGCCGACATAGAAGGCTAGATGAGTGATGATGGCTGAGATTTCTTCCTGCGTGACACCATTTTTCTTGGCATTTTCTAGGTGATAAAGCAGTGAAGAATCTGTGATGCCCGAACTCATCAGAGCTGTCACTGTAATGATACAGCGGGTTTTCAGGTCGATGGACTCATTGTTCCAGTTTTCGCCAAAGAGAACATCGTCATTAAAATGAGCAAATTCGGGAGCGAATTCTCCCAGCTGGTCACGGCCAGCCGTTTGTTTGATAGTCATCCTAGTCTCCTTCCTGATTGGCATTGAGGTAGTCCTCATCGCTGACTGGTTCATAAAATTCACCGGGTCCGGCCGTAATAGCGATATGGCTGAACCAAGAATCCTTAGCAGCACCATGCCAGTGCCGAACACCCTTATCAGTCACTACGACATCACCGGCTTTTAAGTGACGCGCAGGCTTGCCTTCTTCTTGGTAAAGTCCTTCCCCACCTGTCACTAGTAGGATTTGATAGCCATCCAAGTGGACGTGCCAGTTGTTGCGGCAGCCCGGTTCAAAGGTTACATTTCCAACATTAGTATAACCATCTGGTGCTTGAGCTAACATAGCTAGGTAAGATTGTCCTGTAAAACTAGCACCATAAGGGTTTTCTTCACCAAAGGCAAACAAAGGATTTGTTTTCACGTCTTCATGTTTAACCATGAATCATCACTTCTTTCTCTAAATGTATATTTTTTCGCTATTAGTATAGCTCTGCAAGGAAAAATCTACAAATACCAATAACGACTAACTGCTATGCTTTAAAGGCATGCTATTCGGGCTTAATAACTTGCTTGATTAAAGGATTGGACACTAGCCCCTATTGACCAGCATATCGGCCGTCAGAGTTTGCAGGCTCTTATCTAAAACGAAAGCGGCACTGCGATCGATATAGTCTTTAAAATGAGGAGTCTCACGATGCGTCTCATAGGCAGCCTCATCTTTATAGACCTCAAAGAAATACCAAGTATCTGGATTGTCGACATCAGTCCCTGCATACATGACAAGGACACCTGCTTCCTTGTCCATACTGGCCTGCATCTCTGGTAGAACGATAGCTGCAAAAGACTGACTGTCACTCACTGTCACTCTTGCTAGACGCACTGAAAAATCGTTTGGCTCCAAAACTCTCAATGCTGTTGGTTTTTGGAGAAAAATCTCAGGCGTCAGTGTGACTACCTCACGACTGGTAATGGCCTTTTGCGCCAAACTGGCAAAGGCTTTAAAATGCGGTGAGGCAACATGCTTCTGATAGGCTTCATCACTGGCATAGCGTTCAAGGACAACCTGCTGACTCTTGTCACCGGGGACATGACTGCCATACATGGCCAAGGTTCCTGGCTCCAACTCCATTGACTGGGTAAAGTTATTGTAGCCGATTTGATTAAAGTCAGTCTCATAGGACAAATCAAGTCCCAATCTAAACAATCTAAAAATCTCTGTCATCTTAATCACCTAATCCGTATAATTTCTGGGCATTGCCTGTGAAAATCTGTTGCTTCTCCTCATCATTGAGCGCAAGAGTTTCAATCGCTTGGGCAATGACCTCTGTCGCACCGGCTGGTAAAATCCCTAGTGGCGCATCTGTACCAAAGAGGACATGGTCAACACCATAATAGTCCACACAGAGATCAAGGGCCTTTGGATTGCCAAGAAGAGCGGTATCCACATAAAACTTCTTAAAGTCAGCCGCCTGCTCTGCTGGCAGAATCCGTTCAATACGACCAGCAAAGTAGGGAACCATGGCACCACCGTGGTGGACCAAAATTTTCAAATTTGGTATTGCCTGAAAATAACCAGCTTGCACAAGCTCAAGCATGGCTTGGGTCAGCTCATATTCCCAGCTGAAAATAATATTGTTGTCTGGCTTGCGGGCATCAAAAACAGGATGAAGCCAAATGGGCACATGGTGCTTAGCCGCAGCTTCAAAGACCGGTTTAAATTCCTCATCAGCCACAGACTTTCCTAGATGACGGGTAAAGAGCTGAATGCCTAGTATCTCAGGATGAGCAGGGACAAACTCTTCCACCACGCGCACAGCCTCTGGGATATTATTCATAGCGACCATAGCAACACCGCCAGCAAAAATATCCTGATTGTCTTGTGCCGTTTTCAAGAGCTCTTTATTAGCCTGTTCCACAAGTTTAGCGGCCTCATTAGCTTCCAAGTAATCCTCTGGGTTGGCATTGACATAGCTGATAATCTGCTTGGTGTTCGCTGGCATGGTCGCACAGCGCTTGTCCATATCGCTCAAGACTGGATTTTGGATAAAGGGCATCTTCTGTGCTAACACCTCATCCAGCGTGAGCATCTTCTCATAAAACTCTGGCAAGAGCACATGGGCAAAGGCATCAATTTTCAAAGTCATCTAAGCGCTCCTTCCAGCTGCCATCTTCATCGAAGATGATTCCGTATTCCTCATAATAGGTGTCTTTATTGAGAATTTCCCCAGACTCGTACAGTCCTATCTTATGGGTCAGACGATCAATCGAGCGCTGGAGATTCTTTTTCTTGGTCTCAAGGAGAGCTAACTGCTCACGAAGGAGCTCCTCACGCGCCTCGACGGTCTTATCCCCCTGCATGAGCAACTGGCAGTAATCAATTAACACCTCGATAGAAACACCTGAATGACGCAGACAAATGACCATCTCTAACCACTTGTTGAGATCATCTGTAAAATAGCGATTGCCATTCGCCTGACGGGGGATCTCAGGCAGGAGCCCAATGCGCTCGTAATAACGCAGGGTATTGGGTTTAATATCATACATTTGAGACACCTGAGTAATGGTGTAAGTTCCTTCTTTTGGCATATTCGATCACCTTTCAATACAGATATGTAAGTTTGATTCTCTCTTCAGTATACACAATTTTAAAGACCTTGACTATGATTCTTGTAAACGGCTAGCATAATCAGCTGCCTCTTGAGCCAGCTCCTCATCTGACAGATTGAGTACGCCAGATAGGACAAAGGGTTCTTCAAAGACGAGACCTGTATGGTACTGGATGGTCTCTATGGGTTTGAGCAATTCCTGTGTGGTCACATGGAATCGGCCATCAGCTGTGTAGTCATCCGCACCCGCACCTTGAGTGACAGCGAGAAGGACTTTCTTGCCTTGAAGGGCATTACCAGATGAACCGTAAGCCCAGCCATATTCTAGTACCTGATCCAGCCACTCCTTCATCAAGGATGGCATGGAATACCAGTACATTGGAAACTGCAAGACAATGCGATCTGTAGCTGTAAGCGCAGCCTGTTCTTTTTTGACATCAACCTTACCGTCAGGATAGAGGACATAGAGATTACGGATATTAATCCCCGCACCTTGGGCAGCCTTAGCCAAGGCTTTATTGGCCCTAGAAGATGCTAAATTGGGATGGAATAGAAAAATGTTTGTTGTCATCTCAATCTCCTGTAATATCTTCTGCAACCAGATTAGCTTTAAATTCTGCTACATCATAAGTCGCAAGATTTGGATAGTAGGCGTCTTTTGCAATTATAGCATCAAGTTCCTGACGGGAATCCGCCTTAGCAATGACAATTCCTGCCATACCACGATCTTTGAGAGGGCCGACAATCTTGAAGTTGCCGGCATCAAATTCTGACTTGAACCAAGCTCGGTGCTTAGCCAAAAGCTCTTCTGCTTGATCTTTAGGCACTTGATCTGATTTGATGGTAATAGTGATTAAAAACATAAGAACCTCCTTAGGCTTGACCTTCCCAGCCACCACGTGTATCAACACCTGATTGAGTCGCTAGATTTTCAAGATTAGCCATTTCCCCATCTGTAAGATGCACGTGACTAGCCTGAGCAGCATCGTCGACTTGCTCGACCTTTGTCACACCAAGGATCGGTGTCGTGCCGCGTCCGATAGCCCAGGCGGTCGCAATTTGAGCTGGACTGACCTTGTAATAGTCTGCCAAACGTTTCAGCTCAGCCAGTAGATCACTCAAAGCCGGGAACAGTGGATTATAGGTTTTACCACGGTTAGAGTCAGCAGGCATTGGATATTGGCTATCATACTTACCAGACAAAGCCCCTTGTTCCAAGACCATATAGGAGAAGAATTGGATATGATTTTCTTTACAGTAGTCGAGAAGACCATCATCAATTGAATGACGATAGAGAAGGCTAAAGTGGTTTTGTACAGCTGAGATTTGAACACCAGCAGGTTTCAAAATGTCTTGGACACGTTTGATTTGCGCAAGACTGTGGTTAGATACCCCGATACGCTTAACACGGCCTGATTTGACCAAGTCAGCCAAGAATGGTGTCCAGCGTTCAACATCTGCTGAATTGTGAATCCAATAAAGATCAATGTAATCAGTGCCGAGACGTTTGAGGCTGCCTTCCAGCATGTCCTCTACAGGATTTTCCTTGGTATCATCCTGCATACCGGGAGTAAACTTGTCTGATAGGATTACTTTTGAGCGATCGTACTGACCAGCAAGCTCACCCAAGATACGTTCTGACTCACCATTAGCATAGGCGAAAGCCGTATCAAAGGTGTTGAGCCCTTCATCCATAGCTGTTTTGAAAACATCCTTAAGGTCTGCGGTGTCAAGATTATTTCCAAAGACCACGTTTCCACCGGCAAATCCGCCCGTTCCCCAAGACCATGTTCCAAGTACGATTGGTGCTGTATTTTCTGTCATCTTAATGACCTCCTTTTTATGATATAAAGCCCTTAAGCAAGGCAAAGCAAAACAGATAAACTGATGAAGACGCTAAGCTAACATATTTAGAAAGGCTTCATCTTTTTGCAAAGCATTGCAGGTCTATTCAAATAAAATGGTACAAGTTCTCAATCATGATTGTACAACTTCCATCATTTATAATGATACTTTATCACTTATAGTTCACTATAAGTCAAGCCTTTTTTCTCATTTTTTTGAAACAGATAAAAGGCACATGAACTTCATTAACCAGATCAAAGATAAACACCACCTATTTCTGTAAACAAGTGGCGTTTATTATACCTTTAGTTGTTCATTTAGGATGCGCTTCTTCCTTATCCATTGATTCACATATTTCTTTACGACTTAGTGAAAGCTTCAGAAATAGGAAGCGTTCCCGGATGAATTTCAATCACTTTTAAGCTCATTGCCGGAGAATCCACAAGGGTAGCTAAAACGGCACCGACATCAGCGATTGGAATACTGGTAAATCCTTCATCTCCTAACGAGATTCGACCGGTTCCCTTTTCCTCTAACAGTCGCCCTGGTTGAACAATAGTATAGTCTAAGTCAGTCTGGTGAACCAAGTAATTATCCGCAAAATACTTGGCGATATAGTAATCTTTTAAACGGTCGCCCCATTTCTCTGGAGTCAGACTATAGAGCGCGCTGAGCATGATGAAGCGCTTCAGACCTGCAGTTTCAGCCGCCTGCATGAGTTTAACCGCACCGTAAGCGTCGGTCTGCAAAAGATCCCTGCCCCGTGATCCTGCTGCAAAAATTACAGCATCACAACCCTTGACTAGTTCCACCAGAGATTCGACAGGGGCATGCAAATTCATAGTGACCGGCGTTACGCCATCCATAAGGGCAATCCTTCCAGACTGTCTAGCTCCTGCGATAACCTTATGCCCCTTTGCTACCAAAGCTTTAAGAGCTTCTGTAGCGACACGCCCAGTCGCTCCAGCTAAAAATACTTTCATTTTTTCCTCCTTTTTAGCCATTCCAGCCAAACAATCCTTGACCGGTATCCATCTGACGGATTGTTGCCATATCATCATGAGACAATTCAAAATCAAAAATAGCAAAGTTTTGAGCCATGCGATCTGCATTGGCTGATTTGGGAATAGCCACGATACCCTCTTGCATCAAGAAGCGCAAAATGACCTGAGCTGCGGTTTTTCCATAGGCTTGCCCGATCCTTGTTAGCATGGGATCTGTAAAAATGCCCTGTTTTCCTTCCCCAAATGGTGCCCAAGATTCAAATTGAATCCCTACTTCCTGACAATAGCGACGTGTATCAACTTGCTGCTGGAGGACGTGCATTTCATTTTGCAAAACTGATGGGGTCACGCCAGAATACTGGCGGATTTCTTCGATCAGATCCGGCTGGAAATTTGACAAACCAATAGAGCGAATTTTACCAGTATGATAGGCTTCGGTTAAGGCGTCCCAAGTGCCTAGATAGTCAGAAACCACCCAGTGAATCAGCATCAGATCAATATAATCCGTTTGCAGACTTTTTAAGGCTTTTTCAATCTGTTTTTTGGTTGCTCTATATCCCGACGTTCCTAATTTTGTCGTGATGAAAAACTCTTCTCTAGGAAGACCGGAAGCCTTGATGGCCTTACCCACCCCAGCTTCATTGCGGTAATACTGGGCCGTATCAATATGGCGGTAACCTGTTTTGATAGCCTGAGAAACTACTCTTTCAGTATCAGCCGCCGGCACTTGGTAGACCCCAAAACCGAGCTGAGGCATCCTCTCCCCTGTGTTTAGTGTGACATATTGCATATTATCCTACCACTCCTTTAGTTTAATCCTTTTAGCCAACCTTTCATGGCCGCTGTGCTATTCAAGACATCACCTGCAATATGATGCTTAGCTGCGTATTGGTTAAAGATCGGCTGGGCTTTTACATAGGTTGAACCGCCTGATGTCGAAAAACTGCCTAGGATCTTGTCGGAAAAGTCCATTTGATCCATAACCGTTTGGACAACCCTCGGAGGAATTCCCCACCAGGTCGGATGACCGACTAAAATGCGCTCATAGTGTGAAATATCTGGCAGATTTCCTGCAAAATCAGGTCGGCAGCGCTCATCGTATTGCTCAAGATTGCAGCGGCTGGACTCATTGTGCCAATTCCTGTCTTGACTGGTGTATGGAACTTTTGTTTTAATCTCATACAAGTCTGCTCCTATCTCGCGCGCTATAGCTTGTGCTCGCTCTCTAGTCGTCCCCGTTTCAGAAAAATAAATAATAAGTGTTTTCATGATGAACCTCCTGTTAGAAAACAAATAGACACAAAAGACTAACGGTGATCAAATCACCCTATCATTTGTCTCTCAACTTATTACGATCTTACTATATCACTTATAGTCAACTATAAGTCAATAGGTTTATAGTATTTTTTTCTATGTACAGGGCACACTAATTTTTTTAAGATCCTCATAAAAAAAGAATTTGAGACAGACCCAAATTCTTCTAATTTATTTTGTCTATTTATAAAAATGCAACGCGACACCTGCTAATAGCAAGCTTAGATATGTTAAGCACAACTGCAGGGGGAGCTTTCCTCTATTAAAGTAATTTTTGAAAAGCCTGATTGATTTTTTGATTCGCAAAAATTAGTTGGTGAATCTCCTCTTGGCTAAGTGGAAGTATTCCGTCCAAACAGTCGTGGAGGACCGCTTCGACCTCTGGCTGAAGTTTTTTCCCCTTATCGGTCAATGCGATTGTAAGAAAACGCTGGTTGTCTTGGCGTCGATTGCGCCTAATATAGTCTTTTTCTTCTAAGCGCTTTAACAGAGGCGTTAAGGTATTGCTGCTTAGACCAATTTCCTCACCGAGATCTGAGAGTGAGCGCTTGTCTTCTTCCCAGAGCGCCAGTAAAACAATATACTGTGTATAAGTCAGGCTAAAAGGTTTTAAAGCTTTTTTATAGTACTGATTGAAAAGTTTGCTGCTTTCATATATAGAAAAGCAAAGTCGATTAGTAAGGACTGAAGTTTCTTCTGCCATCTTATCTCTTCCTAGGCTAATAATTGCCATCATCATAACACAAATTCAAATCTTTGACAAGGAAACTAGAAAGCAGTAAACTACTAATAAATCGTGTGCGATATAACGGTTAAAAAGCTAAATGAACGTGCACTAGAGGAGGTAGAAATATGACACAGAATGATAAGGAATTTTTGCGCGAGCGTATCGGTGATTTAGCCTATGAAGTCACTCAAAATGCTGCAACCGAGCGTGCTTTCACAGGAGAGTACGATGAATTCTTTGAAAAAGGAATCTACGTTGACATTGTCAGCGGCGAGCCCCTCTTTTCATCAACCGATAAATACGATTCTGGTTGTGGCTGGCCGGCCTTTACTAAGCCGATCGAAAATAGGATGGTAACCAACCACGAAGACCGATCTTATGGCATGCACCGCACCGAGGTTCGCAGTAAAAAGGCCAACTCTCACCTAGGGCATGTCTTTAATGATGGCCCAATCGATCGTGGTGGTCTACGCTATTGTATCAATTCTGCAGCCCTCAAATTCATTCCTTATGCGGAAATGGAAAAAGAAGGCTACGCAGATTATATGGACATCGTAGAATAGGATATTGCTTAGCAGTTATTTTAAGATTAGAAAAGGAGATAATAATCTATGAAAACAATTTATCTAGCAGGTGGTTGCTTTTGGGGTGTTGAAGGATACTTTGATTTGATCGATGGTGTCGTCAAAACCCGTGTCGGTTATGCTAACGGTCAGTCTGAGGTAACTTCTTACGAGTTAATTGATGCCACAGACCACGCTGAGACCGTAGCTGTCACTTATGATCCAGCGCGCATCAGCTTGCATGAAATTCTTCTTCATTACTTCCGTGTGATCAATCCATTTTCGATTAATCGTCAAGGAAATGATTTCGGCCGTCAGTACCGTACTGGTATCTACTATGTTGACGAAGAAGATAAATCAGTCGCTGAGGCAATTATGCAGCAAGTCAGTCAGGAAAACAGTGGACGTCCTTTGGCAGTTGAGCTAGAGCCACTTCGCCATTTCCTAGATGCCGAAGAATACCATCAGGACTACCTCAAGAAAAATCCGAATGGCTACTGCCATATCGACTTAAGATTGGCTAAGCAACCATTACGTGATTATAAACAAGCTTAGATATTAAGGCCTACTTGAGTAGTGAAGGAATCTCCAATCGGAGAGGTCTTCACTACTTTTTTTATGGCAAAAGCAATATTTGGTTAAACCGAAGATCCTTTAGGTATTAGATATCCTATATCAATAAAAAGAGGCGGGACTTTTGTCCTGCCACATTCCGAACTGAAAAATGAAAAATTGGGGAAGAACTCAGCTCGTTTCTGATTTCAACACTTACCCATTATTTAAAGATTCCTATTCAAGGGCAGACGGTACCAGACCACAGCAAACTGCCCCAAACCCGCTAACAACCCAAGGCTCAAGAATAAGACTGGACTATTTCCATAGAAAAGCATAAGGGCGAGAGTCAGGATCAAGACTCCTAGATGTATCTCTAGCCATTTTGGAGTCAGGGCGAGATCTTTACGATTATAGGGAGACAAGAGCTGCAAGCTGCTGTAGTAAATCCCAATTCCAAGCAAGCCCAATACTTTAGCATCGTGAAAATGGTAGGTGCTCTCCACCATTTCAATCGCCAAGGTCATAAAGAGCACACTCAATAGCAAGACAGTCTGAACATACATGAGACGCAGTCCCGTCCGCTCTTGATGGTGGTTCATGATTACAGCTGTCTGTGTGATATAAGCTATAAACATGAGGCCAATAGCTGCAAAGCTGATCACAGCTTCAAGCAAGTGACTATCTAGATCAAAGGTTTTAATACTGGCTATAATAGCTTCCCCGAAATAGATAATAGTAATCAGCTGCAAACGTTCTACTAGGTGGGGAAAATTAGCCCTGTCTTCATCCTTCTTAGACCTCGTTAGATAAATAAAGAGCAGACTCAACCCATATAGTAAATAAACCCATAAAATATTTACCACAATATGACATAGAAGCAAGGCAAACCAAATCATCTGAATGATCATGTCTACTATGATATCTCTCATGTGAGAGCGCATTGTTTGACTCATGCTCCCCTGCTTACGTGCCCTCAAGAAATACTGCAGTAAGACAGAAATGTTACTCAATAAAAATAAAGTATTAAAGGAAATATAAGTCTTCTCCCAGTCCAAGGTCAGCTCGCTTGCCATATATCCAATCGCAAACATATTGAGAATAATAGTCACAATATCCATGAGATCACGCTCACCATATTTATTGAGGTACATAGTCTCATGATACCAGAGTTTGACAAGCATGATAAAGGCTAGGCCAAACTGTAAATAGCTAGAAAGGGTGAGATGGACCCCTTTACCATGCATCATTCCAGTCAGCACAGAAACGGCAAAGACAAAAACAAGATCAAAAAAGAGCTCATAATTAGAAACTTTTTTAGGAATAATACTTCTCATACTATCATCTTAACACTTTCCTTTGGTTAGGGAAAGTCAGACATCTCCTAGATGATAAATGGATGTTCAAAAACAAGGAAGCCACCAGCTTAGCTAGTGGCTTCCTTGTTTTTCTCAAAGAGAAGACTGGCTTGAAGCCATAATAAAAGCATGTACCCGTTCTATATTTTAGATACTACTCTGTAAAAAGGCGCCTTTCCCCCTACTTACTGCTTTCTTCTAAGCGATAAACTTGCCTTTTGAGCGGATCGATCATCGCCTTAAGCGTAAATTGTCCAGCCTCAAAAGTATAGTCAAAAACAGCACAATTATGAGGGAAAATGCCATATTTTTCAAAATCAATACCAATAGCCCGCATAAAATGCATGAGAGCACCTGCATGGCTAACAGCTAAAACACTTCGTCCGTCATTATCCTGAGCAATCTGAGTTACAGCTACTTTCACACGCTGCTGGACATCACTATCGCTTTCGCCACCATGAACAACATAATAATTGCCAACCGCACGACGAACCTCACGTGGGGGATGGAGGTATTCCTGCTGACCTTCAAAGCGACCAAAGTTCATTTCCTTAATTCCCTTTAATCGAGTGTACTCAGTCGCACCAGTTACTAATTCTAAGGTATCTGAAGCACGCTCAGAGGTTGAGCAGTATAAGCGATCAAACGTCATGCCATGCTCTTTGAAATATCGTCCAGCCTGTCTAGCCTGCTCAATACCTAGATCCGTCAGAGGGGAATCCGACCATCCCTGAATTCTCTCCTGTACATTAAACAGGGTCTGACCATGCCGCATTAAGTACAATCGTGTTGCCATACTTTCTCTTCCTTTTTCTAGTTAGATCTGCCATTATTATAGCGCTTTTTAATATAAAAATCTTCTTTCCTTTTGTGAAGAATGAGATAATTATATCCAAGACAGCTCTTTCTTCTACTTTTTGCCACCAACCTATTCTAGGTCATTTGCTATTTAAATCAAAGTTAATCTGAAAGAGAAGACCACCTAATTGGTCTTGCGGCAGACCACTCAAGATAGCATGCTTTTTAAGACCGATCTTGGCAGCCAGACCCAGACAATGCTCTTTATTGACCGCTAGGGGCCTTGTAAATCTCGTCCTAATTCTAAATCGTCTTTCCTTGCCGCATCTCGGATTTTTATGATAAAAAACGTATCGCGCACAATAGGGTTATTCATTTCTCCCTCTTAATGACAAGATTTTTTAAATAAAATGCAGATCCCTTTGTTTTGGTTATCTTTTCCTGTCTTGATAAGAGACAATCAGAGACTAGATGGACTTACTGAGAAACTGTCAAGACAAACCTAATTGAATTGTTCCAATTTAAACACTAAAGAAACTGTCTCACATGGATGAAACAGCTCCATAGATTTAATAATAAAGCACAAACCTTATTAAAAATAATGAAAAACACAATCCTGTATTTAAGTATCTCTGTCTAATTTCAAAGGTATTAAGCATCTTCTCAAGGGTTAGATTATCAAAATAGCCTTCCTTAAAGCTATTTTCGATAAAGGAAAGTCTCCTGTACTGGGTTGTAGATATACGCCATATCAAAACTATTCTTATCATCATAAGTGAACTTTAGGATAGCACAATTTCCCATACCACGAATCTCAGGCGCATTTTCTAAGGCTCCTCGGAAAAACTGGGCGATAGCTGCACCGTGGCTGACTGCCAAAACAGTTGTATCATCTGGTAATGACATCATCAATTCTGTAAGCGTCTTAACCAAGCGCGCTCGAACCGCCATGCTATCTTCACCGCCGTAATGAACAAAAGCATCACGATAACCTGTTCCATCGCGGTGAAGGGGAGGATTTAGGTACTCGGGCTGGGCTTCCATAACGCCAAAATCCATTTCCTTCAATCCCTTGAGCCTGATGATATCGGTCCTTCCAGATACAATCTCTGCTGTATCACAGGCACGCTCCTGGGTTGAGGCATAGACAGCATCAAAACGAATCCCATTATCTTCAAAATACTGCTTGGCTGCTCGAGCCTGCTCAATGCCCAAGTCAGTCAGAGGCGAGTCTGATGCCCCTTGAATCCGTTTTTGCACATTAAAACGAGTCTGTCCGTGTCTCATCAGATATAATATCTTCATACAACCACCTCTGTCTCCGTAATAGGATCAACAACGCGGTTCAACGCTAATCGGTCCTTGTCATAGGTGAAGTCACAGATAGCACAGTTACCAAAGCGAGTGCCTTTGGGAAAGGAAATGTTTAACTGCAAAATCATGCCCCACAGGGCAGCCCCATGGCTAACCATAATAATGCTATCAGCCTCTTCTGATGCAGCTACATCCAAGACTGCCCTCTGAACGCGTTGCCCAACTTGGGCTATATCTTCGCCTCCATAAGGTACTAATAGATCTTCAAAAGAGTGTGCACCCTGCCTAAATTTAGGCAGGAGCTGCTCGGGCTGGGCTTCAAATTGTCCAAAATTCATCTCCTTAAGCCCTTTAATAGTCTTAATATTATCATGTTCTGCAATAATATGAGCCGTATCAAAGGCTCTTTCCTGAGTTGAAGCATAGACGGCCTGGCGTTGGATCCCTTCTTTTTTAAACCAGACACGCGCCTGCTCGGCTTGCTCAACACCTTTTTGTGTTAAGGGGGAATCACACCAGCCTTGCACACGTTTTTGCACATTAAAGAGTGTTTCACCATGTCGCATAATATATAAATGTTTAACCATATTCATCTCCTTGTATTAAGCTAGATCAGAAACTTGCAGTTATTTGCACAAGCTTATGATTATGGGACAGATCAGGGACAATGGACAAAGTCCCAAAACCATTCAAAGAACTCAGTAAACCATTCGAGGATGCAGTTTACAAGATTGGTCATCTGTTTAGATAAACAGCTATAACGTCCTGCCATCACCCACCAAAACCACCTAATTCATAAAGTGACTAAGACCTGCTCCAAAACTTAGACTTTAAAGCCGGGGTCATGGCATACAATCCTACGGTAGATTATAAGCCTGTCAACTAAACTTTTCCTATCACATCCTACTTAAAACTGATACTATAATACGATTTAAAAAAGTCCAAGTAATCTATCTTCCACCTAAATCCAATTCCATCTTTTCCCAAAAGTGAATTAATATCCGTTCAGATAAGCTAAAAGGCTGAGACATAATTGACCTAGTCTCAACCTTCAAAAGCGACCTATTAAACAGTCGACTACCACTCAAAATCCTTAAGTTCTGCTCTCATTGCTGCAATATGACTGTCATCCAGAATGTTCTTTTCCTTAGTTGCTTGATCCAAATCCTGCAGATAGTGGATAAAACGATCAACCAAAAGATTGTAATGGTAATTATTCAGTGTCTTCATTTGGCCATGAATAAATTGGGCAGCGTCTTCAAATTTTTCTGCATTGACCAGATCATCCAAATACACATTCCCCTTGATTTGGTGACCCTCTTCGTCCTCAGTCGTTCCTAAATCAATAAAAGAAGGCTCAAGGTGAAAAGCCTTATCAATCATATTGGCTGTATTTCTAATCTGATTCAGCAGCCGATCATTATTAAAAACCATAAGCAACTCCCTTCTCTAATCACAAATATATTGTGTTAATTTGCAAGCAATCCCTCTATATACCAATTATACCATATACTTCCCTAACCCAAAAAGCTGAATAAAAAAGCCGTGAGTGAGAGTGGGACTCAATCGGTAAATCATGATAAAATCACGATTTTGATTTTGTTGTCCCACCTCCACACATTTGAGTAGGTTGGCCGCTAAGTTAAACAGTCCAGTGGACTGTTTAAGGGGGTACCTAAGGATAGGGAAGCGTCCCAAGATAAGGATATCCAGCCAGCAGTGGTTCATTGGTGCTAAAGCACCTAATGAACTAACTGTGCAGGGGAAAGACTTCTTGGCAGAGCCAACCAGTTTTTCTCCCAACCACTGCGCCTAGCAAATAAAATTGAGCAAATAAATAAGGCTGAGACATTTTGTCTCAACCTCACTCACGCACTGACACAATACAAAAATCAAAGGTTTCTTTTAAATCGACAATAAAATGAATGACGTTTACATAAAAGCTAGTACACAGAGGCAATAAAGTTAATTAGATTTTCGCTTCAATCTTCCCCTTAACCATTGGCGTTTAACTTTCTAGCTTGCAGATACGTTGCGATATAGAGAACGGCATAAATGATTGGGAAAATCAGTCCCCAAATCTTAAATCCACTTATAGCAAAATTGACAAGATAGATCACCAGAAGACCAAAACCTAAATAGTAGGGCAGATAGCTAACGTATTCCTGCGCCTTGATAGCCTTGTGGTTTCTAATCGCCAATACCAAGATAGCAATACCAACAATAAAGAAGATAATGCCACTGACCAACACCCAAGGAGTTGTTCCTTGGCGTATAGTTTCTATCTGCTCAGATGTAAACCCTTGTTTTTCATAGACCCCATTTTTTAAATTAGCCATATTTATATAATAACCAACAACC
This sequence comes from Streptococcus sp. ELY_137, assembly GCF_058314515.1. Classification (NCBI taxonomy): domain Bacteria; kingdom Bacillati; phylum Bacillota; class Bacilli; order Lactobacillales; family Streptococcaceae; genus Streptococcus; species Streptococcus sp. ELY_137. The sequence continues at coordinate 45,299 of NZ_JBZFUL010000014.1, forward strand.
GAAAGTACACCACCTAAAATATGCAGACACTCTAAAATGAGTACTGTCATATTCAAAGACTTAACAGTATTCTCAAGTTTTTCAATAGAAATCATAAAATATCCTCCAAATATATATTATATATTTTTGTACTATTGTAACAGAATATAAGCAAATTGCAAGACAAGTCATTCACTTACTAAGGTCCACAAGCGAACAAGACAGTCATAAATAGAAAAAGTAGGTCAATATGGAATGAAGATTGTCAGTTACCTAACTGGCTTTCGACCAGACTCATACAACAATTGGTTCCTGTCATAAATTATTGTCAGCGAGATTTCGTTAACTATTCTTCTTTATCTCCTAAGGACAAACAGCATTCCACTTATACCATAAAAAACCGACTGACTGCTAACTTGACTACCAAGAAGACGACTCAGTGAATCAAATAGTACACGGCTCTCCCCAGAGCACTGCCTAGTTCGTAAGAACAAAGCATGGTCACTATCACCAATAAAACAATGTAGAGTGGTGTTAACTTTGTAAACTGCAGCTTACTTCGCCCCAGTTTATTTTGCAGCTTCTTCCGTTTCATTTGATCGTCTCCTGTTCTATTTCGTAAGTTAAGCAGCACAGCCAGCATCCTAAGTATACTTTATTTTAGCTATTGTACATGTCCATATCGTGAATGGTTCTTATTTTGTCGTGAACGGTAAAAAATAAGAATAATTAAGTAATTTTCAGAAAATACCAACTTTACTTATACTTACTGTCAATCCTTATTTGTCTCTTTATATAAGGCTAAGAATAAAACAATGGTAAGTAAGGATAAAATATCCCAACTCCCTCGAAGGGTTTCAATAGCAAAATAACACGTTAAAAATAAAATATAGGGATTTAGACCATGGTAATGGCGTGTGATATAGATATCATAATAGAGATACACATAAGTACAACCAGAACCTAAATATAAAATCCAAAAACAAACAGCAGACAAATCTTTTCCCCTTTCCGAATTCGCATTTGATATTGCCGATGAAATTACCGACAAAACTGTACATCACGCGGAGTTACCAATCACCGATGGTGCGATAGTTTTCGTCAAAGAACTTACCTGAAATGATACGCCCATTAGTATAGTCAATTACATCACCAATTTGGGCCGTTTCATACATCCCATAACCATAGTAATGACTATCACTAGCCCAGTTAGGGTCTAAAGCCGGAATCAGTACCTTGATACTTTTACTGCCACACCAAGTTAAACGGTGTTTTTTAAAGGCTTCTGCTACCCAGGCTGGATAGGGCCTTAGCTGGCTAATACGCCAAACTTCCACTAATCTTCCCTTATAACTCGCTTTCATCACTTATCTCCATTAATACCATTATTATTTTTACTTCGTGAACTAAATGTTTAACCACTTGAAATAATATAATCCTAATTAACTTTCTTACTGTGGGGGCCACAGTTAAAACTAGAAATAAAGAAAACACCATAATTAGCTACCATCAAGGTAACCCAAAAAGAAGCCGCTGGATTCGACTGATAAATAGATAAAGGAATGACCACCATAAACAGCACCAAGTGGACAAGCCCCAGCTTTGATAGGACATAGGTTTTAAAATTAGCAAGCACCTCTCTAAAGTTACTAACTAGGGGCTTACCATCTTTAGGAAGAGTCATAACAAAAATGATTCCTTGATAAATCAGGTTCATCACGCTGAGTATGACCAACTTATATACCGGACTATTCATCCAAGTTGCTGTTACCACTATGACAACTGTTGTTACCGTGAGTACTAATAATAAATAGAACCACTTGCGCTCAAACACTGTCTACATCCTTTCCATACGTTTCAAAAGCAAAAGGAGGATCCGTCCTCCTCTTGCCAACGGGAGTAGAGATCTATCCAGACCTAAAGTAGCGAACAGTCCAGATAAACCTATGTAAGATGGCAACATCAAGACCAGAAGACAAAATTACCATCTGTCTCTTTTAGGCCATCCAACGCTATTAGTATAACTTATTTTTTCATCAGTGCACGTCTATGTCGTGAACGGTCGTTTTTTCACCCTGAATGGTAATTTTTTTCGAAAATACGGATTTTTTACCATTCGCGACAAAATATGAACCAGTCATGACATGAATCAACAATAACCCAGTAATTAATACATAGTGGTAGATTACTACGATATGAGAAAGATCTGGAAGACAATTGTCTTTGCATGAAAACTTATCAGAATTCAGTAGCCAACAAATTAGATAAGTCCATTTTAGTCTTGGATAAGTAATTATTCTCAGCTAACTAATCGTTTCCATTGTCCAAAAGTAAACAGCCGCCGCATAACTGTTGGACAATATAAAAAGAAACGCTGACATACCAACGTTTCCAACAATCTTTTTATAATGCCGATTGCAGGAATTGAACCTACGACCTACGCGTTACGAGTGCGTTGCTCTACCTACTGAGCTAAATCGGCTGACTACGGTAATTATTCTAACATCTTGTATAGGCTGTTGTCAAGAGAAAATCCCTCTGTATCCACGACACACACATGAAAATTTTCACTGAGAGTTTTTGGGAAAAAAGAAAATCCAATAATCATATCGGAACAGCCATTAACTGTTATTGAAAAACACTTATGTAAGTTCCCAATCGAGTAAAGACTAATTTCTAGCCCCTCTCACACCACCGTGCGTGCCGTTCGGCACACGGCGGTTCAATTAACTTTTAACGCATGTCGTTCTAAGTAATAATCTAAGCACGAAACCAGTCCACGTTTAGCGAGGACTGGTTTTGATATAGCGCTACTTAGTACTGACTTTTGTGCCACAAATTGATAATGGTCGCCCCATCCGATACTTTATCCGCTATCTTTTCCTCTCCCCGCTACCTCACGATAGTCAGGCTTGGGAGTCGCTTTTGGGTTCACCGGTAGCGGGTGCCCTCAGAAGACTTTAACCTCAGATGTACGACATGCCCATCGTACCTAATAAAAGCCAAGCCCTGCGACTTGACTCTTTATACCACTTTGATATGACCTTATGCCTTTCTATCAAATAGCTCCTGCTCTCTGGGAACAATCTTACTCTCGTAGTTCTCGATTTTGTAATTAAGTCTGTCCATAGCTTGATGCAAGCCGTCCAGTCGCTTTTGTAGCTCCTCACGCTGTTCAAGTAGGATGGCTAAGCGTGCCTCGATGTTATTATCGCCCGCCTGTAACAGGCCAATATAATCAATTAATGCCTCGACACTCAGACCTGCCTTCTTAAAATAGAGAACAAACTTTAAAATACCTATATCCTTATCTGAGAAATCTCTCATTCCTGACTGATTTCGCCGAATCGGCGGTAAAAGTCCTATACGTTCGTAATAGCGAATAGTATCAGCACTAGCTCCTGTCATTTCACTAACTTTTTTGATATTCATATCTCACTCCTAGTCATATTTTAAAATTGAAGATCCATAGTCCCTGAAAAGAGCTTATCTGTAGCTAAAACTCTCTCTCATATTATAAACCTTAGAGTTAACTCCAAGTCAATTCATTTATTATTCACTCTTTTCATCCACTGCTTCTCCTTGCCCGATTCAGAGAATCTCATTCTTATGTCGGCCGTTCTAGCTCTTCGCTCAGTCTGATTTGATTTTCTTTGAGAATAAATTTTTAAAAGAAAAACAGCCAAGGTGCCATTAATTGATGCGCACTTCAGCTGTTTATGTTAAGAACAATTATTTTTTCTTTTTAAGCATCAAGTAGCCTGCTAAAGCCAGAAGAGCCACTCCTAGGATTCCTAAAATCGATAGGGCTTCACCTGTTGATGGCAAATTGCCATTTTTCTTATCTTGCTTATCTTCCTTCTTATCAGTAGCAGCAGACGTTTGAGATTGAGTGGCTGTGGAGGAGCTGCTAGAATTTGAAGAGGTCGACGAAGAATTATTCTGCTTTTTATTAGCATCTACCTTGGTATATTGACCGCCTAAAGTGGGGCTGCTGTAGTCAATAGCAGCATTTTCACTTGGAACGCGCCAGAAAGCAGGTTGGAAGACGCCATCTTTGAGAAGGAAACCAGTTTCCACCTTGCCACCTAGGCTTGATAAATCAGAAATTTCAGAGAAGTAACCCGTTGCATCCACAAGCACATATAATCCATCACCAACCTTTTTCACCTTATTGATAGTGAACTCTGTTTTATCCACCGTGCCATCAGCATATTCCTTAGTTTTAGTGACATGGCCATCCTTAGTAATCTCAGTAGTCATCGTAAAAGTTGTGTCTCCTTGATAAGTGCCGGACCATGTACCAACCAGTTCAGGTGGAAACGCCATCTCTTCTTCAGTTTCTTTGTCTTGATTTTGTTTGGCGTTCACTTTACTAAAAGGGCGGTCATAACTGAGTGCGGTTTCGTTTCCAGATTGCCAAATTTGAGGATAAAGAATCCCACTTTCTAAGACAAAACCGACAGTAGATTGATCAGACACACCTGCATAATCACTATCATTGAAACCGAAATACATCGTATTGCTGCCGTCAATAAATTTATAGCTTGCAACACCATTTTGTTCAACATTGTTAATATTACCGCTCTTGGTGGTTTTTTGACCATCAGCAGACACAAAATCCGTAGTAAAGCTACCATCTTCATTAACAGTAATGGTGGTGGTTAAGGTCTGCCCATTTGCATCCGTCATCTGATTCTGCCATGTTCCCACTAAACCAGATGGGAAAGGCTGAATGTTAGGATTTTGTGCCTGTGTTTCCTCCGCATATGCAAAAGAGCCGGACCAAGTGGCATAGCCAGTATAAGCTGCTGAAAACAGAGCCAAAACAGCTAATGAACCGTAAATAATTTTCTTCACTTTCATGATAGTGATCTCCTTTATTAAGATACAGGATGTTAAAAATCCGATTAGAAAACAGAAATCTGACCAACACTCGAATTTTAAAGTAGGTTATGCTCCGGAGCAGCTATACCCTATGAGATTTTTTGTCCATTCCCATTTTCTGCTATTATTTTATCACAAGAATATTACAAAATCAACAAAATATGTAACATTATAGAAATATTTTTAACAGAGTTATACTTCCTAATAGCATAATTCTATTCAAGGGCTTAAAATAAAGGATAAAGTCCTACTCAAAATCAACCTTTTATGGTAGGATAGTAGCTGATTAAATTAATGGGAGAGATAACTATTGTCTGTTACACAGATCTATCGTAGCTTTTTGGGTTTCTGCGGATTCATTGGTGTTAGTTTGCAGATTGCTAAAGATGGCGCAGGAATGTTGCTCTATTACACTGTTCTGTCCAATATTCTGGTTTTTACCTACTTTTTCTACTCTATCTACTATGAGTATAAATACGGCAGCCTCAACGATAATCGTAAGCTTCTTCGGCTCAAAGGGGGCGTGACTTTAGCAATTGCGCTAACATTTCTGGTCTACCATTTTTTATTAGCTCCTAAAACTAGTGCTGATGATTTCTGGAATATTCGCAACTTTTTAGTCCACTATATCGCTCCACTGGGTATGATCCTCGACACAATTGTCTTTGATCGCCGAGGAAGTTATCGCCGCTATGATCCTTTGTTATGGACAATACTTCCCCTTACCTATTGCCTATGGGCTCTCGCCAATGGTTTCCTCATTAAGTGGTCCATTCCAGGGGCAAGCAGCAGCCCATTTCCTTACTTCTTTTTGGATGTTTATCAGTATGGATGGATGACCGTTGCGGCTTATATTATCAGCATTTCCTTATTCTATATCCTTATCGGCTACCTGCTTTTTGCTCTTAAGCATTTTGTTGGTTTTAAGCAAAATTCAGTAACTGCAAAAGCTCCTTGAGAAAAACCTCAGGGAGCTTTACTTATGGCTTAATTCACAGCGAGTGCCGCCGGTCGTTCATTGATAAGGTCTGGCGAAAAAGATAGTCATTAGACATGGTGGCGAGACTGACGTTTTCGTACTCAGAAATAATACGTTCGACATTAGCCAATCCAATACCACGATCAGGACCTTTAGAAGAATAGCCATTATCAAAAATATGGCTGATTGGTACCTGTTCCTCCTTAGTCGCATTTTCTACAACAAAAAACTGCTGGTTGTCCACTTTGAAATAAGCGATGCTTAAGGTTTTATCGGTCGACTCTTGAGCGGCTTCAATGGCATTATCGCATAAAATTCCAATAATAGTTACTAAGTCAATGACTTTCATTGGGATCGTCTCAATCTCATCAGGTGCTTCAATAGTAACATCCAAGCCAGCCTCTTGTGCTAAAATCATTTTAGACGATAGCATACTTTTAATAGGAGAAATATGAATAGAAGCTAATTTACCAACATCGACCTTTTTAGCCAAACTAGAATTTTGAGCAGCATCTCCTAGAATCTCATCATAGGTCTTCTTGATTTTAACCATATCCTGACTGGCAATACTCTTGGCTAACTTCTCCAGAGCCCGTTGGTAACTGCGTTTAAAAGTATTAAGTTCATCATAGAGCGATTCTATTCGACGATTGTAGCTTTCCAAGTTGGCGATATGGAGTTCTCTATCACGCTCGATGTCTTGTCTGAGGTTACTACGAGCCCAACGTGCGAAACCAAAAAGATACCAGCAAAATGCAACAACTCCGACGAGAATGACCTTATTGCGATTAGTCGAAATCCACTCAATAGCAGGATTGTGAAGATGGCTGAGCAAATAAACAATGTGCAGGAGTATATAAGAGGCAAACAAGGCTATGGTAACTCGAACTAAAAAACGATTTACTCGTTTATTATCCGACTCTGTAATCAATTTAAAGTCCATATTAAAAGTTTTATGAACTATCCAATACTCTGCAATAGTGAGCAAGTTAGCGATAATTAGGAGATAAAAAGGCTGACTTTGAAGATCAATCTGATTAGGATCTGTCTGGAAGATTAGGAAGTAAGAAATCCCCAGTAAAAACTCCATCACCATGGTTGTATAAAACGCATAAAAAAGGAGTTTACGTTTGGACTGATATTTGAAAAAGATAAATTCAATTAAGAGCAGGTGGGTAACATCTACAATAGTGCCGCTACCTAAATTAAGCGTAATAATTAAAGCAGATACTAGCGAGACTGGTAAAAGTTTCTTTAGCGGAAGGCTGAGCTTGCTGACCCAGTTAAAGACATACCACCCCGACCAAAATAGGGTCCAAGAATAAAGGAAATAGCATATATAAATCATTCTTCTCTCTCTCTTCTAATATGTAATTCCTGGAAGAAGGTTTGATCGTGAACTCCTTGGGTCAGGCTTAATTCTCGGTAATGGTTGAGCATTTTTTGGCTATTGTGGGACAGCTCTCCCAACTGTTCCACTTCTGTCTGCTTATAAGGAGTAAATTCTAAGCTAAAGTGCTGCACCCCTTGACTTTCAACGATACGGACTGTCAGTACAGCATTAGGATTACTGTCAAACCAAGGAGTCACTCGGTCAAACATTTCGCTAAAAATAGCTAAACCTGCACTGCTGTGCACCCCACAATCAACAATAATATCAGGAATATTCAGAACCAATTTTCTTTTCTGACGTTCAAATTCACTCATTTTAATGTAAAGAAAAGATTTGACCTCAGGGACTGTAACATTGAGCAGCTTAGCCTGACGATCTCTGGATTCTAAACCAGCAACATTGTCCTGAAAAATTTCATCAAATACTTCAGTCACTAGTGCTACATCACCACTATCAATGCTGCCACGTAAGCTAAGCAAAATATTGTTGTAGTCATGTCTAAACGAGCGCACTGACTGATAGAGATTTTCGATTTGTTGACTGTAGCTTTCCAAATTTTCCAGATAATGCTTTTGCTCCTGTTCACGCAGATCTTTCAGATATTCTCGTGAATAATAATCCGTTAAAATGAGGACCTTCATCAAGATCCCCAGATAAAAAACGGTCACAATAATATATAAGGCCGAAAGGGAAATACCTAACACACGCTCAACTTGCAGTTTTCCCAACAAAAGCAGAATATGCAAAATAAGATAATAGCTAGTCATCTCAAACAGCGTTACCCAGAAATTGCGTTTGGTACTGCTATCTAACCAAATACTCTCACGCAAGGCTAGATAATCAATCTGATAGAATTCCCTTAAAAAGCGTTCAAAGAGGTTAGTAGCAATTAGCACCAACATTGCCCAAACAAAATTAGTAGTAAGGTAATGAACAGACTGGTTAAATACAAAAGGGAAGACCACTCTGACTAAAAAATTCCATAGAATAGCGTAAAAAACTGGAGGATAGAGAGCAAAGAAAAGATTTTCCACCAGCGGCCGATCCGATATTTTGTAAGAAAGAATTCCCAGATAAAAAAGCGCACCAACTGTCACTTCACCAATCACAGGGCTGAGGAATAAAGACAGTACTATATGTAGACCAATCAACAGTCCCACTTTATAAAAACGCGGCTTAATACCTGTCACATAGGTAAACAGAGACCAAAACGATGAACAGATGATGAGCTTTAACATCAAAGGCTGCAATAAATCAGCAGTTAGCATTGACATGGACAAAAATTGTCCTTTCCAATAGTGATTTAGTAATATACCAATATTTTACCATAATACTAGGTGTAAAGGAACCTCAGTAACTGTTAAATAGGGAAGACGGTAAAATTTGTCTCACTAAAAAACAGAAATAACCAAGAAAATCAAAATGATGAATAAATGATTTTCTACTGTCACTCCTGCTTCCTGCTTTAAGTTTTTTATACTTGTTTTATGCCATTATATTCAATTGCCTTATCTGCGAAATCTTTTAGATAATAGTTGGTAACTCATCATCATCATCAAAGTCTTCAACAGTTTCTTCACCTGGCAAAGGCTTTTGTATGTGACCTAGGATAAAGCGAGAGATGGGTCCTGCTACCAGAAAATTCAGGGGCAGGGCAAAAATAAGATTAGTCAGCCACGCTTGACAATAAGCCGAAAAAGTAAGCGGACGACCATTATAGAGCAGACCATAGATTGACATACAAGTCACCATAAAGAGACACATAGTTCCAGAAATGGCTAAAATCTTAGCCCAGCGCTTATCATGTGCCCTAAGATGGTGCAAAATACGAAAGGCAATTCCTTTTGCTAGGGGGCCTACAATCAGCATATCTGAAAGAAAAGCAACAGCAAATCCTGGTAAAAAGCCAGTTAGAAAATGGTGCCAAGAAAATTTTGCAACACCTACCAAATCAAGAACGAATAAATTCCACAGACTCATACCGCAGACCATTAATCCACACATAAGACAAGTAAATAATACTGCTTCTTTAAAATTACGGGGCATCCTACACTCCACTTCTAATAGTTATATTTAAAAGCCTAACTCCTTTAATGTTCCTACTCAAAGAAAATCAAAAGTAGCCTAAGCGACGTGACATCTTAATAATCTAAAATGCTCTGGAAAGAGACTGTTTAAAGCCGCTGTCTAGAAATTAGAAAACAGTCCCTGATGTCTCATTAATTAAGGGTGGTGGCTAGGTTGTCATTGCGAGGTCGCTTAGCTACCTTACTAGTTGCTGGTTACCTGCTCAAGTGTATTTAACTTCTATGACTCGTGTCGCAACAGCCCTAAGAAAATCCACTGATGTTTGATTTTCTACGCCAAACCCTAAAAGGTCAACGAAGCTGGCTTTGTAAGTAAAACATGATGTTGATGTTAAAGAGTATCAGCTTTTCTCGGTTATTGACCCTCTACCAGTCTAGCATAAACAAAAAAGTTTTGTAAGCTATTTACAAAACTTTTTCACTTTTTACCATACTAGTAAGGGGGGGCTTAGATCATACAGATAGGGCTATAAAATCTCTTCCATTGAGGTGTATTGGGCTTTCAACCCCTGTCTTTCATAAAAGCGTAAAGCTCCTTCGTTAGCGTTCCAAACGTGAAGAGTCAAATTATAACATCCACACTGCTTGGCATAGGCACGCGCAAAATCAAAGAGCTCTTGACCGATCTGCTGACCACGCGCTGCTGCTGCGACACAAAGATCATCAATAAAAAGCGTCTTACGCGGTTGATCGGTACTGCCGTCATGAGTTTCAAGAACCATAAAAAGATGACCTATAATCTGCCCCTGGTCATTTTCATAAACAAAAATCGGCTTTTGATCATCAGGGATTAAAGCTTCTAACTCTTGGTGGGAAAACTTTTTCCCCTCTTGTCTGAATAAATCTGGGCGTACAGCATGATGTACAAGCAGAATTTCTTCTAATAGCTTTTCTAAGGCCGGAATATCATTTATCTTAGCACGTCTAATAACCATATAACCAACTCGCTTTCATAAGAAAATGAAGGACTTCCAAGATTCGAAGAGATTTTGGAAGTAGGAGAAATAGGACTGGGGAAGATTGAGCTCCATATTGGCTCAATGAATAAACTTGAAGAGAATCCGCACGCTCTTTGGACGAAAAATATTTATATCCCAGAGTGAGCATATTTTTAGGTGGCTGCTGTCTCTGCTTCTTAAGTAATCTCAATCCATAATATCATTACCAGAAAAAGGCCGTTTAGTGGCGACCCCCTTTTTGCATGCTACTCACCTAAAATAAGAAGAGCAATGCTTTAATATTGGTTGCTGTCTGATCTTCTTATTCTTTTATACTAGAGGCAATCCTAGTATAAAAGAAGGATACTGATAAATCAGCCTCTTTTAGCCCACCTGCTGGATCTTTAAACCTTTAAACAGCGTTACTTTCTAGCATCCAAGGGGTATCTCTACCCTATTAAATGGATTTAGATACCCTTGACGGCGTAGTAATGACCACTAGGGCTAGCAAAATTAAAGCTAGGAAAAGGCTCCGTCTGAAGCGGACTGATCTGCTCAGTCAACTCAGATATTTTAGCATGTAGCTGCAAAAGTTCTTCACTTTCAAAAAGAAGACTAGGCTGATTATCTACAAGCTCTGGCGATACTTGACGAATATACTCTTTATCATAAATCGTAAATAACGCTGCACTGTCCATCGTCGGCCGCATACTAAAGGTTTCGAAACCTTGAATTCTTGATTGGCTGACAATCTTACACCCGATAGCCTGCCAAAATTCTTTTTCTGCTGCAACATCATCCACGTAGAGCATAATCTCTACTTCTTTGTTTAACATTTTCTACCTCCATTATAGCATAAGGAAAATCGGATCGTCCCCAATCACCCTCTTCATTGTCCTAAAAGTTAACGTTATCCGACACAAAACCTTCAATATCTGTATTGATTTGCCAAATCATACCAAATTTATCCACAATAATGCCATAAGCTGGACTCCACGGCGTCTCTTGCAGTTCCAACTCAATTGCACGGGCATCTATCGCCAATTGGTCATAAAGCTTGCGAGCCTGCTTCTCATCTCCAAGCTGCAGGCAGGCCGAAATATTATTTCCCAAAACATAATCAGCTTCAGGATTATTATCCGAAATCTGCAAGCGGATGCCATTAATATCTAACTGGGCATTGAGGAGCAGGTCCTTATTTTTATCAGGAACATCAGGAATTGCTTGGCCAAAGGTTGTTAGATTAAGAACCGTGGCATCAAATACCTTCTTATAAAAATCAACCGCTTCTAAGCCGTTTTTATCCGTTACTAAATAGAGTTCAATCGCTTTAATCATTTCTTTCCTCACCTTTATTGTTCTTAAATTGTCAAATTAAGTTGGACAGTTTCACCTGACTCAGAAAAACATGATAAGGGGTTTGATAATTTAAAGATTTTCTAGGAATTCTATTTCTCTTATCAGCTATAGCTGATAAGGTGT
>NZ_JBZFUL010000015.1:0-49430 GCF_058314515.1 Streptococcus sp. ELY_137
ATTCATAGTTAAGTGACGCTAGCCTAGGAGAGACACCTGTACCCATGCCGAACACAGTCGTTAAGCCCTAGTACGCCTGAAGTAGTTGGAGGTTGCCTCCTGCGAGATAGGGGAGTTGCTTAGCAGATTATCCGCCATAGCTCAGTTGGTAGTAGCGCATGACTGTTAATCATGATGTCGTAGGTTCGAGTCCTACTGGCGGAGTTTAGTAGAGAGGAGGAAGTCCTTCTCTTTTTTTGTGTTTTGGGAGGCAGGCTAGGGGGGGGGTGACTGGAGAACTTCATTTGTAAACTTTTTTTAATTTAATAAGGGCTTGAATTTGATATAATAGTACAGATATGTTTTTTATCCTATGTTAGGATAATCGCTTTAATAATATTAGAGAAAGGATATATATGGGAACAATTCTTAAAGTGAACCATTTGACCAAGATCTTTGGAAAAAAGCAGAAAATGGCTCTTCAAATGGTTAAAGAAGAAAAGAGTAAAACTGAGATTCTTGAAAAGACAGGCTGCACTGTTGGTGTTTATGACGCTAATTTTGAGGTGCAAGAAGGCGAAGTTTTCGTCATCATGGGATTGTCAGGAAGCGGGAAGTCAACTTTGGTTCGTTTGATCAATCGTTTGATTGAACCTTCGTCTGGTGACATCGAAATCAAAGGGAAAAATGTTTCCGAAATGAATACAGCCGATTTGCGTGAAATTCGTCGTCACTCTGTCAATATGGTTTTTCAGAATTTTGGACTTTTTCCACATAAAACTATTTTGGAGAATACAGAGTACGGCCTAGAACTACGTGGCGTTCCTGAAGAGGAGCGCACTGCTGCGGCTGAGAAAGCTCTGGAAAATTCTAATCTCATTGCTTTTAAAGATCAGTATCCAGATCAGCTGTCTGGAGGAATGCAGCAACGTGTTGGCCTAGCACGTGCATTGGCAAATAATCCTGATATTCTTTTGATGGACGAAGCTTTTTCAGCCTTAGATCCTTTGATTCGTAAGGAAATGCAGGATGAGCTGCTAGATTTACAAGACCGAGTACAGAAGACCATCATTTTTATCACACATGATTTGAATGAAGCACTTAGAATCGGTGATAGGATTGCTCTTATGAAAGATGGGCAAATCATGCAGATCGGTACAGGAGAAGAAATCCTCACACAACCAGCTAATGACTTTGTACGTGAGTTCGTTGAAGATGTCGATCGCTCTAAGGTTTTGACAGCACAAAATATTATGATCAAACCTATTACCGCTAATGTTGAAATAGACGGACCTAACGTAGCCCTCAAGCGTATGGATACCGAAGAGGTCAGTATGCTTCTGGCTACTAACCGTAAACGTAAACTCTTAGGTGTCATTACGGCTGATGCTGCTTATGAGGCTCGCAAAAATGGTACGAAACTAGCGGACAGTGTTGATCCGAATATTCGAACAGTGTCGAAGGATACTGTTTTGACAGATATTTTGCCTTTAATTTACGATTCTGCAGCTCCGATTGCTGTTCTAGATGATGATAAGCGTCCCGTGGGAGTTATTATCAAGGGACGTGTGATTGAAGCGTTAACGAAGCAAGGAATTGACACGGAAAAGGAAGGTGAGTAATTTTGGAAATATTATTAGCAGCAAAATTACCGATTGCAAACTATGTTGATAGTTTTGTGGATTGGTTGACTAATACTTTCTCAGGGCTTTTCAATATCCTTAAAGTCGTTGGTGATGGTATTATGGGCTTTATTTCTAATACCCTGACTTTCATCAATCCTTGGATTCTTATTGCTTTAATTGTGGCTCTAGCCTATATTCTTTCTAAGAAATGGAGCTTTACAATTCTTACGGCTATTGGATTGCTCTTTATCTATAATCAAGAATTATGGGGAGATTTAATTAATACCTTTACTTTGGTTTTGCTTTCCAGTCTCATTTCTATCTTGATTGGGATTCCTCTGGGGATATGGATGGCTAAAAGTGAAAATGCCAAAAAGGTTATTAATCCTATCCTAGACTTTATGCAAACTATGCCAGCCTTTGTTTATTTGATTCCTGCAGTTGCCTTCTTTGGCATCGGTATGGTACCTGGGGTATTTGCTTCTGTTATCTTTGCCTTACCACCGACAGTACGTATGACTAACTTAGGGATTCGTGAGATTCCAACTGAGCTGATTGAAGCTTCGGATGCTTTTGGTAGTACTAGTTCACAAAAGTTGTTTGGTATTGAATTGCCGTTAGCGAAAAATACAATTATGGCAGGGGTCAATCAGACTATTATGCTGTCTCTCTCTATGGTAGTCACAGCCTCAATGATTGGGGCTCCTGGCCTCGGTAATGGTGTCTTGTCAGCTCTGCAACATGCTGAAATTGGTAACGGTTTTGTCAATGGTTTGGCTCTGGTAATCTTGGCCATTATTATTGATCGTTTTACTCAAAAATTAAATGCACCAATTGGTCAAAAGCAAGCCAACAAACCTAAGTGGCAAAAATGGATTGCACCAGTTCTAGTCCTAGCATTTATAGCTACTGGTATTACCCAGACGGTATTAAGTCATATGGGTGTTCAAAAACCAAAGGTTACTTTGGCTTATGTTGAGTGGGATTCAGAGGTTGCCTCAACCAATGTTTTAGCTGAGGTCCTCAAAGATAAGGGATATGATGTTGAAATCAAGCCTCTGGACAACGCTATTACTTGGAAATCTGTTGCCGATGGTAGTGTTGATGCATCTGTAAGTGCTTGGTTACCGACCACACATAAGGCACAGTATGAAAAATATAAAGGACAATTAGATGATCTGGGAGTTAATCTAAAAGGAACCCAACTAGGATTAGCTGTACCAGCCTATATGACTGATGTTAACAGTATCGAAGATCTATCTAATCAAGCCGATTCGACCATCACTGGTATTGAACCCGGGGCCGGTATTACGACTAGTGCCGAGAAGGCACAAAAAGAATATTCCAACCTCTCTGATTGGGAGGTAAGTTCTTCTTCTACTGGTGCCATGATTACCAGCCTAGAACAGGCTTTAAAAAATAAAGAAGATATTGTTATTACGGGTTGGAAGCCGCATTGGATTTTTGCCAAGTATGATTTAAAGATTTTGGAAGATCCAAAAGGTGTTTTTGGTGGATCGGAAGACATTCATACGATATCCAGAAAAGGACTTAAGGATGATAATGCTGGTGCCTATAAAATTATTGATAACTTCCACTGGACTTCTAAGGATATGGAGTCAGTCATGTTAGATATCAGCAATGGAAAATCACCATCTGAAGCTGCTCAGAAATGGATTAAAAACAATCCTGATAAGGTGTCAGACTGGACGAAGTAGTCTTAAAGAATTTTGAATTATTGATAAAAAATTGAGATTTGAATGGTTTTTAAGTCACTATTAAGTGAGTTAGGTTATACTACAAGTATCCTAAATAAACTTTTCTTTTTCATAATCTCCTGAGAGTGCCCAGCTTTTTGCTGGGTTCTTTCTTTTAGTTTTTTGTTTAATTAATGCTTCAGTAGTTAAAGTCGTGTTGCTGCCTTCTTTATTAATCATTCCGATAAAATTTGCAACACTTGAAAAGCTAGTTATCGTCTGAATTTACCTACAATTTATTGGAAGTGGTGTATCTGTGGTATAATAGGCCTATGGTTAATAAGAATAAATTATTGTTAATTGACGGATCTTCCATTGCTTTTCGAGCTTTTTTTGCTCTTTATAATCAGATTGATCGCTTTAAAAGTCCTGCTGGTCTCCATACCAATGCTATTTATGGTTTTCATTTAATGCTGGACCATATGATGAAACGCATTGAACCAACTCACATATTGGTTGCCTTCGATGCCGGTAAGACGACTTTTCGAACGGAGATGTTTGCTGATTATAAGGCGGGGCGAGCTAAGACTCCAGATGAATTTCGAGAGCAATTTCCCTATATTCGAGAACTCTTGAATCATCTTGGTATTGCTTATTATGACCTTGAAAATTATGAAGCCGATGATATCATTGGAACTTTGGATAA
This sequence comes from Streptococcus sp. ELY_137, assembly GCF_058314515.1. NCBI lineage: Bacteria > Bacillati > Bacillota > Bacilli > Lactobacillales > Streptococcaceae > Streptococcus > Streptococcus sp. ELY_137. The sequence goes on from NZ_JBZFUL010000015.1 coordinate 4,008, forward strand.
GCAGGCTGAAAATGGGGAATTTGATGTTACCATTGTAAGTGGCGATAAAGATCTCATTCAGCTAACCGATGACAATACTATTGTAGAGATCTCTCGTAAGGGTGTGGCTGAATTTGAGGAATTTAGTCCAGCCTATCTTATGGAAAAAATGGGGATTACTCCCACCCAATTCATTGATCTTAAGGCTTTGATGGGAGACAAGTCGGATAATATTCCGGGGGTAACTAAGATTGGTGAGAAGACTGGCCTTAAACTCCTGTTAGAATATGGGAGCTTGGAGGCTATCTATGATAATATTGATCAATTTAAGCCTTCTAAAATGAAGGAAAATTTGATTAATGATAGGGAACAAGCCTTTCTTTCAAAAACACTAGCAACGATCAATACGCAGGCTCCTTTAGAAATAAGCTTGGATGATACTCGTTACCAAGGTCCACATATAGACGCTCTGGGAGCCTTCTACGATGAAATGGGCTTTAAGCAGTTGAAAGCTCAGCTTGGTTTGGACGATGAACCTATAAAGACTGCTGTAGGTTTTCAGCATGTTACTGAACATGAATTAGATGCTGCGATGTTTGGACCGGAGCAATTCTTCTACTTTGAAGTCTTTAATGATAACTACCATCAGGAAGATATTTTAGCTTTTGCCTGGGGGGATAGTGAAAATATTTATGTCAGTAAAGATTTAGATCTTTTGAAAGCACCCCAATTTTTAGAGGCTTTGCTTAAGCCGTTTAAGACTTACGATTTCAAACGCACAAAAGTGCTCCTAAGTCACTTAGGAGTTGATATACCGACAGCAGCTTTTGATAGCCGCTTGGCTAAATATCTTTTGTCTACGGTGGAGGATAATGAATTATCTACTATTGCCGCGCTTTATGGGAAAACGCCTTTGCCAAAAGATACTGAAATCTTTGGTAAGGGAGCCAAAAAAGCTGTACCAGAAGATACTGTTTTATTTAAGCACCTAGCTAACAAGATCCAAGTTTTAGTGGAAACAGAAGGTAGACTAAGAGAGTTACTGGCTGAACATGGACAGTCTGATTTGCTTTTTGATATGGAATTGCCTCTGGCTAATGTCCTAGCTAAGATGGAAATTGCTGGTATTCGCGTTGATCAGCAAACGCTTAAGGATATGGCTTTGGAAAATGAGGCGGCGCTTGAAGTCTTGACTCAGGATATCTACAGGATGGCTGGAGAAGAATTTAACATCAATTCTCCCAAACAGTTAGGAACAATTCTTTTTGAAAAGATGGAATTGCCCCTGTCTATGACCAAGAAGACTAAGACCGGCTATTCGACGGCTGTAGATGTTCTAGAGCGTTTGGCTCCCCATGCTCCAATTGTTGCCAAAATATTGGAATATCGCCAGATTGCTAAACTTCAGTCAACTTATCTGATAGGTTTGCAGGACTTTATTTTGGGTGATGGGAAAATTCATACACGCTATATGCAGGATTTAACTCAGACCGGTCGTCTATCCAGTGTGGATCCTAACTTGCAAAACATTCCAGTTCGCTTAGAGCAAGGGCGGTTGATCCGTAAGGCCTTTACGCCCGAGTGGGGAAATAGCGTCCTATTGAGTTCAGACTATTCGCAGATTGAATTGCGAGTGTTAGCCCACATCTCAGGTGATGAACATCTGATCGCAGCCTTCCAAAATGGTGAGGATATTCATACGGCGACAGCCATGAGGGTTTTTAATATTGGAAGTCCTGAGGATGTCACCCCCAATGACCGCCGTAATGCTAAGGCTGTTAACTTTGGTGTCGTTTATGGGATTTCTGATTACGGGCTATCTCAAAATCTGGGCATTAGCCGCAAGGCCGCTAAGAACTATATTGATACTTATTTTGAACGCTTTCCCGGTATCAAAAATTATATGGAGAGGGTGGTTCGTGAAGCGCGTGATAAAGGATACGTAGAGACTCTCTTTAAACGTCGCCGTATGTTGCCGGATATCAATTCACGTAATTTCAATATTCGAAATTTTGCAGAGCGGACAGCTATTAACTCGCCTATTCAGGGGAGTGCGGCTGATATTTTAAAAATTGCTATGATAAATCTTGATCAGGCTCTTGAAGACGGTGGCTTCAAGTCCAAGATGCTCCTGCAAGTTCATGATGAAATTGTCTTAGAAGTTCCCAATGCTGAGTTAACAGCTGTTAGTCAATTGGTTAAGAAAATTATGGAATCGGCGACTGAGCTGGCCGTACCACTTGTGGCAGATGAAAATTCGGGCTATACTTGGTATGAGGCAAAATAACCTTGATAAATAAGAAATCTCCAGTCACAAAGAGCTGGAGGTTTTTAATGTTTAGCTCTAACACAAGCTAAGAGATTTCAGAAAAAGGGGAGCTGTTATATGAGTATGTAAACTTTATGTGCTTTGACCATCAAACTAATAGATCCTTGTACTTATTTGTACTGTCCTGATAAACTTGCTTAGAAAGTTACCTGATGATTTCTGTTACTATAAGAAGATGTGCTCTTGTATTGATTTTCCGAATATCCCCTGAAAGTAACCATATAGCTAGAAGTACTAGCTATTAGGTGCAGTTTCGATTATACTTTAATTACTAGGAAGGAGGCGAGCTTTAATGAGGTTAGAAATAATTAAAGATAAGACTTTTAAGGAAACACTAGTTAAGATTTATACTAGTTATGTTGACAAAAAAACTCAACATTTAATTAATTGGGTTGAGTATGGCGGTCAATACATCTATGGTTTTATTGGTACTAGATCGCAGATGGTTAGTCCTGACGATATTATTAGGGTCTATACAAGTGACAAAAAAGTATATTTTGAAACTATTGATCGGGAGCATTATCAAGCTAAGCGGCGCTTGTATCAGCTGGAAGAGGAACTCCCTAGGACTTTTGTCAGGATTTCTCAAGGAGAGCTGGTCAATATTACTTATATTAAGCGTTTAGATTTGTCTATTAAAGGAACCATTCAGGTTGTTTTAAAAAATGGTGAACGGAGTTTTGTATCTCGTCGTTCCATAAAGAAATTTAAAAAGGCTTTGGGAGTCTAAGGAGGTTGCATATGATGCGAATGATTAAAAAAGGTATTGTAGGAGCTCTAATCGGGATTGGTGCTGGTGAGCTAATTTCTTTTCTATCCGTAGTGTTGGTAGGGAAAGGCTATGCGCCTGCAGTCCCTAGCTTTATTCAAGAATTTGACACTGTCACTCAGGCGGTTGGTGTACAATTGTTGATATTTGCGGTATTAGGATGTGTTCAGGGAATGGCATCTTCCCTTTTTCAATCTGTTAGAGATAAACAGGGGTTACTATTTATCACAAGTTTGCACTATGGTTTAGTGGTGCTGCCTCTTCTGGCAGCAGGTTGGTATTTACACTGGTTTTCCCTAACTTGGCTATCTTTTGCTGGTATGTTTTTATCTATCAGTTTGGTTTATACCTTGATTTTTTTGGTAAATTATCTTAGTGTGCGTAGAGATATTGGGAGAATCAATGCAAAACTAGGTTAGTTTCAATAGTAAAAATAGAGCAGGCTCAACAGCCATAATCACTGTTGAGCCTGCTCTCTATTGCTTGGTAACTGTAATATAATCTTTTAAAGAGCGACGCAATCCTTCGTTTTTGCCGTAGTCTTTGACACGGCCTGCTCTTAAGATCATTTGGGCATCTTGAGATAAATGAAAGTGCTTTTTCATAGCTTGTTCATAGATTGAAACTTCAATCATAGCACTAATGGGCTGGATGGCAATATCATTCTCAGTGCAATCATACCAAAAAGCCTGTGTTTTTTCTCCAACTTGAATCCAATCGGAAATCGTTTGTCTGCCAGTTATGACGAAAAATCCAGCACTGTGGTTAACCTGTTTGGATAAGGTGTCAAGACTCTGTTTGGCGAAAGTCTTACTAGTAGCATTTCGGTGATTACTTGTTAGGTAGTAAAGTGATTTCGTCACCATATTTAATCCCATCATATCGGCAGAAATTCCATCTAATTTGGTCTGTGTTTCTTGATTGGAGAAACGCAGCCACTCGCCTTGCTCTTGAAGAAAGTTTTTATTTTTATACTGTTTTTTCGCTGCAGCGATGCTATTTTTCTTGATGTAGTCAAAAGGAGGAGATCCTTTAGCATAGTAGGCAATATCAGGATATTTCTTTTGTAATTGGTTGATATGTTTTTGAGTAATTGCTGCTGATTGATAGGGTCGTTTATCTGTGTGGCGCTTTCGAATGAGATCAATCTTATCTTGTTTGATCCTTTTTCCTCCTTTGCTTTTTTGTTGGTAGTGAATAGTCACTACCTGGTTGCTTTTAGATAAAGGGGAGGCATAGTCAGCTTCTATATCATAGCCATAAGCTTTAAATGTCGTTTTTAGGGATTGGATATAAGCCCCGAGTGAGATATAAAGTTCTCGATTGTGGGGATCTACAATGCTTAAAGTTCGACTATCATCGATGGCAATACTTAGTTTTCCTTTTTTGGGGTTTAAGGAAACCTCCCATGCCTGAGTGTTATGAGAATTGGCGGCGAAAGAAGCATCATACAAGGCCTGTTCAATTTCGGGTGCTACCCCGGGTAGAGAAAGGTTAGCTGCTGTCGAGTTTACAGGTCTTCCAATCATGATTATTGTTGTTCCTCCTGTTAGGATTAGTAGTAAGATAATCCCTAGGATTAATTTGGAGAAAGTATATTTCATGGCCTGTCTACTCCTTTTTATATAGTTTCCTTCTTTTGGTAACAGGAAAGAAGCGTTAAAAATTCCTCTTTTAGGAAGTCTTCTGTATTAAGTCCTAACAATTGATAATATTCTGCTTTTTGTTCAGCCATACGGATGATACCGGAGAGGGCACTCCAAATAAATAAAGTAGCTTTATCAAGATCAATGTCATTAGAAAGATAACCGAGCTTGCTTCCTTGCTCGATCATGAGATGGATCTTTTGGTTAATAGCTAACCCAAGTTGATAGATATCCTTGTAGATACGAGGAGTTGCTATATCCTCAATATTGACATTGATATGACCAATAAAGCCTTCAAAATAGAGAGGATACTCACGACAGAAATGCTGTACAGCAAAGCATATCTGTAGATACTGCTGTAGTCCACTCTCTTGCGATTGCGCAGGAAAAGCTGTAATGATTTTGATCTCTTCATAGAGGTTTTTAATGTGCTCATAGACAAGGGTAAAGAAAATTTCTTCTTTATTTTTAAAGTAAACATAAAGTGTGGCCTTGCTGTAACCAGAAGCTTGGGCAATCTTGCTGACACTAGTAGCTTCTACCCCGTTTTTGATAAAGAGCTGATGGGCGGCCTGTGCAATGGTTTTCCTATGATTTTCGGCGGGTGCTTTTTTACGACGTCCCATATAAGAGTCTCCTTTTGAGTTAATTAAACCGATAGTTTAATTATAATGTGACCTATTGATAATGTCAAGCTTTAGACTTTTGGCAAGGGATGTGCTATAGTAGATTGAACTAGCAATGTTTTTAATCCATATTGGCAATATATTTAAGATGGAGGTGCTTTATGTCTTATCATTTTAGTAATCCTGATGATACTGTTATCAAGTCTTATCTGAAGGAAGCTCAAACTATTGCAGTTGTAGGCTTATCTAAGCGGGTAGAAACGGCAGCCTATGATATAGCCCAGGTGTTACAAAATGCAGGATACCGTATTATTCCTGTTAATCCTAAGCTAGCTGGTCAAGAAATTCTTGGAGAGTCAGTTTACGCTTCCCTGAAGGATATTCCTGTCCCTGTTGATATTGTTGATGTTTTCCGCCGTTCAGAATTTTTGATTGATGTGGCTCAAGATTTTGTAGAGACAGATGCTAAAGTATTTTGGGCTCAGTTAGGTTTAGAGGCGCAGGATGCAGAGGACTTTTTGCGTCAAGCTGGTAGAAATGATATTGTTATGAACCGTTGTATTAAGGTGGAGCACCGGCGTTTACTTGGTTCATAACGTTGAAATACGGCTTTTCCGCTTTTATTTATGCTATAATAAGGCTAGTATGAATAGTGAATAGGAGGTGGCTATGGAAAAGGATCGCATGGCCTTGGAAGCTTATGAGACTGTTCTGGAGCGCCTAAGAAGTAAGCATATAAGAATTACAGAGAGCCGTAAGGCCATCATTAGATATATGATTGGAACTAAGAAACACCCTAGTGCTGAGATGATTTATGAGGATCTTTTGCCAGATTATCCTAGCATGAGTTTGGCAACGGTTTACAATAACCTCAAGGTCTTGGTAGAGGAAGGGTTTGTGACAGAGCTCAAGCTCTGCCATTACAGTACGACTTATTATGATTTCTTGGGGCATCGTGAAATCCATATTGCTTGTGAAAATTGCGGGAGAATTACAGATTTCATGGATGCTGATATTAGGGATATGTACCAGGAAGCTAGCAATCAGACGGGCTATCAGGTGACCCACAGTCAGGTTATGCTCTATGGCATCTGTCCAGAGTGTCAAGCCCAACTAGCAGGTGATAATCCAGATGACAAGTATGATAGAGAAAATCTAGCTTAAGGATGTCAAGAGAGGTCTATCGGAGGTAAGGTTTGTATCAGAAAAGGTACAAGCTTTTTATTGTCTAGAAAATTCTCTTTTATTTCATAGACGATTTTGTTATAATAAATCTACAGAAAATTTAGACAATAAGTAATAAGGAGGGGTTATGCTAACTGCAACCGATGTTATCCGAGCTCACAGTGTTCTAAAAGATGTGGTTGAACGAACACCTCTTGATTTTGACCGTTATTTGTCAGAGAAATATCAGGCAACGATTTATTTGAAGCGTGAGAATATGCAAAAGGTACGCTCTTTTAAATTGCGGGGAGCTTATTACGCCATTCATCAATTATCAGATGAAGATAAGGCACACGGAGTGGTCTGCGCTTCAGCAGGTAATCATGCTCAGGGTGTTGCATATACTTGCAACGAGATGAAGATTCCAGCTACTATTTTTATGCCGATTACGACACCTCAGCAAAAGATTACACAGGTTAAGTTCTTCGGTGGTAGCTATGTTGATATCCAACTAGTTGGTGATACCTTTGATGCTTCATCTCAGGCTGCACAGGAGTTTACCAAAGCGGAAGGTCGGACTTTTATTCCTCCTTTTGATGATGATAATGTTCAGGCAGGTCAAGGAACAGTTGCTTATGAAATTTATGAGCAAGCCAAGGAAGAAGGCGTTGATTTTGACAGTATCTTAGTTCCTGTCGGTGGTGGTGGGTTAATCGCTGGTGTATCGACTTATATGAAGGATGTATCTCCGGAAATAAGGGTGATTGGTGTAGAATCCAACGGTGCCCGTAGCATGCGTGCTGCTTTTGATAAGGGACATCCAGTTAAGCTGGAGCGTATTGATAAATTTGCAGATGGTATCGCTGTTCAGAAGGTTGGAGAGCGTACTTACGATGTGGCTCGCCGTCATGTTGATGATCTGGTCGGGGTAGATGAGGGCCTGATTTCTGAAACGCTGATTAATATGTATTCAAGGCAAGGCATTATTGCGGAGCCTGCCGGTGCAGCTTCTATTGCTGCTCTGGAAGTTCTCAAAGAGGAGATCAGGGGTAAGACCCTTGTCTGCATCGTTTCTGGCGGTAATAATGATATCAATCGCATGCAGGAAATGGAAGAGCGTGCGCTGATTTACGATGGGGTTAAGCATTATTTTGTTGTGAATTTTCCACAGCGGCCGGGTGCTCTGCGAGAGTTTGTTAATAATATTTTAGGACCGAATGATGACATTACACGTTTTGAGTATATCAAACGGGCTGCCAAAGGGACAGGGCCGTGTCTGGTTGGAGTAACTTTATCTGACAAAAATGATTACGACAGTTTACTTCAACGTTTGTCAAACTTTGACCCTAACTATATTAATTTGCACGGCAATGAAAGTCTTTATAATATGTTAGTTTAGTGTGATATGCATGTATTATCTTTAGATGTTTAATTTATTACTGGAGGAAAGTTATTATGGGTGGATTTTTAATTTTTTGTCTCATTTGTTTTATTATTTTTATTATCTTTTTAGTCAGTTCGCTCTATGTTGTTCGGCAGCAATCAGTAGCGATTATTGAGCGTTTTGGGCGTTACCAAACCACTTCTAGCAGTGGAATTCATGTTCGTCTGCCGCTTGGTATAGATAAGATTGCTGCGCGCGTGCAGTTACGGCTTTTACAGAGTGAAATTGTTGTTGAAACTAAGACTAAAGATAATGTTTTTGTTACCTTGAATGTAGCAACACAGTATCGGGTTAACGAGCAGAATGTTATTGATGCTTATTACAAATTAATGCGCCCAGAAGCACAGATTAAATCTTACATTGAAGATGCCCTGCGCTCGTCTGTTCCTAAATTGACCCTGGATGAACTCTTTGAGAAAAAAGATGAGATTGCCCTCGAAGTTCAGCATCAGGTGGCAGAGGAGATGTCTACATACGGATATATCATTGTTAAAACCCTGATTACTAAGGTTGAGCCAGATGCTGAAGTTAAGCAGTCCATGAATGAAATTAATGCAGCTCAACGTAAGCGAGTAGCTGCTCAAGAATTAGCAGAGGCTGATAAGATTAAGATTGTTACAGCAGCCTCTGCGGAAGCAGAAAAGGATCGGCTGCACGGTGTTGGTATCGCTCAACAACGTAAGGCGATTGTTGATGGTTTAGCTGAGTCTATTGCAGAACTTAAGCAAGCTAATGTCGGCATGACAGAGGAACAGATTATGTCTATCCTTTTGACCAACCAATATCTTGACACTCTGAATCAATTTGCTGCTGGTGGCAATCAAACTCTATTTTTGCCTAATAATCCAGAAGGGGCTGAAGATATTCGGACGCAGATATTATCAGCTTTAAAAGCAAAATAAAAAAGGGCAGATCCAATCTGATTTTTAGGAATCAGTCTGGATCGCTCTTTTTTGACGTTAAAGTAGAAATTGCTTTAACAACCTCCTTTGCCAACTTTTAAAGCTTTTGATTGTCAAGTGTTAACAGTACCAGGGCCTGTTTTATAATAGATGTTAGATCTTCTTGCTCATTTGAATTGGTGATACGATATTAAGGATAAAACGCTGAATAAAGCAGGCTGGTTAAAAAGATAATATCTTTTATGATTTTAATTGCTTTTTGCGAAAGGGATTAAGTCTTGCTAAGACTAGGCCAGCTAGCAGTCCAACTGCGGCGAAGCTAATCCACCCCATGTTATAGCTGCCAAGTGGGATGACTTTAATGAAGAAGGTCATCAACCAATTTGGCAGTGTAAAAAGTTGAGTTTGGGCTGATAGAGTATTAAAGGCATCAAAAAGTCCAGCAATAGCAGTGAAAGCTAACGTAGCCTTATAAACGATAGAATTGTCTCCAATGAAGCCCTTTAAGAAAATAAGAATAATCGTTACGATAGTTAGTGGGTAGAGAAGGTAGAGGACTGGCAAAGACCATTTGATAATCTCTGATAGTCCTCCGAAGTAAAATGTCACCCCAATAAGGGTAAAAATGGTCGCCCAAGCGATATGGGAGAGTCGGGGGATAATTTTGTGAAAATATTCAGCGCAGGCTGTAATGAGCCCTGTAGCTGTTGTTAGACAGGCTAGGAAAATAGCCAGAGCTAGCACAATTTGACCAAGAGAGCCCATATAGTGACTGGCTGATTGGATGAGAACTGGGCCACCATCCGTAACGGCTGTTGAGTGGTGCATAAAGAGGCCATTAGACAGACTAAAGAGAGATTGCGATGTTGCCCCCAAACGGCCGACAAAGATATAAATCGCGGCTAGGAGAGCAGCGGCGATAATACCAGATTTTAGTGTTAGTTGAGCTATGGCAGCAGGTGTCTCAGCGCCATGGTTTTTAGCAGCATCAATAACTAAAATGGCAAAAGCTAAAGAGGCAAGGGCATCCATGGTACTGTAACCTTGAATCAGGCCTGCGACAAAAGGCAGGTCGCGGAAACTGTCACTTACCGCATTTGAAGCGTTGACAGCTTGCCCAAGGTTACCGGCCGGCGAGATAAAGGAAGCGAGGATAAGTATACCTAGAAAAATCAAAAGAGCCGGTGTGAGGTACTTTCCAACACGGTCAGCAATTTTACTTGGGCGAACAGCAATGAGATAAGATAGGCCAAAAAAGACAATACCATAGCTAATATGTATAAATTGACTATCTCCAAAGAAGGGCATGATGCCAATTTCGTAAGAAACAGCCCCAGTACGTGGAATAGCAAAGAAGGGGCCAATTGACAGGTAAAGGGCAATGGCAAAGAAAAGAGCATAAATTCGTGAGGCTGGTTGAGCGATAGACTCTACATCAGTCTTACCTGAATAGGCAACGGCAACTACTCCCAGCAGGGGCAAGGTTACCCCTGTTAAGCAAAAGCCGATGATAGCTAACCAAAGATTAACACCAGAATAAATCCCAAGATAGGCTGGGAAAATAAGATTGCCTGCACCAAAAAAGAGTGCAAAGAGCATGGAACCAATGATCCAATAGGTTGATCGTTTTTGCATTGTAACCTCCAGTATTGAATTGTATAGAATTGTATGACAAATTATTATAGCAAGCTTTGTTTAAAGCTGTCAAGAGAAGCATAAGAGTCTTGCCCCTTTTGAAATAAGGAACAAGACCCTTGCTGAAGATTTTATTATTTTACGATCTGCTTTAAGGGAGCTGTTTCCCCAGTTCGTTTATGGCTTTATCCGAGGAAACGTTGCAGGAATTCTTTGGTACGACTCTCTTGCGGATGTTCAAAAAGCTGTTCTGGCTTTCCTTGTTCAGCGATGACACCTTTATCCATAAAGATAACGCGATCAGAAACATCTTTAGCAAATTCCATCTCATGGGTAACGATGAGCATGGTTAAACCTGATTTGGCTAAATCCTGCATAGTTTTAAGGACTTCGCCGACCATTTCAGGATCCAGAGCGGATGTTGGCTCATCGAAAAGAATGGCTTCAGGATTGACTGAGAGCGCGCGTGCAATAGCGACCCGCTGTTTTTGTCCTCCGGAAAGTTGAGCTGGCTTGGCTTTCCAGTACTGCTCTCCCATTCCTACTTTTTCTAGATTGGCTTTAGCGACCGCTATAGCTTCATCTTTAGGACGTTTCAGAACAGTTGTCTGAGGAACAACAGCATTATCAAGGACATTGAGGTTTTCAAAAAGATTAAAAGATTGGAAAACCATTCCTAATTTTTCACGGTAGGTTGCTAAATCATACCCTTTTTCAAGAACGTCTTGTCCGTGGTAGAGAATTTGTCCATCGGTTGGAGTTTCAAGAAGATTGATAGAGCGCAGAAAGGTTGATTTACCAGATCCGGAACTCCCGATGATTGAGATGACTTCTCCCTTTTTGACACTTAGTGAAATATCTTTGAGGACTTCATTTTGTCCGTAGGATTTTTTTAAATGTTTAATTTCTAAGATGGTATCAGTCATTAGTGGGCACCTCCCTGTGTGTAATTATCTTGGTCAAGGCGGCGTTCAACGTAACGCAAGATGCGGGTAACGGTAAAGGTAAGGATAAAGTAGATAGTGGCGATGATAAAGAAGGTTTGGAAATATTGATAGGTTTGAGTGGCCACAGTGTTACCAGAGAAGTAGAGTTCTACCACCGAGATAACATTAAGAACGGATGTGTCCTTGATGTTGATAACAAATTCATTGCCAGTAGCAGGCAGAATATTGCGAATAACCTGTGGCAAAACAATCTTACGCATAGTCTGGCTGTGGTTAAAACCTAAAGCTGTGGCAGCTTCAAACTGCCCCTTATCAACTGCAAAGATGCCGCCACGGACAATTTCACTCATGTAAGCACCTGTATTTATGGAAACAATAAAGATGGCTGCCCAGGTGCGATCGAGTGAAATATCAAAGGCCTGATCGAGACCGTAGTAAATAACCATGGCCTGAACAATCATTGGCGTCCCACGAAAGACCTCGATATAGATATTAAGGAGCCAATTGAAAAGAGTTTGCAAAAGGGTAAGGACCTTGTTGGCAGCTTTGGGAGCAGTTCGGTAGACGCCGATCAAAAGGCCAATAATCATGCCAACCAGAGTTCCGACAATTGAGATGAGCAGGGTTATGCCCGTTCCGCGCAGGAATTGGGACCAATTCTCGGTAAGAATTGTCCAAGCTTGGTTGAAGAAAGTTTGGTTGTCTTGCCCAGCTCCTGGTTGTTCTTTAGTCATCTTATCCATGAGCTGGAGTCGTTCTTTTTCAGGGATTGTGGCCAGGATTTCATTAACTTTATTGAGCGTTTGGGTATCATCTTTGCGCAAGCCGATAGCGAGTGCCGTATCATCTGGATTTGTTTTAAAGCCCTTATCCAACTCGATCATTTTGAAGTCATCACTAAATGTCTCCGCAGTCAGGGCCTCGGGCCGTTCAGATACATAAGCATCAATTTTTCCTGACGTTAAAGATTGGCGCATTTGAGAAAAGTCACTGACAGCTGTTTCTTTTTTAGCATTGGGAATTTGATCAATAAGACCGTAAAGGTAGACCCCTTGTTGAGATGTAATTTTTGCACCGGAGAAGTCAGAAAGGCTGCTGGCATCCGCGTATTTGCTATCCGATTTTACTACTAGAACAGGCTCGCTAGTATAGTAGGTGTTGGAAAAATTGATTTCTCTCTTACGTTCCGCTGTTGGACTCATACCAGCGACGATCATATCAATTTTATTGGAAGTTAGGGCAGGCAGCAGCCCGTCCCATTTAGTCTTGACGACGATGAGCTTTTTGTCCATCTTCTTAGCAATTTTCTTAGCCATCTGGACATCATAACCATTGGCGTACTGACGACTGCCGTCAATGGGAACGGCACCGTTAGAATCATCATTTTGTGTCCAGTTGAAGGGGGCATAGGCCGCTTCCATGCCGACACGTAAATATTCATCTGCTTGAACAGATGTTGTCCCACCCCAAACTAGGGCAGCAGCTAACACGAAGGTTAGGATTAGTTTTTTCATGAGATACTCCTATAGTTAAAGGTCCTAATTCTAGCTATCAAGACACAAATATACATACTATCCTATTTTACAGGAAATATCAGTCGATTTCAATGGGAGTATCCCCTTTTTAAAGAGGAATTTCTCAAGTACCGTTTAAATTTATGATAAAATGGGGGGTATAAGAAGTTATACAGTTAAGTCTAGGTTTAAGTAGGTTAAAGAATAGTTTTCTTGCCTTTTGAGGGTTAGAATATTCTCTATCTGCTTGTTTTCTCGGCGCTTTTGTACTGTCGTAAGAGAGGAGTTTATGAGAAAGAAATTTTTGTTTTGTCTGTCTTTGCTAATATCTTTAATTATTTTTGCGCCTAAGATTCAGGCGGATGATGAGGTGGATTATAGCATCAGCTGTTATGAGGGACGACTTAATATTCGTAAGGATAACACAGCGACTTTTACTCAAGTGATAACCTATAAATTTGATTCGGCTTATAAGGGTCAATATGTTACCCTAGGGAGTGCTGGAAATAACCCCAAGGGATTTTCTATTGATAAATCAAAGGTTACCTCTTGGGTCGAGAACAATAGAGGGGTGAAAAGGAAGCCTAAAGCTCACTTAGAATCACTAAAAGAAGGATATGCCCTTAAAATATATAATGCTGGACAAAAGGGAGACCAAGTTCGAGTAACAGTGACTTGGCAGTTGAATCATATTTTGACGGTTCATCGAGACATTGCTGAATTAAACTGGAAACCAGTCAGCGATTGGGATGTCCCTCTGCGTCACGTGAGCTTTAAAATATCGGCTCCAAGTAGTTCACAGCAGCAATTATTTGTGCATTTAGGGTATCTACAACCGGCTGCTCGTATTAAGAATATGGGGAACGGGAACACATTTGGTGTGGACGCTGACTATATTGGTGAAGGTAAAGCTTTAGAGCTGCATGGATTCTGGGATTCAAATAGTTTTACAGCTAAAAAGGACGATCGAAAGCTAGCTCTGGGACAATTTCAAAGTGTAGAAAAGAAAATTCATCGAAAGAGTCTTCTTTTTCGCAGGGTATTCTCTGTAATTTTTCCGGTTGTCATAAGTGCTGCTGTCCTTATTGCCGTTTGCGTTTTTATTCTTTATAAGCTTTTGCTAAAACCCCGCAATACCTATCAGGGAGCCAAATGGCTCTACGTTGCACCTGCAGACTGGTCTCCGCAACTGGTTGCTTCTACTGTTTACAGTACAGACTGGTCTGATGTCAACCCTATTACAGGAGGAAAGGGGCTATTTTCCTTTGAAAATTTAGTTCAGGCAACGCTACTTGACTTAATTGATCGAGGGAATCTCAAGTTAGAAGTAGATGAGAAGGGTGCTTGGCTTTCCTACATGACATCTAAGGGGCTAACTCCACCTGAGGAGTATTTTATTCACATGGCTATGGGAGAACATTTGGATAGTAAACTTGCTGTGGAAGGGCTGTTTTCTGATTACAAAGTTGACAAGAGTATTAGTGTTAAAAAGGGGTATAATGCTTCGCAGGTCAACGATTATGGACGCCGCAAGACAAGCGCGTTTACACGGTCGCTAAAGAAGTTGACGCAAGCTGTTGCTGATGAAAAGCAAATTTACCGTTTGGGGGATTACTACAGACCTTTGAGTTTACGGGAGAACGGTCTGAGACAGCTCAGCCTAGCTCTGCTTTTAGGAGCGAGTCTATTTTCCGTGGTATCCCTCCTCTATCTTCTGATTTCAGGGAAGTTAACGCTGCTTAATTGGCAACTTTCCTTGGGGTACGTTTTACTGAGTCTAGGGTCTTTGCTGCTTTGGATTCTGTTTAATGCTTTTAGCCGTTTGGAAAAACAAAATGGGGTGCTCAAAGAAGAGTTTTTACCTGACTATTATGCTTGGCAAGCCTTTCGCCGTATGATGAAGGATATTAAGACTTTTAATCAGGCTGAATTGGAAAGTATTGTGGTGTGGAATCGTATTCTTGTATATGCTACGCTCTTTGGCTATGCCAAGGAGGTCGAAGAGGTTATTAGGGTTCACCGAATAGAAGTTCCTTCTGCAATGGCAGGCTATGTTTATCACGATTGGTATCCCTTGCTTTATCTATCTGCTCATCACTTTGCTGATTACGGACATCAAGCGGTGGCAGCTCAAAACTTTCATGTTTCGTCAGGTGGTTTCAATAGCGGCGGCTTTTCCGGAGGCGGTGGAGGTGGAGGAGGCGGAGCCTTCTAAAATCTACTTCTTTTTGCTATAATGGAACAAAACTTATCTAGGAGATGCTATGCTATTTATTGAACTGCTTAAGGCAGTATTTCTCGGCATTGTTGAAGGTATTACTGAATGGTTGCCGATTTCTAGCACAGGGCATTTAATTCTGGTACAGGAATTTATCAATCTCAATCAGGGAGATGCCTTCCGCGAACTCTTTAATATTGTCATCCAGTTGGGTGCTATCTTGGCAGTCATGGTTATTTACTTTGAGCGCCTTAATCCCTTTCAAAGAGGTAAGACGGCTAGAGAGGTACGTCTGACTTGGCAGCTTTGGCTGAAGGTTGTTATTGCCTGCATTCCCTCGGCTGTAGTGGGACTTCTTTTGGATGATTGGATGGATGCTCACTTTAGTAATTTCACCAGTGTTGCTACGATGCTGATTGTCTACGGTATTGCTTTTATCTGGATTGAAAGACGTAATCAAAATGTTGAGCCAGCAGTGAAAGATTTAGCACGTATGCACTATAAGACCGCTCTTTATATCGGATTGTTTCAAGTTCTTAGTATTATTCCGGGGACCAGTCGTTCGGGTGCGACAATATTAGGTGCCATCCTGGTTGGGACCAGCCGCAGTGTGGCTGCTGATTTTACATTCTTTCTAGGAATTCCGACCATGTTTGGCTACAGCGGGCTTAAGTTTGTCAAATTCTTTCTCGATGGTCATCATCTGACTGGTCCTCAGTGGCTTATTCTGCTGCTGGCTTCGGTGGTGGCTTTTGCAGTCAGCATGGTTGTTATTAAATTCTTAACTAATTTTGTCAAAAAGCATGATTTTACAGTTTTTGGCTGGTACCGAATTGTATTAGGTGTTGTTCTTTTGCTATATGCAGCAGTCAAAGTATTGGTGGCTTAAGACAGTTTTTATTGTGCAAAGAGTAGAAAAGGGCTTGGAACATCCGTGTTCCCTGCTCTTATTTTTTGTACTGATTGTTTAATATCTTTTGAAAACTTCATGATCTGGCCTTGTCCTTATGGTGGGAGACCAGCACAAAAATTTTAAGTTTGATTCACACGGCTCTCTAGTTTCTAGGCGATAGCCTAAAACGGTCTGGAGTTCAATTATTTCGAACCAGCAACTAGAAATTAAGATTTGTTGAATAGTTGATTTCTGCGAAATCATGATTTTTATCTTATTTCTAGTTGGCTTTAGAGACATACTGTAAAATTGAACTTTTAGGACTTTTCTTGTATAATAAAATAACTACTCGTGCGAGGTAAAGACTATGGAAATGAAACAGATCAATGAATCCACGTTGAAGATTTCAGTTAGTATGGATGATCTAGATACTTATGGCATGGAATTGAAAGATTTCCTCATGCCACAAGAAAAAACAGAAGAGTTTTTCTATACCATTTTGGATGAGTTGGATATTCCTGATAACTTTAAATCAACTGGTATGTTGAGCTTTCGGGTAACCCCCCGTCAGGATAGGGTTGATGTTTTTGTCACCAAATCGGACCTCAGTGAAGATTTAGACTTTGAGCAGTTTGCAGAAGGAGTGAACGATTGGTCCGACTTGACCCCAGAAGATTTTTTTAAAAATCTGGAAAAAAATATGATGGAACAAGGGGATACAGAAGCTCATGAAAAGCTGAAAAACATCGAAGAAATGCTGGATGATGCCCTTAGTAATCTATCGGACTCACCTGTCTCAACGACGGAAACATCGGAAGCTGATGAGGATGATGGTGAAGATAAACCTTTCAAATTTAAACCGGAAGATCTGATCCCAGAGACTCACTATGTGCATTTTGCAGCGGATTATCCTACTTTAAAGGATGCGATTATAGCAGCACAGGCATTGGATGTACCAACAGAAGCTTCTGAGCTTTTTAAGTCGGAAGACAAATACCATATGACGGTTCTCTTTTATATTGCAAATGAGTCTCCTCAGCGGTCCGATCAGCTAAAGGCTCGTTTTTATGAGTACGGTTATCCTTCAGAATATACGCGGGCCTACCTGTTGGAGCATATGATTAAGCTGGTTGATGACAACGCCATTGAACACCTGAAAAAAATAAAGTTGGTGCCCTCTAAATGATAAATCCATTTCGTTTACAATACATCTTGGTCTTGATTGGGGTATTTTTGATTTCTCTTATCCTGACTCCCTTGGTGCGGTTTTTGGCTTTACATATTGGTGCAGTTGATAATCCTAACGCCAGACGTATCAACAAGGTTCCCATGCCTAGCAGCGGCGGGCTGGGAATTTTAATTGCCTTTTTGATTGGTTCTCTGATTTTGATGCCGATTATTACCGAGCGACATCATTTTTTACAGTCCTACTTTGATTATATTTTGCCAGTTTCTCTAGGAGGACTTATCGTAGCAATGACTGGCTTTATTGATGATATACGTGAACTTACACCAAAGTGGAAGATGTTGGGAATTGTGCTTGGCGCCATCGTTGTCTGGACCTTTACAGATTATCGTTTTGACAGCTTCAAGATTCCCTTTGGGGGTCCGATGCTCTATTTTGGGCCTGTTTTAAGTTTCTTTTTGACTGTTCTGTGGATTATTGCCATTACTAATGCTATTAATTTGATTGATGGTTTAGATGGATTGGTCTGCGGAGTATCAATTATCAGTCTAACGACTATGGGGCTGATTTCTTATTTCTTTCTTTTTGATAGTAATCTTTATACTACTCTGACGATCTTTCTTTTAATCGCAGCGATTGCTGGCTTTTTTCCTTACAATTATAATCCTGCTATTATCTATCTGGGGGATACTGGTGCGCTCTTTATTGGTTTTATGATTGGTGTTTTGTCCCTGCAGGGATTAAAAAATTCGACAGCAGTTGCAGTTATCACACCGGTTATCATTTTAGGAGTACCAATTTTGGATACCTTCGTGGCTATTATTCGGCGGAAACTGTCAGGACGTTCAGCCATAGAGGCTGACAAAATGCACCTGCACCACCGTCTGTTGGCTATGGGATTTACTCATCGAGGGGCAGTCTTGGTTGTTTATGGGATTGCTATGGTTTTCTCTTTAACCTCCCTGCTTTTAAATGTTTCCAGCCGTCTTGGGGGAGTCCTTCTGATGATTGGTATTCTGTTTACAGCAGAGGTGCTCATTGAGGGATTACAAATTTGGGGGATCGGCCGAACGCCGCTCTTTGATGCCTTGAAGTTTATTGGCAACAGCTCTTACCGCCAATCGGTATTGGACAGGTGGAAGCAAAAGTTTAATAGATAATTTTATAATCAAAGACAAAGCTAAGCTTGTCTTTTTTTGTTATAATGAAGGGTGATTAGAGGCTAAGTTGTGTATTGTACTCTTTAAAATTTAGGGTAGCACTTTATAGATGGCAATATGTTGTATTGCGCGCAGCTGTTGTTTCACTAATGTGTTTTTTGAGTATTAGTCTCTTCTAAAGACAGGCCCTTGCGATTGACGCTGGCCAACAATGATAAAGGAGTTATACATGTCTGTACTGGAAATAAAAAATCTTCACGTCTCCATTGAGGATAAGGAAATTTTGAAAGGACTGAACTTGACCCTGAAAACAGGTGAAATTGCAGCCATTATGGGGCCAAATGGTACAGGGAAATCAACACTCTCTGCGGCTATCATGGGAAACCCTAATTATGAGGTGACTGAAGGTGAAATTTGGTTCGAGGGGCAAAATATTCTTGAGTTAGAAGTGGACGAACGTGCACGTTTAGGCCTTTTCTTAGCGATGCAGTATCCGTCAGAAATTCCAGGAATCACTAATGCAGAGTTTATCCGTGCGGCGATGAATGCTGGCAAGGAGGATGAAGAAAAGATTTCCATTCGCGATTTCATCACTAAATTGGATGAAAAAATGGAACTATTGGGCATGAAAGAAGAAATGGCTGAGCGTTATCTCAACGAGGGATTCTCTGGTGGTGAGAAAAAGCGCAATGAAATTTTACAGCTTCTGATGTTAGAACCTAAATTTGCTCTCCTAGATGAGATTGACTCTGGCTTGGATATCGATGCCCTGAAGGTTGTCTCTAAAGGAGTTAATGCCATGCGCGGTGAAGGATTTGGGGCTATGATTATCACCCACTATCAACGCCTACTCAACTACATTAAGCCTGATGTTGTTCATGTTATGATGGATGGCCGGATTGTTCTTTCAGGTGATGCTGAGTTGGCAGCCCGACTTGAGCGTGAAGGCTATGCCCAAGTAGCTGAAGAGTTGGGATTAGAATACCACGAAGAAGTTTAATAGGCGTCTAATTTAAAACAAGTTTAGGCTAGAATTACCTAGACGTGTTAGAAGAGAGGAGCAACCACCATCTCATGTCAAAGGAATCTATTGTAAAATTTTCACAGGCGCAGGCTGAGCCGGTTTGGCTACGTGAACGGCGTTTAGCAGCTTTTGATCAGATCGAAAATCTGCCTTTGCCTGATATTGAACGTGTTAAGTTTCATCGTTGGAATTTGGGTGACGGTAGAATAGCCGAAAGTGAGGCTAGTAACAATGTGCCTGATTTCACAGCGCTTGGGGATAATCCCAAGCTTGTCCAGCTGGGGACGCAGACGGTACTTGAGCAGCTCTCGGCAGATTTGTTAGAACAAGGTGTTGTGTTTACTGATTTAGCTTCTGCCCTAGAGGAGATCCCAGAGATTATTGAGAGCCACTTTGGTCAAGCACTGGCTCTGAATGAGGATAAATTAGCTGCTTATCACTATGCTTATTTCAACAGCGCAGCTGTTCTGTATGTGCCGGACAATGTTGAAGTCTCCCGACCAATTGAAGGTGTTTTTCTGCAGGATAGCGACAGTGCAGTGCCTTTTAATAAGCATGTGTTGATTATTGCCGGTCGCAATGCGCGTGTGAGTTACTTGGAGCGGTTTGAGTCTATTGGTGATGGCAGTGCTCAAACAACAGCTAATATTAGTGTCGAAGTTATTGCCGGTGCTGGTAGTCAGGTTAAATTTTCCGCTATTGATAGGCTTGGAGATAATTTGACAACCTATATGAGCCGGCGGGGACGTCTAGAGCGTGATGCTACTGTTGATTGGGCTCTTGGCGTTATGAATGAAGGCAATGTGATTGCCGATTTTGATAGCGATCTTAAAGGGGACGGTAGCCATGCTGATCTCAAGGTCGTTGCGGCTTCCAGTGGTCGTCAGGTACAAGGGATCGATACACGAGTAACCAATTATGGGAAAAATTCTGTTGGGCATATTCTCCAACATGGTGTTATCTTAGAACGGGGGACCTTGACCTTTAACGGTATTGGTCATATTATTAAAGGTGCCAAAGGGGCTGACGCCCAACAGGAAAGTCGTGTCCTTATGCTGTCTGATAAGGCGCGCAGTGATGCTAACCCAATCTTGTTGATTGATGAAAATGATGTAACGGCTGGTCATGCAGCCTCGATTGGTCAAATTGATCCAGAGGACATGTATTATCTGATGAGCCGCGGTTTAAAATTTGAAGAAGCTGAACGTCTGGTTATTCGCGGATTCTTAGGAGCTGTTATTACAGAGATCCCCATTAAGGAAGTTCGTGATGAAATGATTTCAGTTCTAGATACAAAGCTGGATAAGCGCTAAATCTTGTTTTAGTTTGCTTTTTGTCGTCTGATTATTGCATTTTATGGGCTAAATCCCATGTAAAAGTGTCGGTAAAAGGAAGGCCCCTTGCGAGTGGGATAAAAAACAGTAATTCAGAAGCATTTGATTTTTCAGTAAGTCCTAATTTTTAGTTGCTGACCTAAGGGGTTGGAGCAAATGTCCTCCCTCCACCAATTATTTGAGATATAACAGTTTGACAGTCCGTTGGCACTGTCAAAGGTTTAAGCCTAGAAGGCGGAAAGCACCCTCTTGCGTCTTGCAAGTAGAACTATAAAAATGCATAAGTCTAGGAAATTTTATCCCATATCTCAAAAATGACTATTTGGCGTCCTTATATCTTATAAAAAGGAGTTTATCATTGTTGGATGCAAGAAAACTGTGGAAAGATTTTTCGATTTTAGACCAGGTAATAAATGATGAGCCATTAGTTTATTTAGATAATGCGGCTACAACGCAAAAACCTCAAGCAGTCCTTGAGGTTTTAGAATCTTATTACCGTACAAATAATGCCAATGTTCATCGTGGTGTACATACCTTAGCTGAACGAGCAACTCAGTCTTATGAAGACAGTCGTGAGAAGTTACGCCTCTTTTTAAATGCGCGTTCAACTAAGGAGATTCTTTTTACGCGCGGAACAACGACGGGGCTCAATTGGGTAGCTCAATTTGCCAAGGAGATTTTACAAACTGGAGATCAAGTTTTGATTTCGGTTATGGAGCATCACTCTAACTTGGTTCCATGGCAGAGAGTCTGTCAGGAAACAGGTGCTGAGTTAGTCTATGTCTATCTAAAAGATGGTCAATTGGATATGGATGACCTCAAATCTAAGCTCAGTGAACGGACTAGATTTGTCAGCCTTGCCCACGTCTCTAATGTTCTGGGTTGCATCAATCCTGTCAAGGCTGTTGCTGACTTAGCTCACCAATATGGTGCTTATATGGTTGTTGATGGTGCGCAATCAGCTCCTCACATGGCTATTGATGTGCAGGATATGGATTGTGATTTTTATGCTCTTTCTGGTCATAAAATGTTAGGTCCGACAGGTATTGGTGTTTTGTATGGTAAAGAAGAGCTTCTCAATCAGATGTCACCAGTTGAATTTGGTGGTGAAATGATTGATTTTGTCTACGAACAGGAGGCAACATGGAAAGAGCTGCCGTGGAAATTTGAAGCGGGGACTCCCAATATTGCTGGAGCCATCGCTTTAGGAGCGGCGGTTGATTATCTAGGTGAGTTGGGAATGGCTAATGTGCAGGAACACGAACAAGAGCTTGTTGATTATGTCTTGCCTCAGTTACAGGCGATTACAGGGCTAACAGTTTATGGGCCGCAGAATTCGTCTCAGCATGCAGGTGTTATTGCCTTTAATTTAGAGGGATTGCATCCTCATGATGTGGCGACAGCCCTAGATTATGAGGGAGTAGCTGTACGAGCCGGTCACCACTGTGCTCAACCCTTGATTAATCATCTGGGTATTCATTCAGCCGTACGGGCTAGTTTTTATATTTACAATACCAAAGAAGATTGTGATCGATTAGTGGATGCAATTTTAAAAGCGAAGGAGTTCTTTAATGGCACTTTCTAGGTTAGATAGTCTTTATAAGGCGGTTGTTGCTGATCACTCTAGGAGTCCTCACCATCATGGTTTTTTAGAAGGAGTTGAGCAATTGCAGCTCAATAATCCAACTTGCGGTGATGTCATCAACCTTTCGGTGAAGTTTAAGGATGGTGTTATTGAGGATATCGCCTTTGCCGGCCATGGTTGTACGATTTCGACTGCTTCGTCTAGTATGATGACAGATGCGGTTATTGGCAAAACCAAGGAGGAGGCGCTTCGTTTGGCGGATATCTTTTCAAAGATGGTCCAAGGAGAAACAGACGACCAGCAAAAAGAGCTAGGTGAAGCTGAGCTCATGGCTGGTGTGTCAAAATTTCCACAGCGTATCAAATGTGCCACCCTCTCATGGAATGCCCTCAAAAAGGCCATCGAACGTAGTGAGATGTAATCGAGATAAGGAGCTACTTATGGAATTTAGTAAATTAATGGCCAATCGTCATTCGACACGTCACTTTAAGGATCAACCAGTCGAGACAGAAATGCTGAAGCAAATTGTTGCAGAAAGCCAGTCAAACGGCTTCTTGGGTTAATTCACAGCCCTGGAAAGTCTATGTAGCGACTGGAAAAACCTTGGAGAAAATAAAGTCAGACCACAGGAGTTTAATCGAAGTTGGACAAAAATCAACTCCGATTTTTCCAGTTCGTTCTCGGACAGGTTTTCAAGAAGATCAGCAGTCTCACATGGCGGCTTGGTCTAATCGCTTAGATAACTTTACAGAGGTTAAAAATGAGACCTTTTGGCAACTTAACCAAGAACTTTTTCAAGCTCCAGTGATTATGTATTTTGCCTTGCCCAAAAACTCACCTGAGTGGTCTATTTTAGATATGGGAGCTTTTTTGCAAACAGCAAGTTTATCGGCCAATAACCAAGGTTTGGCAACCATAGTGGCTTATGAATTAGTTAAATTTCCAGGAAATTTAGCGCAAACCTTACGGGTTGATAGTGCTTATGAGATTGTAATCGGTACGGCCTTAGGCTATGAAAGTGACCATTCTGTTAATACTTTCCGCCCTGAGCGACAATCACTAGACAAAATTTTGAAGATTTTAGACTAAGTTAAAATAGAAAGAGGGAACATGGCAGAAGAAAAAGTAGAGCCAAAACCGATTGACCTCGGTGAATATAAATATGGTTTCCACGATGACGTTACTCCTGTATTTTCAACAGGTAAGGGGATCAGTGAAGAGGTTGTGCGTCGAATGTCGGCGGAAAAAGGCGAGCCTGACTGGATGTTGGACTTTCGCCTAAGGTCCTTAGAAACCTTTAATAAGATGCCTATGCAGGAGTGGGGACCAGATCTCTCAGACATCAACTTTGATGATCTGATTTATTACTCAAAAGCAACAGACAAGGCTGCTCGTGATTGGGATGACGTTCCCGATAAGATCAAGGAAACATTTGAGAGGATAGGGATCCCAGAGGCAGAACGGGCATATCTGGCTGGCGCCTCAGCTCAATACGAGTCAGAAGTGGTCTACCATAATATGAAAGAGGAATATGATAAGCTGGGAATTGTTTTTACAGATACAGACTCAGCGCTCAAGGAATATCCAGACCTCTTTAAACAGTACTTCTCAAAACTGGTTCCTCCCACGGATAATAAGCTGGCAGCTCTCAACTCTGCTTTCTGGTCAGGAGGAACATTCATCTACGTGCCTAAGGGAGTTAAGGTTGATATTCCTTTGCAGACCTATTTCCGCATGAACAATGAGGCGACAGCTCAATTTGAGCGAACCCTGATTATTGTAGATGAAGGAGCTAGTGTCCATTATGTTGAAGGTTGTACAGCGCCGACCTATTCAACGGCCAGTCTTCACGCTGCCATTGTGGAAATTTTTGCCTTGGATGGTGCCTATATGCGTTATTCAACCATTCAAAACTGGTCTGATAATGTCTATAACCTAGTAACCAAGCGGGCTAAGGCAACAAAAAATGCTACCGTCGAGTGGATTGATGGTAATATTGGTGCTAAAACGACTATGAAGTACCCTTCTGTTTACCTTGAAGGTGAGGGAGCGCGCGGGACTATGTTATCTATTGCCTTTGCCAATGAAGGGCAGCACCAAGATACTGGTGCAAAAATGATTCACAATGCGCCCCGCACCTCCTCGTCTATTGTGTCAAAATCTATTGCTCGAAATGGGGGTAAAGTGGATTACCGCGGTCAGGTGACTTTTAATCGTGAATCGACAAAGTCTGTTAGTCATATCGAATGTGATACGATTTTGATGGACGATTTATCTAAATCTGATACCATCCCTTTTAATGAAATCCATAACTCACAAGTAGCCCTTGAGCATGAAGCAAAAGTCTCAAAAATTTCAGAAGAACAGCTCTACTACCTTATGAGTCGAGGATTGTCCGAGCAAGAGGCGACAGAGATGATTGTTATGGGATTTGTCGAACCCTTTACCAAAGAACTGCCAATGGAATATGCTGTTGAGCTTAATCGCTTAATTAGCTATGAAATGGAAGGTTCAGTTGGTTAACTTAAAAATGAAGCTTTAGGAACATTGTTACAAAGATGTTTCTAAAGCTTTTTTATATGTTTCGCGAATAAATAGGTGAATCATATTATGAAAGGAGTTTTGGGCCATGAAAAAAGAAAAATTGGTGGCTTTGACGCTTTTACTTATCTTAAGTGGGGCCTATCTTGTTCCTCCCATAACAAGAGCCGAAACGGCAGAAAGAACGGTTCGCCGGTCTAAGGAAGAAGGGAAAAGTAGCGAGTCGAGCAGCAGTTCGGATGATATTTCTTTTTCTGAGGATTCGACGGAGGTAGAAGAAACTAAGGATGAAGATGAGAACAAGGCGGAAACGCAGACAGAGAGTAGTGCCCAGGAAGTCTCGTTCTCTGCGTCAGACCAGAGTTCAGCAGATTCTAAGGAAACTTTTAAAGATTCTCCTCAGCCATCATCTGAGGATAAAGTAGAAAGTGAGCAGGAGAAAAGTAAAACCGAAATGGCTGATCGTACTGAGGATAGTTCGATCACATCAGAGAGGGCAATGGAGGAAACTGAAATAACGGAAAAAGAGGTTTCTTCAGATGCAGCCAAAGGTTCTTCTTCAGATCTTCCCTCAAGAGACCAGCAAGCGCCTGTTAAATCATATGACCCATTCAATTTATCTTTACCTATATATTCAGAGAGCTCTGGAACGGTCACATCAAGTTCCCAAGCTTCAGTAATTGCTAGCCCATTGTGGAGCGCAACATCGGTTTTTGATAACGATGATGGTGAGGTTACTCCAGCTTTTTCTTATACAAAGTATGTAGAACACTGGTCTGGCAAAAATGCCTACAGTCATAATCTTCTGTCTCATCGCTATGGGATCAAGGCTGAACAACTGGATGGTTACCTCAATTCCTTAGGAATAGCTTACGATCGAAATCGTATCAATGGACAGCGTCTGCTTAAATGGGAAAGAGAGAGCGGCCTAGATGTCCGTGCTATCATTGCTATCGCACTTTTTGAAAGCTCACTAGGAACTGCTGGTGTAGCCAAAGAAGCTGGTGCTAATATGTTTGGTTACGGAGCTTTTGATACTAATGTTAGCAATGCTACTCATTTTTCAGACGAGATTGCTATTAGGCGGATGACTGCTGAAACAATTATTCAAAATAAAAATTGGAGTTTTAAGCGTCAAGATGACAAAGCGACAAAGTACGCTCAAGGACAACTAGATTTATTAACGGAAGGGGGTGTTTATTTTACGGATACTTCCGGTACAGGTAAACGCCGCGCGCAAGCCATGCAGAATATAGATCGCTGGATTGATCAGCACGGGGGAACGCCGACTATCCCTGAAGAACTTAAGAATTTCAGTGGGATTAGCCTTGAGGTCGTCCCCGCAGGTTATCACTTATCTAAGCCAATGCACATAGAAAACTATGTTGCTCTTTCCTATCCTTGGGGGCAGTGTACTTGGTATGTTTATAATCGTGCTCATGAATTGGGCTATCAATTTGATGCCTATATGGGGAATGGCGGTGCATGGATTTACAAATCTGGTTATGAATTAACTCATGAACCCAAGCTAGGCTATGCCGTATCGTTTGCTCCTAATCAGGCCGGTGCTGATCCTAATTATGGCCATGTCGCTATTGTGGAGGAGGTTCGAAAGGATGGATCAATTTTAATTTCTGAATCTAATGCTTTAGGGCTAGGCCTTGTTTCCTATCGCACCTTCACAGCCAAACAAGCAGCAGAGTTGACCTATGTTATTGGGAAAGGGTAAGATTAGGTTAGAATTTTGGGGCTATTGACCAAAAGGGTTCTCTTCGTAAACAAGAAACAAGCTTTTTTGATCCTAGTCTGAACTCAGGCTTTTCTTTGCTATTTGTGTTATAATAACAGCGTTTTATACTTAGCGGTAGTAAAGGAGAAAATTATGTCATATTTTGATAATTTTATAAATGCCAACAGTGCTTATGTTGCATTACATGGGACAAGCCATTTACCGATTAAACCCAAAACAGAAGTAGCTGTTATCACCTGTATGGATGCTCGTTTGCATGTTGCTCCAGCTCTGGGATTAGCACTGGGTGATGCCCATATTCTACGCAATGCAGGCGGTCGGGTAACCGAGGATACTATTCGCTCTCTTGTTATTTCAGAACAACTGCTTGGGACACATGAAATCGTTGTTCTCCACCATACGGACTGTGGCATGCTTACTTTTAAAAATGAAGAGCTAGCTAACCTTGTTGAGAGTAAGTTAAACCAAAATGTACATGATCATGATTTTCGTCCATTTGATGATCTTGAAGCCAGTGTTCGAGAGGAT
Organism: Streptococcus sp. ELY_137; assembly: GCF_058314515.1. NCBI lineage: Bacteria > Bacillati > Bacillota > Bacilli > Lactobacillales > Streptococcaceae > Streptococcus > Streptococcus sp. ELY_137. Next base: position 31,181 of record NZ_JBZFUL010000015.1, read on the forward strand.
GTCAACCTCTTACGAGACTCTCCGTTAATTCCAGATGATATTATCATATCTGGTGCTATCTATGATGTTGATAGCGGCCGCATTTCAGCAGTTGAGTGCTAGGGACGTCAGCCTAAGACTTTGGGCTGATTTTTCTTTTGGCCTATTGACAATCTTTGGGATATACCGCTATACTGAAACTATTATTAAATAAGTAAGCGAGAAATATTATGTCCGATAATCATATGACTTACCGTATTGATAGCCATATGCAATTTCCTTTAGTTGAGATATTTTTAGAAGCTGGGGAGTCAGCTTATATCCAACGAGGCAGCATGGTCTACCACACGCCGTCTATTAGCTTGAACACAAAGCTTAACGCTAAAGGTGCAGGTCTTGGTAAAATCTTTAAGGCTGTTGGTCGTTCTGTAGTTTCAGGGGAGTCGGCCTTTATTACACAGGCGATTGCTAATGGTAATGATGGTCGTTTGGCGATTGCTCCTTCAATGCCGGGTCAGATTATTGCCTTAGAGCTTGGAGCTAAACAATACCGTCTCAATGATGGTGCTTTTCTGGCCTTGGATGGCTCGGCCCAGTATACCATGGAGCGCCAGTCTGTCGGTCGTGCCTTCTTTGGTGGGCAAGGTGGGCTCTTTGTCATGTCAACAGAAGGAGTTGGCACCTTACTGGCTAACAGTTTCGGTTCTATTCAGAAGCTGGAGCTTGATCAACAGGAGATTACGATTGATAATGCACATGTTGTCGCTTGGTCTAAGGAATTAGATTATCAGATTCACCTAGAGAATGGCCTTTTGCAGTCGTTTGGTACAGGCGAAGGAATTGTTAATACCTTCCGGGGAAGTGGTGAAGTTTATGTTCAAAGTCTCAATATCGAGACTTTCTCTCAGGTTATTGGCGGCCATTTAACGGTTTCAAATACGAACAGTAATGGTTCAGGAATTTTAGGGTTGATGTAATTGAACTTTTGGTTTTATAGCCTATCTTGTGGCTAGAGGTCTATGCCGTTACTACCTTAATAAAGGGTTAATGGAAATCTAGGGAGTTGTTATACTGCCCTGGATTTTTATTTATTAAAAGTCAACAAGTCCATCTTAACGACTTATCAGCCGAATGTTACCACTTATGAGAGTTCCCTTGTTTATAGCAGCAGACTTGCTATAATAAAGTTACTAGAGATGGAAAGGTAATTCTTATGAAGATTAGGGTTGAGCTGGATAAAAGATTAGAGACTCTTGAAGTTGTTTTAAAAACGCCTAATCTTAGTGGTAAAGTAGATGAAATCTGCCGTTTACTCAGTTGTATGGATAGGGCACCTTTTCCATTGTATAAAGGGACGAGTGAATATTTTATTGACTTAGCAGAGCTCCTTTTCTTTGAAACTGAGGGAGCAAATATTTATGCCCATACTAAGGAGGACGCTTATAGGGTCAAAATGAGGCTCTATGAGCTAGAAGACAGATTACCTGCTTACTTTTGCCGTATCTCAAAATCGGCTATTGTTAATGTTCAAACTATCTATTCTCTGGATAAATCATTTTCAGGAACCAGTACGATCCATTTTGAAGATACACACAAGCAGATTCATGTTTCGCGTCACTATTATCAATATTTGAAAGACAAGCTAAATGAAATGAGGTAGGTTCTATCATGAAAAAGTATTTCTTAGGTATCGTTTTGCTCTTTTTATCTGTTTTTCTATTATTTAAAGACTATTTAATGCCTTCTCCCCTATCCATTTGGGCACTACTTGCCCTGGTCTTCTTGGCCTATCATGCTATTAAAAACCTACTGACAGGTTCTATCATGGGACTAGGAATCTGTGGCGTTTTGATAGTTATTATCCTAAATAGTCAGTACCATTTTGTTCGCATTGAGACTTGGACACTGTTCTTAGCTGCTATCCTTGCCTGCATTGGCTTGGAATTAATTTTTAAGCCTGAGCATAAATGGCACAGGACTCTGACCTATGGACGATTCTATTCCTCCTCCAATGATGGGAAAGAATATAATTTTGGCAATTCTACTCGCTATATTCATAATGATAATTTTCTGTCAGATAAAGCAGAGGTCAATTTTGGAAATTCCACTATTTATTTTGATAATGCCTTAATTTTAGGTGATACTGCTAATTTTGAGGTAGAAGTCAATTTTGGTAATATTACCCTTTATATTCCCAAAGATTGGTATGTTGATTTGCAAGTAAAGACCGCCTTGGGAATGGCTCAAGCTCCGCAAAGGCTATCCGGTCAGAATAAGCGTTTAGTTGTGACCGGTGACGTTAATTTTGGACGACTGAGCATTGAATATATTTGAACTGGAAGAGCTGGAACCAGATATTAATCCTATGGGAATTATGGATGACAGTGGAGCTATAATGTTTATGTCTGGCTCAGACTCATACTTACCAATTTATCTTAGCTGTTGTATGATTGTTTCAACGTTATAACGTCCCCATTCATTAAGTTTTTCTAAAAATGATTTGAGCTCATTATCTGAAAAATGGGCTTTAATAATATAACAGGCTCGACCTGCTGTTTTATAAAATTCGTCAATACTAGGCTGACTGGCTAAAAAGTTCTCGAATGATTGGAATTTATTATTATCCATGTACACTAAAATGAATTGTTGAGTTGTATATTGAATAGAGGCTGTAAAAGCCCTAATCGTGCCTGATTCTTGCAACTTGATGATTCGCTGTCCAACGGCTTGTCCTGTCAAATGGACGATTTTTCCGATTTCTTTATTATTTAGGCGGCTATTTGATTTTAAAAGTTCAATAATCTGTAGATCCATTTGATCCATAAACTAATTCCTTTCATGTTGAAATGATAGAAGTAATTATTTTTTCACCAAAGTATGTTCAAACAGGTTAGAAATATTTATACTTAATCATATCAAAAATTAAAGGAGTAGCAAATGAAACAAGCATTGATTGTTATTGATGTCCAGAAGGACTACTTTCCTGGTGGTAAGTATGAGCTAGTTAAGGCTGATGAGGCGCTAGATTCTATTAATCAACTAATAAGGCTATTTAATAAGAAGGAACTACCTGTTATTTATATCCAGCATATTAATGAAAGTGAGGATGCCCCGTTTTTTGTAAGAGGGACCCAAGGTGCGGAAATGCACTCAAACCTGATTCAATTAAACGGTTCAATTGTTATTCAAAAACAGTTTCCTAACAGCTTTTTGAATACTGAGTTGGAAATTTTTCTTAAAAAATTAGGCGTCTCACAGCTGGTTATAACAGGGATGATGACTCACATGTGTATTGACTCAACCACAAGGGCTGCTTATGAAAAAAGTTACAATCCTATAGTGATTGAGGATACTACAACAACTAGGGATTTATATTATGGCTCCCAGTTAGTAAAAGCTGAAAATGTCCAATTAAGTTTTTTAGTGTCTCTTCAGAGATTTGCAGAGGTTTTAACAACAGTGGATTTTATCAAGAGGCAAAGTTTCTAGTTAACATCATAATTCCTCATATTTGTGCTATAATAAAAAGGATCGCAAACGGCTAATTAAGTGGTTTGCTTTCTGTTCTTTTAGGACAGCTATAACAGGAAAATAGGAGACAGTAGAAGACTATGTCTAATGAAATTCGTGTGCGTTACGCACCAAGTCCAACGGGATTGCTACATATCGGAAATGCGCGGACAGCGCTCTTTAATTATCTTTATGCTCGTCACTATGGCGGTACCTTTGTCATTCGTATTGAGGATACGGATCGCAAGCGCCATGTTGAAGATGGCGAGCGTTCCCAGCTGGACAATTTACGCTGGTTGGGAATAGACTGGGATGAGAGCCCAGAAACTCATGAAAATTATCGTCAGTCCGAACGCCTGCCTCTATACCAAAAATATATTGACCAACTCTTGGAGGAAGGAAAGGCTTACAAGTCTTATGTGACAGAAGAAGAACTTGCAGCTGAGCGTGAGCGTCAAGAAGCAGCTGGTGAAACACCTCGTTATATCAATGAATATCTGGGGATGAACGAGGAAGAAAAAGCAGCTTATGTTGCTGAGCGTGAGGCAGCCGGTGTTATCCCAACGGTTCGTTTGGCTGTTAATGATGCCAGTATTTATAAATGGACTGATATCGTTAAAGGTGACATTGAGTTTGAAGGCGGCAATATCGGTGGTGATTGGGTTATTCAGAAACGCGATGGTTATCCAACTTACAACTTTGCCGTTGTCATTGATGACCACGATATGCGAATTTCCCATGTTATCCGCGGCGATGACCATATCGCCAACACCCCTAAACAGCTCATGGTCTATGAAGCACTCGGCTGGGAGGCACCAGAGTTTGGCCATATGACCTTGATCATCAACTCTGAGACTGGTAAAAAACTGTCGAAGCGTGATACCAACACCCTTCAATTTATCGAGGACTACCGTAAAAAAGGTTATCTGCCAGAAGCAGTCTTTAACTTTATCGCTCTTCTGGGTTGGAATCCAGGTGGAGAAGATGAAATCTTCTCACGCGAGGAGTTGATCAAATTCTTTGATGAAAATCGTCTCAGCAAGTCACCAGCTGCTTTTGACCAAAAGAAGCTGGACTGGATGAGCAACGAGTACATCAAGAAGGCTGATTTTGATAAGGTTTTTGAGCTTTGCAAACCATTCCTTGAGGCAGCAGGACGTCTGACCGATAAGGCTGAGAAATTAGTCCAGCTCTACCAGCCTCAGCTAAAATCGGCTGATGAAATTGTTCCTCTAACTGACCTCTTCTTTGAAGACTTTCCAGAATTGACACAGGAAGAGAAGAATTTCATGGCTGGTGAGACGGTTCCGACAGTGCTTGAAGCTTTTAAGGCTAAGTTAGAAGCTATGTCTGATGAGGATTTTGTTGTTGAAAACATCTTCCCACAAATTAAGGCCGTTCAAAAAGAAACGGGTATCAAGGGCAAGAACCTCTTCATGCCGATTCGCATTGCAGTATCTGGGGAAATGCACGGGCCTGAATTACCCGACACAATCTATCTCTTAGGTAGAGAAAAATCAATTGAGCACCTTACCAATATGTTGGAGAGCTTGAGGTAGGGACAACGTTTCTCTATAGCTCTGTAGAACTCATTTAAATTGGTAGATTATAGCAGAGTGTTTAGGTCGCTCTGCTTTTAATGTAGGAAATAATTTACAGTCTTTTTACTTTCTATTGGAGGCAGCTTATGGTATACTAGACACGATTGGTGATAAGTTTGCTTACTGTAAAAGTTGGCTTCTAATGGAAAGCTGCCTTAGAGAATGGGGGAGAGATATATTCTCAAGGCGATTGTAACGGCTTCTCCTAGCCAAGCCAATTATAAGACATACTGTTCACTGTTTTGGACATCCCCCGAATGGTCGGGGGATTTTTTATTTTCAATGAAGATAGCGTGTTGTTATTTTAATTATAAAATAATATAATAATTCAAACAGTAGTTGAAATTAGGATAAGAAGTTATGAATATATTTATTTTAGAGGATAATCTCATCCAACAGACGCGGATAAAAACGCTGGTAACAGAGATCTTGCGTGAAGAAGGGACATCAGCTCGTCAGTTTGGGGTCTTTTCCAAGGCAGAAAATTTATTAGAGGCGATTGCGGAAAAGGGAAATCACCAGCTCTTCCTTTTGGATATTGAAATTAAAGGCGAGACCAAAAAGGGATTGGAAACCGCAGCTGAAATTCGGCAGATTGATCCGGCAGCTGTCATTGTGTTTGTGACCACCCACTCAGAATTTGCTCCGATCAGTTTTAAATATAAGGTATCAGCCCTAGATTTTATTGATAAGACTGGAACAGATGAGGAATTTAAAATTGATTTACGGGAGGCAATCAGATATACAGCTGACCACATGCATCGTTCTGAAGAGGTGGATGAGGTCTTTACCTTTGAGTCGGCTCAGGCGCGTGTCCAATTGCCTTTTAAGGATATTTACTACTTTGCGACTTCCCCTACCCCTCATAAGGTGATGCTGATGACAAAAAGTGAGCGGCTGGAATTTTACGGCAATCTTTCTGAAATTGCTGAAGTAGATTCCCGACTCTTCTCCTGCCACCGATCTTTCCTTGTCAATCTGGATAATATTAGCCGTGTGGATAAGGCAGAGCTTCTTGCTTTCTTTGAAAATGGAGATTCCTGTCCGGTCTCTCGTCTGAAATTAAAGTCTCTTATGAAAGAATGGGAGCAAAGACGTCAGGGTGCTTAGGCAGTTCAAGATTATTTTTGACATTTCAGGACAAAAAAACGACAATTCAAGACATAGCGGTTTAAAAAATAGAGATTTGAGATATACTAGTGAACGTAGGGATGAAGTTTTCTATTAGTTTCTCTCTCCCAAGTCTTTCACTAATAGGAAACAGACGCAAACTTATCCCGAACTTCTTATTTATTCGAAACCCATTTCTCATCTCTCTCCCAATATACTTGTGAAATGGAAAGAAACCTGCCCAAACGGCAGGTTTCTTTTTGTCTTAAAAAGTTTTATTAATCAGATTAATAGATTGTTCATTTTTATGTGTATATTCTACTTTATTATGCATAAAAATCAAAAAAATGGCAAAAAATCGATAAAAATACAAAAAACACTTGACGAGTGAATAAAAATACCATACAATAGGGCTCGTAAGGTTGAGATATACAAAAAACAACCAAAAAAATAAGAAAAGAGAAATAATTATGTCAAAAGAGAAAGTTATTCTAGCTTATTCGGGGGGGCTCGATACCTCAGTTGCTATCACTTGGTTGAAAAAGGACTACGATGTTGTTGCGGTCTGTATGGATGTTGGTGAAGGAAAGGATCTTGAGTTTATTCATGATAAGGCTCTAAGTGTTGGAGCAGTTGAGTCTTATGTCCTTGATGTTAAAGATGAGTTTGCGCAAGATTATGTGCTGCCAGCTCTTCAAGCCCATGCCTACTACGAACAAAAATATCCGCTGGTATCAGCCCTCAGCCGTCCGGTGATTTCTAAGAAATTGGTTGAGATTGCCCACAAGACAGGGGCAACAACTATCGCTCATGGTTGTACTGGTAAAGGGAATGATCAGGTTCGTTTCGAAGTGGCCATTGCAGCTCTTGATCCAAGTTTGAAAGTTATTGCCCCAGTAAGGGAGTGGAAGTGGTCACGTGAAGAAGAAATCGAATACGCTAAAGCTCATGGTGTACCGGTTCCTGCCGATCTTGACAATCCATATTCAGTCGACCAAAATCTTTGGGGACGTGCTAACGAATGTGGTGTTCTTGAAAATCCTTGGAATGAAGCACCAGAAGATGCCTTTGGGATTACAAACCCGGTAGAAGAAGCTCCTGATACCCCTGAGTTTGTAGAAATTACTTTTAAGGAAGGTAAGCCAGTTGCTCTTGATGGTCAGGAAATGAAACTGGCTGATCTTATCCAAAAATTGAACGACCTCGCTGGCAAACATGGAGTGGGACGTATTGACCATGTGGAAAATAGGCTTGTCGGTATCAAATCTCGGGAAATCTATGAATGCCCAGGGGCTATTACCCTTTTGACGGCCCACAAAGAGATCGAGGATCTGACCTTGGTGCGTGAAGTATCGCATTTCAAGCCTATCCTTGAAAACGAGCTGTCAAACTTGATTTACAATGCTCTGTGGTTCAGCCCAGCGACACAAGCTATTCTTGCTTATATCAAGGAAACGCAAAAAGTAGTTAACGGTACTGCCAAAGTAAAATTGTACAAGGGTTCTGCTAAGGTTGTGGCTCGTAAATCACCAAATTCCTTGTACGATGAAAATCTTGCCACATATACTTCAGCAGATAGCTTTGATCAGGATGCTGCGGTTGGTTTCATCAAGCTTTGGGGACTGCCAACACAGGTTAATGCCCAGATTAATAAGCCAGGTGAATAGTTGAGGTGACTGGTGGTATCAGAGCTGTTTCTAAGAGTATAGCCACTATTACTCGTTGTTTCAGACGGACTGTAGTGATTGAGGGCAAGCTATAATCAATCAGCTCAGCCTTATAGTTCGCTAGTGTGCCTGAATTAGAGGTTTTAAGAAGAGAGCTTCCGAGCTGACTGAGCTTCAGCATTTGAGTTGTGGCTGCTTTATAGGCTTTACTATCAGCCTTTGAATTTTTATCAGATTATTGAAGCAGTCCGGCTATTTTAAAATAGAGGGGAAGCCTTATCAGATAATCACAGTCAGAGAGCTGGATCTGAGACTCTTTTCTTATTATTTTCGATTCTCGATTGGGAGATTCAGTGAGGTCTCCTACGAGCTTGAATAAGGTGAACCAGTGAGTTCCTTTCAAGGGGCTGTCCCGTGAGGCCGTTAAAACTAGCTGTGACATAGGCTAGTTTTTTTGATAGAATGAGGAAGTACTGTTTTGTCACTGCTAGGCTTTTTGGCTGTGGCAGGATGATCAAATTGGCTGATAATTATTCGAAAAGATCAGAAAGGAATGGGGAGTTGCATAAGCTAATGCAACTGTCCTAGAAAATACAATGGCAGAAAATCATAAACTGTGGGGCGGCCGTTTTGAAGCTGGCCTTGAAAAATGGGTTGAAGAGTTTGGAGCTTCTATCTCTTTTGACCAAAAGATGGCAGAATTTGATCTAAAGGGGTCGCTGGCTCACGTGACAATGCTGGGTGAGACGGGAATCATTACTCAGGCTGAGTCTGCTCAAATTAAAGCTGGCTTGGAAGAGTTGTTGCAGGACTTTAAGGCTGGGAAGCTGGTGTTTGATATCAGCAATGAAGATATCCACATGAACTTGGAGTCATTGTTGACTCAAAAGATCGGCCCAGTAGCAGGGAAACTTCATACTGCCCGCTCACGTAACGATCAGGTTGCGACAGATATGCATCTCTACCTTCAGGCTAAGTTGAGTGAGGTCATTGATAAATTGCATCATCTGCGTCAGATTTTGGTCGAGTTAGCTGCTGAGCATACTGATACGATTATGCCGGGTTATACGCACTTGCAGCATGCTCAGCCCATTTCCTTTGGGCACCATCTGATGGCCTACTACAATATGTTTACCCGTGATAGCGAGCGATTTGAGTTCAACCAAAAACATACCAATATTTCCCCTCTGGGGGCAGCAGCTCTTGCTGGAACGACCTTTCCTATTGATCGTGAAATGACAGCTCAGTTGATGGGATTTGAACAACCTTACAGTAATTCTCTGGATGCTGTATCTGACCGCGATTTTATTTTAGAATTTCTTGCAAATGCTAGTATCTTAATGATGCATATGAGCCGGATTTGTGAAGAAATCATCAGCTGGTGTTCCAACGAGTTTAAATTTGTTACCCTGTCAGACACTTTTTCAACAGGGTCGTCTATTATGCCGCAAAAGAAAAATCCGGATATGGCAGAGTTAATTCGTGGCAAAACTGGGCGTATTTATGGTAACTTAACTGGTCTTTTGACCGTGATGAAGTCCTTGCCTTTAGCCTACAATAAGGATTTGCAGGAGGACAAGGAGGGCATGTTTGATACGGTGGAAACTATTACGGTTGCTATTGATATTCTAGCTGGAATGCTGGACAGCATGACTGTCAATGATGTCCATATGGCTGAATCGACTGAAAAAGACTTCTCTAATGCAACCGAGCTGGCTGATTACTTAGCAGTTAAGGGAGTGCCTTTCCGTCAGGCTCATGAAATCGTTGGTAAGCTGGTACTGGAGTGCACCAAGAATGGTCATTACTTGCAGGATCTTCCTCTGGAGCGTTACCAAGAAATTTCAGATCTAATTGAGGAGGATATCTATGTGACCTTGCAGTCCAAAACAGCTGTAGAGCGCCGCAATTCTCTAGGAGGGACAGGTTTTGAACAGGTTGAATGGCAAGTTGAACAGGCTAAGAAGGCTTTGGATAGGTCGTTTTTTTGAGAACAACCGAGCGAGCTGTTTATAAGTAAGATTTTCTATCAGGATAGTCCAAAATCTGAGGGATTTTGGGCTTTTTGGTCTTTTGTGGTATAATAAAGAATAATTTCGAGTGTTTGGAGACCGTGGTGAAAAAGACTTATCGAGTAAAGCGTCATCAAGATTTTCAGGCTATTTTTGGTCAGGGTAAGAGTGTAGCCAACCGAAAATTCGTCGTCTACAGTCTTGAGAGGCCGCAAAAACATTTCAGGGTGGGCTTATCTGTCAGCAAGAAGCTGGGGAATGCTGTCACCCGCAACCGTGTTAAACGAAAATTGAGGCATATTTTGATGGAGCTCTCGCCTGATCTGACAAAACATGATTTTGTTGTGATTGCCAGAAAAGGAGTGGAGGACTTGAACTATCAGGAAGTGAAGCAAAATTTGAAGCATGTATTAGCACTTGCTCAGCTGTATCGGAAAGGAAATGACTGTGAAGAAAACCATGAAGCTTAGTGGACTGGCTTTAGCCGCCCTTATCTTTTTATCGGCTTGCGGACGCAACGGCGAAGTGACCAGTTCCTCGACAGGCTGGGATCAGCTAGTCTATGGATTCGGTCGGGCTATCCAATTTATGTCGTTTGGTGGCTCGGTTGGTATCGGTATTATTCTTTTTACTCTTTTGGTTCGGATTGCCCTGATTCCTCTCTATAATCGTCAGATTAAATCTAGTCAGGAAATGCAGGAATTGCAGCCAGAACTCAAACGTATTCAAAAAGAATATGCGGACGATCGCAATATGCAGGCCCTAAAAACCCAGGAACTTTACAAGGAGAAAGGAATCAACCAATGGGCAGCTTTCCTGCCTTTAGTGATTCAGTTTCCTGTAATGTTGGCGCTCTATCAGGCCTTGATCAGGGTACCAGAGCTCAGTCGCGGTAGCTTTTTGATTTGGAATCTTGGTCGTAACGATACAACTTATATTTTGCCAGTCTTAGCAGCGCTCTTTACTTTCTTGTCCATGTGGCTGAGCAACAAGGCTGCCAAAGAGAAAAATGGTTTCATGACAGCAACTAGTATTATCATGCCCCTCTTTATTCTCTGGATTGGCGCCCGTTTCACCAGCGGTATCGCTCTCTATTGGGCTATCGGTAATGCTTTTCAGGTTGTTCAGATGCTGATTTTCAACAACCCCTTTAAGATTATTGCCGAGCGCGAGCGTCAGGAGCGTGAGGCCAAAGAGAGGGAAGCGAAAATTCGTCGTGCTAAGAAGAAGGCGCGTAAAAGACGTTAAGTAAACGCATCAGAAGGTAGATATTTTTTTCTGTTAGCGAAGGAGAAGATAGATTATGGTTAAATTCACAGGTAACACTGTTGATGAGGCAATTGAGAACGGCTTACGTGAACTCGATATCACGAGGACTAAGGCCTCTATCCGTGTCCTATCCCGTGGAAAGAAAGGATTTTTTGGTTTTTGGAAGAAGCCAGCGGAGGTCGATGTCGAAGTCATTAATCGCACGACGGTTTCTCAGGCTGATCAAGAAATTGTCCGCAGTTTACCAAGAGCTTTAAGTAAGCAAGAAGTGTCTGAAGAAGCTCTGAAACAAGAGCAACTGGAAGCTCGTAAGGTTACCAGTATTATCAAGTATTTAGAAAAGCGTGGACAGATTGTCAATGATAATGTGAAATCAGAAATGCTGGATGCCAGACGATCGGTGACGGCTATTCTCAGCGACTTACTGCCAGATGAGATTGTCGAGGAGTATCGTCGGAAGAAAGAGGAGCTGGATGAAGAAGGACTGGATTGGGAGGATGAGTTAGACGATAGTTCAGCGGATGTTGTTGCCTTATCGCAGCAGCAAGAGGTGTCTGAAGGGGGGGCTGTTGCAGCGCCGGAGATAGCAGTTTCTAAAGGAGTGGAAATTGCTGTAGCGGCTTCAACTGCCCATTCATCATCAGAAGCTGATTCCTTTGAAGCTTTTGTCGCCAGTGAGTTTGATCAAGTAGAGTCGTTGACCAGCAAAGATATCGAAAAGGCTGCAACAGATGTGGCTTCCTATATAGAAGCTATTATCTATGAAATGGATGTTGAAGCCAGTCTGACCACCAGACATACTAACCGTCAAATCACTGTTCAGATTGAAACACCTGAAGCAGGACGTGTTATCGGTTATCATGGGAAGGTACTCAAATCTCTGCAGGTTTTGGCACAAAATTATTTACATGACCACTATTCGCGCGCTTTTTCTATCACGCTCAATGTGCATGATTATGTCGAGCGGCGGATGGAGACCCTGAGTGAATTTGCTAAAAAAATTGCCTATAGGGTTATGGATAGCGGTAAATCTTATGCTATGGATAGTATGAGCAATGATGAGCGCAAAATTGTGCATAAGACCATTGCTAATATTAAGGGGGTTGACAGCTATTCAGAAGGAAGGGATCCTAAGCGTTATGTCGTTGTGATTCCCGACAGGACTTAGCAATAATGTAAGGGAGCTGGACGCGTACGGTCTGGTTCTTTTTTGAGGAAAATTTTAAATAAGTGATATCTTTTTTTTTGCTACCACTTACCTCCTTGTTTTTACCGCTTACCGGTATTTCAGTCACGAGAAGGAGCTTTTTTGCTACTATATGATGTGGAGGTGGGAGATATGTTAATGGAAACAAAATCATTAAGCAAAGTCTATGCTAATCAGACAGTTGTGGATCAGCTTGATTTACAGATTCCCAAGGGCAGTTTGGTAGCTTACTTAGGAACCAATGGTGCCGGAAAATCAACGACAATTAAAATGTTAACAGGACTTTTAAAACCAAGCTTTGGTGAGATTAAGGTCCTTCCTCAGGTCAAGATTGGTATTGTCTTTCAAGACAGCGTGCTTGATGAAGAATTGACTGTCAAGGCTAATCTCAACAACCGTGCAGGTCTGTATCGTCAAATTGACAGGGACTGGTTGACTGATTTGATTGATATGACTGGTTTGAAGGACTTTTTTCATCAAAAATACGGCACCTTATCTGGCGGTCAGCGCCGCCGCGTCGATATTGCGCGTGCTCTTATCAGTAAGCCTGACCTCCTTTTTCTTGACGAGCCCACGACAGGGTTGGATATTCAGACGCGTCAGATGATTTGGGATTTGCTCTATCGCTTGAAAAAGGAAGAGGGTTTGACTATTTTTTTGACAACGCATTATCTAGAAGAAGCTGAAAATGCGGAAGTGACCTATGTCATTGATCAAGGAAAAATTTTAGCACAGGGAACAGCCTTTGAATTAATCAAGGAATATGCAAAGAGTCAGCTCCTTTTAAAAACAAAGGACCAGCAAAAATTACTTGATTTCCCTTATGAGATAAGGAGGGTCGAAGCGGGCTATCTGGTGGAAGGATTATCCTCTCAGGAGGTTATTACTATACTTGCTAACTATCAGGACAGTATTATCGATTTTGAATTTAAACAAGGGACAATTAATGAAGCTTTTATGGCTATTACTGGAAGGGAGATTGACTAATGTTAGTTATTATTAAACGAAATCTAGCACTTTATTTTAGCAATAAGGCTAGTGTTTTTTTCTCCCTTATGGGGGCTTGGATTGCCTTTGCACTCTATATTATCTTCCTGCAAAAAAATATGCTGGATGCTTGGAGCAGTCTGGACCATCCAGAAAAATTCTTAGATAAATGGGTAATGGGAGGTATTCTAGCGGTTACTAGCATTACGACGACCTGGTCTAGTGCTGTGCGTCTGGTTCGTGATAAGGAAAGTCAAAAATTTAATGATTTTTTGCTGACAGAGACCTCTGCTTTTAAATTGAATCTTGGCTATCTTATCAGCACCAGCTTGATCGGCAGTATTATGCAGTTGGTCATGTATGGTGTTATGTCGCTCTATTTTGCCTGGCAGGATGGTTTAGGGTTTGATGGAGCTTCTCTTCCTAAAATTCTGGGACTCATGCTCTTGAGCTCGATCATGGCAGCTATCCTTAATTTGATCATCTTGCAATTTATTCATTCTGTTGAAGTTGCGGAACGCTTGGCTGTTATTATCGGGACAGCGTCTGGTTTTTTAGTTGGGGTTTACATGCCGATCGGTGGTTTGCCAGATATGGCTCAAAAGGTGATTAAATTAGTTCCAGGAGCCTATGTTGCTGCGGCTTTCCGTCAGATTCTCATCGGGGGTAAGATTCCTAAATGGCAGTCTCCCTTAGATTTAAAGGAATACCTAGGCATTAGCCTGGTTGTAAAGGATCATGTTATGACCTTGTCACAGAATGTTTTATTAAGTGCTGGTGTCACGCTTGTCAGCTTGCTTGTTTTGAGTATTCTTCTATTTGTCAAGAAGTCAGTTTTGCGATAAACTGATAAGAGTATTGGGGCAAAGTTTGAGTTGCTAGTGTAAATTCTGGTATGATTAATTAGGCATTTCTTGCTTGTCCAAAGACCAGAGCTGGGTTCTCCGGAATTTTGAGGCGGATTGGTGGTGGAATGCAGTAATACTATGCCAAGGGGGCAGAGAGACAGATGAATTACCGCTTTGAAGAAGATAAGAGCTTGGACCGGGAAGCAATTGAGGTAGTGGTTCGCAGCCAAATACTAAATGCAGAGGTGCAGCAAGTTTTGAATTATCTATCGGCTTACCAAACCGAGACTCCAGCCGTGTTGCCGCTTAAAACAGCTGATCGTATTGAAATGCTTAAGGTGCAAGATTTGATCTTTGTTGATGTCGATGGCAGCAGTTTGATCTTAGAAACCTTGCAGGGGCGCTATCAGATCAATGAGCGACTCTATAGGTTCAGTCAACAGCTCAATAATCCAGATTTTGTACAGGTATCTAAGCATGCCCTCTTGAATATTAACCATCTGGAAGCTTTGGAGGCCAGTTTTTCTGGTAACATGCTAGCTATTCTGACAGGGAAACGCAGACTAGATGTCAGCCGTCGCTATCTGCGCAATTTAGAGGAACGTTTAGGTTTATGAGGTAAGAAAATGAAGAGATTTTTGAGAAAAATGGCCCTATACGCTCTTATAGGTGTCGGCTTTGGTGGTTTCACCTATGTTGTCATCCTCTGGTTAAATGGTGCAGAAAGTCAGTCTGTGGAACAGATTGCCAATGTTGTATGGATCAGTGCTTTAATAGGATTGATTTCCATGATTTTTAGCTTTGAACGTCCTTCTTTTATAGCCCAGCTATTCCTTCATTTTTGTTTGGTCTATAGTCTGGTTATTCTTATGAATAGATTAAATGATTATGATGGGACTCTTTTTTCCCTCAGTTCGTTTGGTAACTTTATTTTATGCTATCTTATTATTTGGGGAATAGTTTATAGTATATGGATTCATCGTATTGATAAGATTAACCATAAGCTAGCTGAAAAAAAGAAGAGTAAATCTTGACAAGCGTACCCATTTCCTATAGAATAATAAGGTATGTTTAGTAACTGATCACAATAATAGCCGGCTAAACGAATACGAAAATCTTAGAGGAGGTATTCAAGGTGAAACGTACGTATCAACCAAGTAAAATTCGTCGCCAACGTAAGCACGGATTCCGTCACCGTATGTCAACTAAAAACGGCCGCCGCGTGCTAGCAGCCCGCCGTCGTAAGGGACGTAAGGTATTGTCAGCTTAAGGGTGATAATGAATAAAAAGCCAATTCTTACTCGAGGGAATTGGCTTTTTAGATTTTTCTTGACCCTGCAGTAAAATACCTTATAATGGAGGGAGTGAAAAGATTGGAGATTTTTATGACTTTCAAAAAGGTGATTGTCAGCTTGCTGGCCTTGTTGGTCCTTGTCGGCTTGAGCGCATGTGGCGGTAGCAAGACACCTGATAATACTACAAATACTACCAGCAATAGTCAGGCTAGTCGGCAGCAGTCTGATTATCAGAAATTTGTTGCCGGTGAAAGGGATATCCGTAATCATTATGAGTACGCAGGGGATCAGCTATTGTTGTCGCAGACAAGGACAGTTGTCCTTTACTCGGCTTTGGGCGTTGATTCACCAGAGGCTGCGCAGGCTCACTATGAACAAAACGGTGCGACTAAGTGGGATGGTATCGAAGGCATTGAGCATAAGGTTGATTATCAGACAGATCGCCTGATAGAGGAGACAACTATTGATTATACCAAGGTTGATTTACAAGCTAATGCTGAACTTTTGCAGATTCAGTTGACAGATGGAAAAGCCCCCGATCAGATTAGTTACAGCCAAACCATTCAAGCCTTGCTAGCTGGTGGTTACACTGAGGTAAAAGATGGTAAATTCCAAGAGCTAAACTAAGGAATAAGATAGCAGAGCTCAAATATGATTTGGGCTCTTTTTATCTGGACTTTGTGATAAAATAAAGGCATGAATATATTCGATACCCATACTCATTTAAACGTAGAAAATTTTGCAGGAAAAGAAGCAGAAGAAATTGCAGCAGCGCGTGAACTCGGTGTGACTAAGATGAATATTGTTGGTTTTGATGAACCGACGATTAAGCGGAGTTTGGAATTGTCTGCCCAGTTTTCTGAGCTTTATTCGACTATCGGCTGGCATCCGACTGAGGCTGGTTCTTACACGCAGGAAGTGGAGAATATGATTGTTAGTCATTTGTCCAATTCGCGCGTGGTTGCTCTTGGTGAGATTGGGCTGGATTACCACTGGATGGAAGATCCTAAGGACGTTCAGATTGAGGTCTTTAAACGCCAAATCCAGCTATCTAAGGACCATGACCTGCCTTTTGTGGTGCATACCCGTGATGCCCTAGAGGACACTTATGAGGTCGTTAAGGAGGTTGGCGTCGGCCCCCGTGGTGGGATCATGCACTCCTACTCAGGATCCTTGGAAATGGCACAGCGTTTTGTCGAACTTGGCATAATGATTTCCTTTTCGGGTGTGGTCACCTTTAAGAAGGCTCTGGATGTGCAGGGAGCAGCGCAGAAGTTACCGCTGGATAAAATCCTCGTCGAAACAGACGCACCCTATCTGGCACCAGTGCCTAAACGTGGCCGGGAAAACCACACGGCCTATACTCGTTATGTCGTCGATAAAATTGCAGAACTCCGAGGTATGACTGTGGAGGAAGTGGCTGAAGCTACGACTGAAAATGCTCTGCGCATTTTTGGAATTGACTGCTAAGATGAAGAAAAAGACGATATGACTGACACGATCAAGGATTACTGGGTTCGTTGTTGTAGGAAGTTACATTTACCAGAAGATACCAAGTATGAGGCGTGGAGCTTTGGAAACACTAAAGAGATGGCAGACGAGCCAGCGGATTTAGTGAATAGAAAGATTAAAACGGCTACAACCTCAGCCTATGAATTGTATGAGCTTGGAGAGTGGGTGCCCCAGATTGGGGAATACAACATCATCCTCAATGGTTCGGATGAACCTGTTTGTGTCACGCAAACAAAAGTGACCTATATCATGCCCTATCATTTGATTTCACCTGAGCATGCCTGGCATGAGGGAGAAGGTGATAGGAGTTACGCCTATTGGAAAAAGGTTCATGATGATTTTTTCACTCAGGAATACCAAAAAGTCGGAAAAGAGTTTTATGAACAAGCCCCTATGCTGAGTGAAGTATTTGAAAAGGTTTATTAACTCTCCTTAGTAGATAGTGAATTCATATCAAAAATAAAAATAATGGAAAATAAGATAAAAATACAAGAAGTCCTCGTCGTTGAGGGCAAGAGTGACACTGCTAACCTGCGTCGTTTCTATGAGGTTGATACCTACGAAACCAAGGGTTCGGCAATTACTGATGACGATTTAGAAAGGATTGCTTACCTCAATGACTTGCGTGGGGTGATTGTCTTTACCGACCCAGACTACAATGGCGAGCGCATTCGCAAAATTATCATGGAGGCTGTACCGACCGCTAAACATGCTTTTCTTAACCGTGATGAGGCTGTACCAAAATCAAAAACTAAGGGACGCTCGCTCGGTGTTGAGCATGCTAGATTTGAGGACCTGCAAAAAGCTCTGTCTGGGGTTCTTGGCAGCTACGATGATGACAATCGTTTTGATATTACTCAATCGGATCTTATCCGTCTTGGGCTTCTCATGGGAGCTGACAGTCGCAAGCGCCGTGAATACCTAGGTGAACAGCTGCGTATCGGCTACACTAACGGTAAGCAACTCCTCAAGCGATTGGAACTTTTCGGTGTGACCTTGGCGGAAGCGGAAGAAGTGATGGAGAGATATGAGAGTGAAAGCGAGTGATATTTTGGAGATTAAATATGACAAATATAATATCAGTTATTATTGTTTTAGTTATTATTTCGATATACTTTGAATATAAAAAATACCTGTGGTGCTAGTTGAAATATCTGCAGTTATGTGCAAAGAAAGCTTGCTGTAAAAACAATTCCATTCCAGTAAGACTTCTAGCTAGTGGTCTTTCAATATCAAATAAACGACAAAGTGAC
>NZ_JBZFUL010000016.1:0-45055 GCF_058314515.1 Streptococcus sp. ELY_137
GTACTCGCCTCTAAAAATATGACTGAAAGTGATTTACAAAAAGAGACACAGGCTATGGTAAATAAAACAGTCATTCACGCATGGTTGGAAATCCATCCTAGTCGTTTCAGTGAAAAAAATTGGGGAGACGTTAAGATTAGCCCTATGACAGTAAAAGAAGATTGAACTTTTTGGCAGATGGCTTGTGAGTAGTTGTTTAATCTCCACTGGTTATCGGAATTATGAACAAATGAGTTTTATTCGTGCTGATATGGGTCTTGGGGAAGAAAACGAAAGTGGTTACTTTGGTTTTGATAGGGAATACTATGATACCAATAAGTCCTATTATCAAGAATAGAGACAGTCTTAAAGAAAAGAGTGATGATCTGAAAGCAGACGGTAAGTGACATGAAGCGACCTTATAAGATACTCTTAGCTATTCTACTCACCTTATTTTTGGCTGGTTTTGTTGCTTTATCTGTCTTAAATCATCAGACGCGCCAGAAAAGTACCAATATTTTTGATGAGATGTATTATGATGAGACTTCTTTTGCGACTCGAGTTTTCCATTTTGGGGGCACCCATTTTAATCATGTAAAAGGTGTTAAAGCTTATCACAGAGGACGCGGAGATGAAGGGGCAACCTCTTATGAATTTCCCAATTCTAATTATCGCTATGACAAGTCCCTATTAGGGAAAAGCCGACAGTATTTAATCCTTTCCTTCTACTATCCACCTGATACCTTTTATGATGATGGAGTTATAAATTTTTCAACATCCTAGAATATTAATCATTATAATATACATATTGATTATTATTATAATGTCAAAACTAAGATACTCTCAAAGAGCTTTGCCATACATGATAAGTTTAATGACATTTACTATCATACCTCAGGTGATGGACAAGAAATTAAAGCAATTTTGCGGAAACTTAAGGTAGATAAGGCAAACATCTACCGCCATGGTGACAAAAGTCTGCATAAGATTTTAAAGGATTGGTCTTCTGTCTATCACAGTCGTTTTTCACCAAATATTGAGCACTGGGGCAAAGTAGAGGTCAAGGAAGTTCGGACTACCTCAGATGATGACTTAGAGGAACTGACATCAAAGTAAAATGAAACGAAGTTACAAGATCTCTCCAAGTAAAAAATATTTAAAAATCTATTTTAAATATTAATTTTCTGTGCTACACTGATGAAAACAGGATAATAAAGGCGAGGTCAGAATGGTAGAAATAGAAAATAAAAGAGAATGGTTCGGTCCATTACCCCAAGGAGCAGCTAGTAGGCGCCCTATAACCACTAAGGTAAAAACGATAATAGTAGGTGCCCTCATCTACTCGCTGGCATTCTATGGTATTGTTATTTATCGATATGTGACAGGTCAGGCTGATGGTTACTGGCGATTTGTGGCTGAGAGAAACTATAATCTGGTTACAGAGCGATGGGAAGAATGGGATGACGAGTACGATGGCTGGAAACGACCAGTCTTAGTAGTAGCATCGCAAAGAGTGACCATGTACCGCTATGGCGACCATGTCAATAGCTTGGTTATTGATGAGCCTCAAAATAGCTACCGCTTAAATCCTCTATCAAGAAAAGTTGTGCCAAACTTATCGGTAAAGGCCTATAAAAAGATGGTAAATAGTGAGGGTGATGGCAGCAATGGTGAAGAACCCTTGGAAACATATGCTAAGAGGTCTAAAATGACTTATAAAGTTAGTGGTGATTATCTGACTGTGACCTACTTTCATGAGGATGGCAGTTTGGAAAAACAAGTTAAGTATAAGTATATCGAGGACGCTGATTTTCATTTGGAGGCTGTATAGGATGTTATGGATTAAGTCTTTTAATAAGAGACAGCTGAACCTCCTCAAGTGGCTAATACCAAGTATACTATTGCTCCTTGGGGCAGGCTTCTTTTATCGCTATATGACTGGTAATATTGATGGCTATTGGTTGGAAGAATCTAGTTATAGGTACCATTATGCAAAGGATGTCTGGGAGGAAGATAAGGAAAATAGTAGTCCGGATTTGGTTGTTGCGATGGGTAGTCAATATCGTGAATTTGACAAAGATTACTACGAAGCTGAAGGAGATAATGAGTATGTAGCTAGTGATCCGCTATCAAACGGAATCAAGATAAAAAAATTCTCAAGGACTGTGGTCAACCGTTATTCATCAAGTGACTACGCCCGTCATTTGAGTCGGATTCAAGATGATTTTGACTTGACTGAGCCTTATGTGAATGGTTTTGCTCATACATATGCGTCTCGTTTACCAAGATATTACAAGAGGAAGGGGAATCGCCTGATTCTAACGACTTATGACAGAGAAGGAAGAAAGTCTCAGATTTCAACTTACAAGAAAATTTCTCCGAATAAGATTAAACTTTCAAAATATCCGCCTTATGAGAATGTATAACTTAGGAGGGAACCATGCGTGGGAAAAAGGCGATAATGGTAGGAAGCAGAAGCGGTCTAAATTAGGTTTGCAAGCTAAGCAAGATAAGAAAATTAAAACCATAGCATAACTCCTCGAAATGTTGGATAGTTTTCCACTATCAATATTATCTCAATTATTGGAGGGCTCTGCTATTGCTTCAGTCCTGAATGATTCATACGGGATTGTGCACTGACCCCTGAAAGTTGGATAAGAAATTATTACAAGGATTTAGTTTTGTGTTGGACGGGACTAAGTCCTTTTAGTTTTGTTTTAATGCGTTTATTATTGTAGTTAAAAATGTAATCTGTAATAGCTTGTTCTAGCTCATCAAGAGTCTGGTAAGATTTTTCATAGCCGTAAAATATTTCAGACTTGAGAATTCCTAGGTTGGCACATATTATCGGTTTTATGTTTGTGAGGATTATGGTAAATGGACTTTTGCTCATGCATAAATTTAATTTTACTCACTTTGAAAGTAGTGCCTTGGCTGTTATATTTACAGGTTTGATTCTATTTGTCATAAAAGAAATCCTCGTTCAAATGCTCAGAGCTGGATGAAAAAATAGCAGAGCTATTCAGCAAGAAAGTTGGCTCCGTTTTTTTAGCTTTGATGGCGATACCTTATCAGCAAAAGGAAAGGCTGCCTTATCAGTCCATCCTGAAATTGTTAAATGCCCCCCGAAAAAAATTTGGAGCGGTCTTATAATTTGTAGGCATCATAAAGCTAGCTCTAGTAAGTCCTGCTGGACTTTAATACAAAAAGTCTGCCTCCTCCTTTAGCAGAAAAAAGCGACACTCTCTTACTTTTGTATTTCTAGTGAAGGTCTTTGAAGAGCGGCAGAAGTATGCTATAATAAGCTGTATTGAGTAATTCCTACTCGTTGAAAATAAAAATATCTTACGAACTTGGGCTTGCTCTAGCTCGGTTTTAGTTGAGAAAGCTAATCTTTTCTTATTTCCAATTTCTAAGGGGTATAAAATGCCCTCCAGAGCAGCTCGGGCTTTGCCTTGTCCAATTTAATTTTCTTTGAGTAGTTGTTTAGTAGTTAGGAGAGAAAAATGGAATTAACGCGTGATCAAGTTTTTGTTAATCAGTACCACTATGACGCTCGTAATTTGGAGTGGGAGAAGCAGCACGGGGAGCCTAAGACTAATGTAGAAGTAACCTTCCAGTTGGTCAGCAAGGATGAGGAAAAATATGAGACACACTTGGTGTCGGTTCTCCAGTTCCAAATTGTACGCAGTGAGTTTGTTATTGCTGGTGTTATTTCGCAGATGGTTCATCTTAAAAACCGCCTCGTCAATGAGCCTAAGGAATTTTCACAAGAAGAAGTGCAAAATTTAGCAGCCCCTCTTTTGGAGGTCTTGCAGCGCATGACTTATGAAGTATCAGAGATTGCTTTGGACCGTCCGGGTATCAGTCTAGAGTTCTAAGATGAAACTAGCAATTATCACAGACTCATCAGTCTATTTGCCGTCGGAATTTTTGGATCACCCAGATTTGTATATCTTAGATATTCCGATTATGATAAATGGTGAGACCTATGTTGAAGGGAAAAATTTGACTATTGAGGAGTTTTACCCTAAGATGCGTCAGGCTGCTAGTCTACCTACAACCAGTCAACCCAGTATCGCTGAGCTGGATGATATTCTGACCAATCTAGTTATCGGTGGCTATACACATGTATTGGGACTCTTTTTGTCCAGCGGTATCTCAGGATTCTGGCAGAATATCCAATTTTTGATTGATGAGCATAAGGAATTGACGATTGCCTTCCCAGACAGCAAGATCACCAGCAGTCCTATGGGGTACATGGTGATCTCGGCTCTGCGTATGGCTGAATCAGGTCGGAGTTTTGAAGATATTCTAGCTTCTGTTCAGTTCATGATTGATGGGACGCAGGCTTATATCGTAGTTGATGACCTCAATCATCTAGTCAAGGGCGGCCGCCTCTCGAACGGTGCAGCCCTTTTGGGTAATCTCCTGAGCATTAAGCCCATCATGTACTTCAACGATGGAGGTATTGAGGTTTTTGAGAAGGTCAGGACAGAGAAAAAAGCCTTCAAACGTTTACTAGCTATCCTCGATCATCAATCCCAGCAGGCAAACTGCCAGACTTGGATTATTGAGGCTAATGCCAAGAGTAAGGCTGAACATTTTCGCCAGCTTTTGGTAGACAGTGGTTATCAGGGTCCCGTTGATATTGTGCCTTTTTGTGGCGTGATTTCGACCCATCTGGGTGAAGGAGCGGTTGCTGTTGGATTTACACCGATAAGAAGCAGCTGACTGATAGACTGTTTGCAGATAGTATTATAAGGCTGAAGGCAGGATTGGCATGGTGCCAGAGGTACTATAAGAGGAGGAAAGAAAGATGCGTATTAAAGTTATTGTTGCAGGTTTTAAAGGACGGATGGGCTCAACTGCAGTCGACATGGTTAAAGGCGATGCCGATCTGGAATTGGCAGCCCTCCTAGATCCTTTTGCGACTGAGAAAGAAGTCGATGGTGTCCCTGTTTTTACTGACAAGAAGGATTTAGTTGGTTTCGATGCCCAAGTTTGGGTGGATTTCACCATGCCTAAGGTTGCCTATGAAAATACTCGCTTTGCCTTAGACAATGGCTTTGCGCCTGTCGTTGGAACAACAGGCTTTACCGAAGAACAAATTGCTGAATTGGTAGCTCTTTCTGCTGAGAAGAGTCTAGGTGGTTTAATTGCCCCTAACTTTGCGATTGGAGCGATTTTGCTGATGGAATTTGCAGCCAAGGCTTCTAAGTATTTCCCAGATTTGGAAATTATTGAACTCCATCATGATAAAAAAAAGGATGCCCCAAGCGGTACGGCAATTAAGACGGCGGAGCTGATTCGTGAAGCGCGTGATTTTAAACAACAAGGTGCTCCTGATGAAGAAGAGAGTATTAAGGGTGCACGCGGGGCAGCTTTTGACGGTTTCCGCATTCATTCGGTGCGCTTACCTGGTTTGGTAGCCCATCAAGAGGTGATTTTTGGGGCTGAAGGTCAAGGACTAACTTTGCGCCATGATTCCTACGACCGCGTTTCCTTTATGAGCGGTGTTAACCTCGGTATCAAGGAAGTTGTTAAACGAGATAAACTTGTGTACGGTTTGGAACAGTTGCTATGAGATTAAAACAGTTGCCTTCTGAATTTCAGGAGGCTTTGCCAGTGTTAGAGAAAATAAAGCAAGCAGGATTTGAAGCTTATTTTGTAGGTGGTTCAGTCCGTGACGCTTTGCTTGGCCGTCCCATTCATGATGTCGATATCGCAACTAGCTCTTATCCACAAGAGACCAAGGAAATTTTTGATCGAACGGTTGATATTGGTATCGAACATGGAACAGTTTTGGTCTTGGAAAACGGTGGTGAGTATGAGGTGACCACTTTTCGGACGGAAGATGCCTATGTGGACTATCGCCGACCTTCCAGTGTTTCTTTTGTGCGCTCTTTAGAAGAAGATCTTAAAAGGCGTGATTTCACTGTCAACGCCTTTGCTTTAGCTGAAGATGCCCGCGTTATCGACTTATTTAATGGTTTGAGTGATCTGGACAATCATCTCTTGCGCGCTGTCGGTAAGGCTCAGGAGCGTTTCAGTGAAGATGCTTTGCGAGTTATGCGCGGTCTGCGCTTTGCGGCCAGTCTTAACTTTTCTATTGAGGAGCAGACTTTTGCTGCTATGGAACGCTATGCTCCGCTCTTAGAAAAAATTTCGATTGAACGTATTTTCATTGAATTTGATAAATTGTTAACAGCTCCCCATTGGAAAAAGGGACTGCAAGCTCTAATCGACAGCCAAGCTTACGAGTATCTGCCAGATCTAGCGGGAAAAGGACCGGCCTTGGAGCAGTTTTTAGTGGTGTACGAAGATAATTTTGTTTTTGCGACAAGCGAACAAGCTTGGGCAGCTCTTTGCTTAGTTCTGGAAATTAATGATGCGGTTACCTTTTTGAAAAAATGGAAGACGGCGACTCATTTTCAAAAAACAGTAGCTGACCTCGTGGCTATCTACCGTTATCGTCAAAAGTCTACGCATAGCAAGCGGACACTTTATGACTACGGTAAGGAGTTGGTCTTACTGGCTGAAAGTCTGCGTCAGGCACAAGGACTAATAGTTGATTTCCCCTTGATTGAGCAGCTGGACGAAGCGCTAACCATTCATGATAAACATGAAATTCTTATCAAAGGCGGTGACCTGATAAAGGAACTGGGACTAAAGCCGGGACCAGACTTAGGGCAGATTTTGAGGAATATTGAAGAGGCCATCGTTCAAGGCGGACTTCCCAATGAACGGATGGCTATCTTGGATTTTGTTAAGAGCGGACTCTAAGGGGATTTTAAATATGATAAATCTCACTGCCTGTGCTTAGGGGCCAGAGATCCTTATTTTATCTGCCTTTTGGAAAGTCATTGAAAAATTTAGTAGTGTAATAGGGAGAGAGCAATGAGTGATTTTAGCGCTGAAAATCTAACCAAGACGGTTGGGGATAAGACTGTTTTTCGGAAGATTTCTTTTATGATTCATGAGGGTGACCGAGTCGGTCTCATCGGAGTCAATGGAACAGGAAAAACTACACTTTTAGATGTTATAGCAGATAGACTGGGATTCGATGGGGATGTCTCTCCTTTTCGTAAGCCTAAGGATTATCAGATTGCTTACTTGACGCAGGAACCTGATTTTGATGATAAGCGAACGGTTTTAGATACCGTTTTGTCTTCTGATTTGCGTGAGATGGTTCTAATTCGGCGCTATGAAGCACTGATGCTGGATTATCAAGCAGGATATCAAGCTGAACTAGAGCGTGTTATGGCTGAAATGGATAGTCTCAATGCCTGGAGCGTTGAAAGTGAGGTTAAAACGGTGCTGACTCAACTGGGGATTTCTGACTGGACTAAACAGGTTGGTCAGCTTTCTGGTGGCATGCGTCGGCGGGTGCAGTTGGCTCAGGTCCTCTTGGGCGAAGCTGACTTACTTTTACTGGATGAACCTACCAACCACCTAGATATTGATACAATTGCTTGGCTGACCCTTTACCTCAAGAATTCTAAAAAGACAGTCTTTTTCATTACACATGACCGCTATTTCTTGGACAATGTCGCAACACGAATTTTTGAATTGGACAAGGCGAGTTTGATAGAATATCAAGGAAATTATCAGGACTATGTCCGCCTCAAAGCAGAACAGGATGAGCGCGATGCAGCGGCCCTGCATAAGAAAAAGCAGCTTTATAAGCAAGAACTAGCTTGGATGCGCACTCAGCCACAGGCTCGAGCGACCAAACAGCAGGCACGTATTAATCGCTTTAAGGAATTAAAAGGTGATCTTAGCCATGCTAATGCAAAAGCAGATCTGGCTATCGATTTTGAAACGAGCCGAATTGGTAAAAAAGTACTGAACTTTGATCAGGTCAGCTTTTCCTATCCTGATAAGCCCATTTTGCAAGATTTCAACTTGCTGGTGCAGAACAAGGATCGTATTGGGATTATCGGGGATAACGGTGTTGGGAAGTCAACCCTGCTCAACCTAATCAGTGGGGACTTGGAACCAACTGGTGGCCGTTTGGATATTGGTGAGACAGTGCGTATTGGCTATTTTTCTCAGCTCATTAAGGATATGGATGAGTCCAAGCGAGTGATTACCTATTTGCAGGAAGTCGCAGATGAGGTGAAAACATCTGTTGGTACGAGCAGTGTGACTGATTTGTTAGAGCAATTTTTATTCCCGCGCTCTACTCATGGTACCCAGATTGCCAAGCTATCTGGTGGTGAGAAGAAGCGTCTTTATCTGCTTAGAATTTTGCTTGAAAAGCCTAATGTTCTCTTACTGGATGAACCTACCAATGATCTTGATATAGCCACTCTGACAGTTTTGGAAGAATTTTTACAGAACTTTGGCGGCGCTGTTATCACCGTTAGCCATGATCGCTATTTCCTAGATAAGGTGGCTAATAAAATTCTGGCTTTTGAAGACGGCAGCGTCCGTGAATTCTTCGGTAATTATACGGACTATCTGGATGAGCAGGAATTTTTAAAAGCCAATGCAGCAGTGATTCAAAAATCTGAAAGCTCCAAAGTCCACAAACCCAAAACAGATAAAAGACGGATGTCTTATCAAGAGAAGCAGGAATGGGCAAGTATTGAAGAAGATATTGCTGCTATAGAAGCTGATATTTCAACTATCGAAGCTGAAATGCAAGACTGCGGCAGTGACTTTACTAGGCTGAGCAAGCTGCAAAGTGATTTAGACAGCAAAAACGAACAGCTCTTGGAAAAATATGAGCGTTATGAATATCTAAGTGAGATGGAAACATGAGGATTCGACCGATTGAACCCGATGATAATGCTGCTGTTGCGGCTCTTATCCGCGATAGTCTTCAGGCCTATGGTCTGGATAAGCCAGAAACAGCCTATGATGATCCCCAGTTAGATGATTTGGCTGGTTATTACGACAGGGTGAAGTCATCAGCTTATTTTGTCTTAGAAAACGATGGTGAAATCGTTGGCTGCGGTGGTTTCGGTCCTTTGTTTAAGCAAACGGCTGAGCTGCAAAAGCTCTATCTAGCGGCTGATTATCGCGGACGAGGACTTGCCAGCCAACTTGTTGAGAGGATTGAAACAGCAGCGCGCACTCTAGGGTACGAGCGGATTTATTTGGAAACTTCCAGTCTTTTGGATCAGGCCGTAGCAGTATACGAACATCTTGGTTATAGCCAGTTGGCCTCTCCCTTGCAGGCCGACAGCCCTCATACTGCTATGGATATCTGGATGGTAAAATCTCTGGCAGAAGGGATATAAGAGATGATTCATTTTATGCTATTATAAGCAAAATTAGCAAGGTGGATGTTGATTATTTATTGAATAGTATTCAAATACTAAATGTAAAATTTAGAGAGGAAAACTATGAACCTAATTTGGTCTTATTTGAAAAAGTATCCTAAGTGGCTGGTTTATGATTTGTTTGGTGCTGTTTTATTTGTCGTGGTCAATTTAGGCCTACCGACAGTTTTAGCGCGGATGATTGATTTAGCGATCAATCCTAAAGATAAGCAGGCACTTTATTTTTGGGCTGCCATCATGTTTCTGGTCGTACTTGCCGGAATTGTTGGGCGAATGACGCTGGCCTATGCAACCGGGAAGTTGTCCACTAATATGGTTAAGGATTTGCGTAAGGACATGTATGCCAAGCTTCAGGATTATTCCCATGAAGAGTATGAAAAAATTGGCGTATCTTCTTTGGTGACACGGATGACAACGGATGCCTTTGTCCTCATGCAGTTTTCTGAGCAAAGCTTACGGATTGGCGTTGTTACGCCCCTGATGATGAGCTTTTCGGTTGTTATGATTTTGCTGACCAGTCCTTCATTGGCCTGGGTTGTTGCAATTTTTATCCCTTTTTTGATTGCTACCATTGCTTATGTAGCTGCCAAGACTGGTCCGCTCTCGGAGAAACAGCAGAAGACTTTAGATAAGATAAACCAGTACGTCCGGGAAAATCTGACCGGTCTCAGGGTTATCCGTGCTTTCGCCCGCGAATCCTTCCAGGAGGAGCGCTTTGATAGCAAAAATAAAGATTATGCGGGCATTTCAACTCAGCTCTTTACCTTAACGGGACTGACAGAGCCTCTGTTTATCCAGATTATTGTAGCTATGATTGTCGCCATTGTCTGGTTTGCTTTGGAGCCCCTGAATAAGGGAAGCTTACAGATCGGAGATCTGGTCGCTTTTATTGAGTACAGTTTCCATGCTCTCTTTTCTTTCTTGATTTTCGCGAATCTTTTTACCATGTATCCGCGTATGGTGGTTTCCAGCCACCGTATTCAGGAAGTGATGGCTATGGACTTGTCCATCTCTAAAAATCCAGACGGGGTCACTGAGACTCAAAGCCGAGGTTACTTAGAATTTGACAGTGTCACCTTTGCCTATCCTGGCGAGACAGAAAGCCCAGTTCTTCATAATATTTCTTTTAAGGCAGGTCCGGGTCAGACGACAGCTTTTATCGGATCGACTGGTTCTGGTAAGTCTTCATTGGTCAGTCTTATTCCGCGTTTTTACGATGTAACTTTGGGCAGGATCCTAGTGGATGGTGTCGATGTTAGAGACTATAATCTCAAGGCCCTGCGCCAGAAAGTTGGTTTTGTCCCGCAGAAAGCCCTGCTATTTACAGGCTCCATTGAGGAAAATCTCAAATATGGTAAGCAGGATGCCACAGTTGAGGACTTAGAAGAAGCTGCTAAAGTTGCCCAAGCCAAGGAATTTATTGACAGTCGTGAGGATGGTTACGATACTCATTTAGCTGAAGGTGGCAGCAATCTGTCCGGTGGGCAGAAACAGCGCTTAGCCATTGCTCGAGCGGTTGTGAAAAAGCCGGATATTTATATTTTTGATGATTCCTTCTCAGCTCTTGATTACCGAACGGATGCTGAATTGCGTCGCCGTCTCAAAGAGGTTACGCAAGATGCCACTGTTCTCATTGTTGCCCAACGGGTTGGAACTATTATGGATGCTGATCAAATTATTGTGCTGGATGAAGGCGAAATCGTTGGCCGCGGAACTCACGATGAGCTAATGGTTTCTAATGAAATTTACCGTGAAATTGCTGATTCTCAACTTAACAGTAGCAATCAGCTAGAAGAAGCATAGGAGGAAAAGATGCGTAAAAATGTATTTGTACGGCTCTGGTCCTATCTGAAGCATTATAGGGGAACGCTCTATTTGGCGGTCTTTCTAAAGATTGTTGCTGCCCTTGCCAGTGTCTTAGAGCCTTTTGTTTTGGGCTTGATGGTGACAGAATTGACTGGGAGTCTGGTGTCAGGGAGCCCTATTAATGTTGGCCGCCTTGTAGTTTTACTTATCATCTATGCTGTTCGCGGTTTATTATCGGAGATCGGTAGTTACGGGTCCAACTATTTTATGACGCGGACAGTACAGCGTTCTATCCACGATTTGCGCTATGACCTTAGTCATAAAATCAATAAGATCCCAGTGTCTTATTTCGACCAGCATAAATTTGGGGACATGCTAGGCCGTTTCACTAATGATGTCGAAACTGTTTCTAATGCTCTGCAGCAATCTTTCTTGCAAGTTGTCAATGCCGTATTGACCTTAATTATGGTCATTGTTATGGTGCTTTATCTCAATCTTCAGTTGGCTGTGGTGGTAATCATCAGTATCCCTGTTACTTATCTATCTGCCAAATACCTGCTGAATAAATCCCAACCCTATTTTAAACGTCAGGCTGATGTACTGGGAGATATGAATGGTTTTGTTCAGGAAAATTTAACAGGGTTTAATGTCATTAAACTTTACGGCCGAGAAGAGGCTTCTGCTAAAGAATTTGAGGGAATCTTAGAGGAGCTGCAGGAGGTTGGTTTCAAAGCCAGCTTTATTTCAGGTATCATGATGCCCATCCTCAATGCTATCTCAGATTCTTCCTATTTGATTATTGCTGTCTGGGGTGGACTTAAGGTGATTGCTGGAACTCTGACAATTGGTAACTTGCAGGCTTTTGTCCAATACCTTTGGCAGATTGGTCAACCCATTCAAACTTTGACTCAGCTGGCGGGGATGCTGCAGGCTGCCCGTTCATCATTGGAGCGGATTTTTGCTGTTTTAGATGAAGAAAATGAGGTAGCAGAGGTCAGCGAGCAGCTAGCTGGTGATTTGACCGGTCAAGTTTCTTTTAATCATGTTGAATTCCAGTATGAAGCTGGCAAACCCCTGATAAAAGACTTTAATTTGGATGTCAAACCTGGTCAGATGATCGCTATTGTTGGGCCGACTGGAGCAGGCAAAACAACCTTAATCAACCTGCTTATGCGCTTTTATGATGTGACCAAGGGCGCTATTACAGTAGATGACCACGATATTCGCCATCTATCTCGGCAGGAGTACCGTCAACAGTTCGGTATGGTGCTCCAAGATGCTTGGCTTTATGAAGGAACCATCAAGGAAAACTTACGCTTTGCTAAGCTAGATGCAACAGATGAAGAAATTATCGCTGCGGCTAAGGCGGCTAATGTCGATCACTTTATTCGCACTCTACCGGGTGGCTACAATATGGAAATGAACCAAGAATCTAGCAATGTCTCTCTGGGACAGAAACAGCTCTTAACCATCGCTAGAGCTCTTTTGGCTGATCCAAAGATTCTGATTTTGGATGAGGCGACTTCCTCGGTTGATACCCGCTTAGAACTCTTGATTCAAAAAGCCATGAGTCGACTTATGGAGGGACGGACAAGTTTCGTCATTGCCCATCGCTTATCAACCATTCAAGAAGCTGATAGGATTCTGGTCCTCAAGGACGGCCAAATCATTGAGCAGGGCACCCACGACAGCCTCTTGGCTGATAAGGGCTTCTATCATGATCTTTATATGAGTCAATTCAGTCAGTCTTAAACAAGTGCTATAAATTTCTCCACTGCAAGCTCACTTCTTTTGCCCTTTTGAATGAAAGTATTTATGGGAGAAGCGTATCGAGAATGAAAAAAACACGGAAAGTCTATTTTAAACAAAGGGGTTGACAATGAATGGATTAGAAGATATGAGCTCAGAAGAACTTCGGCAGCTTTTTCCTATCTTTTTGGTAGCCCACAATGATGACTGGACAAATTGGTATGAAGAGGAGAAAAAGAGTATTTTGGACTTACTTGCGGATAAATTTTCTGTCAGCGTTCATCATATTGGCAGCACCGCTATTCCCAAGATTTGGGCTAAAAACATTGTGGATATTTTACTAGAAGCTGATAACAGACAAAGTCTTCAAGCGATTAAGACCATCCTGCTGGCTAATGGTTGGCTTTTTATGAGCAAAGCCGAAAATCGCATATCGCTTAAGAAGGGTTACACAACAAGTGGTTTTGCTCCAAGAGTTTTTCATCTGCATCTGCGATTTTTGGGAGATTGTGATGAACTCTATTTTAGAGATTATCTGATTAAACATCCGAAAACAGCTAAAGCTTATGAAGAGTTGAAACTTTCTCTCTGGAAAAAATTCGAACACGACCGTAATAGTTATACGGAGGCTAAAGCAGACTTTATCAGGAAATATACTGAATTAGAAAAGCATAAGGGGGATAAGAATATATATAGTACAGCCTATTTTTCTCGGCCTAACAGACAACCAAACACGTGAATCATTAATACTTGTCAATCCTGCATCGGCCATGATGCTGGATTTTTCGCTATGGCTTGAAACTAGTTTTTCTCTTTGAGAAAAACAAGAAGACCACCAGCTAAGCTGGTGGCTGATAAGGCTTCTAGTTTCCATTTATTATGCGATTTTGGACGCTAAACAAATAAATTACTCATTAACTCTACGCCAGTTTACCATTATCCTAAAAACTCCAAACACATTATAATAAAGGTCTTCAACCCCGCTGAGCGAAGAGAATTCAAATATAGTGGCTTGTATGCGGCGATTAAAACAAATGCCTGTTGCTATGGACAAAGATTTTTTAAATGACTAGGAGAAAAATTGCTATGATAAGGATGTAAGGAAAGGAGAGAAGTGTATGATAATTTTGAAAGATAAAGGTCAAGAAGTCATACACCTTTCTGCCAGGCAAAGAAACTCTATGACTTCTGAAATTTTGGCACAGGAGCTGCAGGCCATTTCATTAGTGACTATTTATAGTATGAGTTTCGCATTATCGATCTTTTTTGAATTTTTATATTTTACAAGGCTGAGAATACCTTGTAGTTATGAAGCTAATATTTCTTATTATGATTAGCCAGATTAGATTTAGATATTAAAAGGGTGGATTGATTAAATTTTTGAAAATATTTTAGTGGTTGAAATTAAAAAGATCCGATTCTTTTCGGATCTTTTGCTGTTATTTAATCGTTTACAGTTTAGCGAATTCTAAAGTAGAGCGAGAGGAGGGCAATTCCAATCATTAAGAAGAAGAAAGCGACTATAATGCCAATAATACTGGCTGAAAACAGGGGGCTGCCCAGTAGAATAAGGCCAAATAGGATAGTAAGAACAGCCGAGGAGAGATTGATGGAGTATCTCGGATAGCCAGCTCGACGCAGCTGGACGCCAGTGACTAGGCGCAGCAGTCCAGATAGCAAGACCCAGTAAGCAATGATGGTCATAAAGGCTCTGGTTAAGGAAAAGACAGAGCTGCTCAGAAGTACAAAGCCAAAGACGACAGAAAGCAGACTTTGAACGAGCTGCCAAATGCTGCGGTATTGGGGATTGTTCAAATATTCCAGAAAACTAGCAATTCCAGTCACAAAGATAACTAAGGCGATGATCCAGGCAATCGTAGCCACACTGGTTAGTGGATTCGCAAAGAGAAAGCCAGCGTACAGGATTGAAAACACCCCTCCGATTAAAGGAAACCATTTCATAAATATACCTCACTTCGATAATTACCTCTATTATAGTTTAGCAATAAAAGAAAAGCAAAGAGAACCTATCATTCTTAAAAATAAGTATTTCTTGAACGTCAGTGTTCTCGATTAGCTTTTTGTTTTAGCTGTGTGTGCTTGAAGCCCTTGTATCTTAATTATGAATACCAAACAAATAACCTATCTGATTGAAACGGCTAAGACCCTGAATTTGAGCCGTGCCGCTGAAAATCTCTACATTTCTCAGCCATCCCTATCTTACCAAATCAAAGTTATTGAGGAAGAAGTTGGCTTTGCGATTTTTGACCGTATCGGGAAAAGCATCCGCTTGATGCCTGCAGGAGGGGACCTGATTGTGTCGCTGCAGCGCATTTCGCAGGAGCTGCAGTTTGCCATTGAGCAGGCACAAAATATGGGGGAGCGTTACAAGGATTCGATTAAAATTGGATTTTCAACCCGAACGTCCCTCTATTATCTGCCTGAGGCTATCAAAATCTTTGAAGAAAAACAACCATCGGTGCAGATTGTGCCAGAAATTCAGTCACCCGATGATTTCATCAGCTCTTTTATGCGCAGAGAGCTGGACATAATTTTGTTGCCGCGGGAGGAAGCTGAAACGCTGACGGGTGTCGGTATCCATCCACTTTTTACAAGTCACATCTATCTCTTGTGTCAAAATTCGGATCCGCTTGCCCAAAAAGAAGTTATTACTGCTGATGACTTGGCCCATCGTACTTTGCTGGTAAACGGTGGATCATCGCCAAAACTTCGCCAGGTCCAGCAGCGCGTCTTATCAAGTGTGCCTATCCATCACTATAACAGTCCGATACATGATTTCACACTGATCCAAGTCGCAAGCGGTAAGGCCATCTGCCTCTCGCCAGGCTTTCTTAATGACTACTCAGGACAGTTTGTCTGGATACCATTTGACTGTCCAGAGCAGTTTGACTTTGTCTTAGTGACACATGAGGATAATCGCATCACTAGTATCAAGGTGCTGATTGATATCCTACAAGATTTATACGATGGGGTGAGAGATCTTTTTTAAGCATTTAAAACTTTACCAAAACCTTTTGAGGTTTTAATTCTCTGATAACGAGGAAGGAAAACAGTAGGAGGGCTATGTTATAAAATATCACATGAAACATAAAAAAATAGAAAAAGATACGAAAAATCCTTGACAAAATATTCAGAATATTTATATAATAAAGGACGTAATTATAATTACAAAAATGTCATATCGGAGGTAAGTGTAATGACAAGTGGACAAGAGTACGTTAACAGCGTCTTTGACAAGGTCAAGAAGCAAAATAGTCATGAACCAGAATTCCTGCAAGCAGTGGAAGAAGTTTTCCAGTCTTTGGTTCCTGTTTTTGATAAATATCCTAAGTATATCGAAGAAAATCTTTTAGAGCGTTTGGTTGAGCCAGAACGTATTGTGTCTTTCCGTGTCCCATGGGTTGATGACCAAGGAAAGGTTCAGGTAAACCGTGGTTTCCGCGTGCAGTTCTCATCTGCTATCGGGCCTTACAAAGGGGGACTTCGTTTCCACCCATCGGTAAACCAATCTATCATCAAGTTCCTCGGATTTGAACAAATCTTTAAAAACTCACTAACTGGTCAGCCTATCGGAGGCGGTAAAGGTGGCTCTAACTTTGACCCTAAAGGCAAGTCTGACAATGAAATCATGCGTTTCTGCCAAAGCTTTATGACCGAGCTGAGCAAACATATTGGCGCAGACACCGATGTCCCCGCTGGTGATATCGGTGTTGGGGGACGTGAGATTGGCTACCTCTATGGTCAATACAAACGCCTTCGCAATGAATATACTGGTGTCCTGACTGGTAAAGGCCTACAGTGGGGTGGCTCACTGGCTCGTACGGAAGCAACTGGTTACGGTGCTGTCTACTTTGCAGAGCAAATGCTTAATGCGCGTGGTGAAAACTTTAACAACAAGACAGCTATTGTGTCTGGTTCAGGTAATGTTGCTATCTACGCAACCGAAAAATTGCAGAGCCTCGGTGCTAGGGTTGTAGCCGTATCTGATTCATCTGGTTATGTTTATGATCCAGATGGTATTGATGTGGCTCTCTTGAAGGAAATCAAGGAAGTTAAACGTGAACGTATCGTTAAATACGCCGACGCTCGTCCAAATGCAACGTTCACACCAGCTGGCGGTGACACAACTGTTTGGTCTATTAAAGCGGATTTGGCCTTCCCATGTGCTACCCAAAATGAATTGAGCGAAACTGACGCTGAAACCTTGGTTAAAAACGGAGTTATCGCCGTTTCTGAAGGGGCAAATATGCCATCAACGCTGGGTGCCATTGATGTCTTCCTTAAAAATGGCGTTTCATTTGGTCCAGCCAAGGCTGCCAATGCCGGTGGTGTAGCCGTATCAGCGCTCGAAATGGCTCAAAATAGCGGACGCACATCATGGACATTTGAAGAAGTTGACTCTAAACTCTATGATATCATGAAGGGTATCTATGAAAATTCAGCAGCGGCAGCTAAAGAATTTGATCAAGAGGGCAACCTTGTTGTTGGTGCCAATATCGCTGGTTTCCTTAAAGTTGCTGAGTCCATGTCAGCACAAGGTATTGTCTAGGCAATCCGATAGTTATTTTGCTATAAAACTCCAATAAATATTACAAAACAGATAAAACACTTCAGTTTCTTTCAGATGCTGAAGTGTTTTAGTTAATAGCCTATACGGTCTAACATAAAGAAACCGTATAGGTTATTTTTGATAATGAAACTAGGGAATTATAATAAATTATTGGAATATGATAAAATGGGGGATGAATGATGATTTTGAAATGGAGGAGAATTTATGAAATCTAAACGTTTTATTCTTAGGAAAGCTTTATTAGCTACACTGCCAGTTTATTTTATAGGATGTCCTCTGGTGACGCAGGCCGATGAACTAGAAAGCAGTGCCAGCACGGCAGTTCCGTCTGAGGCTGCCAAGGTGGCGGAAAGCACTCAAACTGATGCTGTCAATACTAACCAGACAGATAGTGTTGCCTCTGCTCCAGAATCGGCTACAGTAGCTGTAGAAGAGGCGGACAGCACCTCAGTTCTTGCAGAAACTGAGGAAGCTTATCAAGAAGAGAGTGAGGCTGTCCAAGATAATGCTCAAACTGTCCAAACAGTTCCATCTTCTCTTGCTTCAGAGACTGAAACGGTAGAGCCAACAAAACTTACTTCTCAGTCAGTAATTATTCCGGCCTATCAGCGAGGAGATGATTTCTGGACGAGGATTGAAAATGTTGGCGGAGATCAGATTCCTTATGTTATTGTCAATCCTGCCGGCGGTCCAGGTCCCAAAATTGATGAGGCCTATCAGAAACACATTGCCAATAATATCAACAGGGGAATTAAAAATGTTGCCTATGTTCCAACCGGTTTCTTTAACCGCCCAAGTACGGATGTCTTAAACGATGTAGACCGTTATGCGGAATTTTATGGAGAAGGTAATCTTGCAGGTATTTTTTTTGACGAGGCATCTTATGGTGGAAATGCTTCAGATGCTCCAAAGATGGCGGAATACTATCAATATGTTAAACAAAATTATCCTGACATGATTGTCATGGCCAATGCTGGCCGGTCTATTACTGACGAAATCGCTCCTTATGCTGATATCTGGCTGACAAGTGAAGTCAGTGCCGATACCTATATCAATAATTTTTACCAGCCGATTTCCCAGTTTGAGGCTGATCCTGCCAATGCTAATCGCATCTATCATGTGATTTATGCGGTTGACCCTTCGCAATATGATGATATTATTGCTCTATCCCGAGCTAGAAATGCTGGCTGGGTAATGATTACAGATGACGTAAAGAATAATCCGTATGACCGATTGCCAACAGATTTTGAAAACTTGGTTGCTCGTATTAACTCCGAAAACCAGACAGACAATCCTGTACCATCTGAATCTGATAAGCCAATCAATGAAAAATCAGAAATGGAAGATACAACCGAATCATTAGTAAATAATCTGCCAGCAGCTGATCTATCTGATCCGTCTTCTCGATCGGCTCAGAATTTAAATGCTTCTGAGAATTCTCAAGAAGAAGCGGTTAAAAACGGACAAATGTTACCTGCTACTGGCAGCCGGAGGACAGTCGCCATAACAGTTATGGGATTGGGCTTGCTGCTGGCTGGATTCAGTCTGATGAGCCGTAGAAACAAGAATCGGTAATGCTAATAGAACGAAAGAGTCTGGAACAAAGTGAACAGCTCCCTGTCAAGTGGACAGTGAAATAATAAACGATCAAGCAAGGGCCTTGTTCCTCACTTCAAGAGGGGCAAGGCCCTTGTGCTTCTCTTGATAGCGGTGGTTATTATAAAAAGTCATATAGGTGTCAATATCAGCGACTAGCTCCTCATAAGTCTTGTAAGTTTTTAGGTCGTAACACTCCGTCTTGAAGTGTCCGAAAAAGCTCTCAATTGGGGCATTATCAATACATTTACCGACCCGAGACATGGAACGGGTCAAGCCATACTGTGTGGTCACCATACGGTATTCTCTAGAAGTGTACTGAGAGCCTCTATCACTATGAATCAAAGGCCTTGCACCGGGATTAGCGACCATAGCCTTTCTCAGGTTCTCCATGACCAAGGGATTATCATTGTGAGGACTGATAGGGTAAGCCACAATAGCCCCATCATATAAATCCTTGATGGCACTTAAATAAGCCTTGGAACCCAAACCATACGGCAGGAAGGTGACATCCGTACACCATTTCTGATTAGGAGCACTCGCTGTAAACTCACGGTTGAGAAGATTCTCTGCGGTATGCTGGTAACTGGTCTTGGTGCAATAACTATGTGACTGGCGGATCACAGACTGGAGACCAAGAATCCGCATGAGACGGCGAATCCGCTTCGTATTATAGTGAGTTCCTAATTGACGATTAATAAAACGGGTCATTCGCCGATAGCCTAAAATGCCACGGTACTTGGCATGCAGTTCTTTAATGCGTTCACATAACTCTTGGTTGACTGCCTCAGACTCTGTCTCTTCGTGAGCCAGCCACTTATAGTAACCAGAACGCGAGACACTCAAAAGCCGGCAGAGATGACTAATGGGAGCCATCTGATTCTCTTCCTTATACTCATAGATAGCTTGGTAGGCTGCTAAGTGACGTCCTAATCTTACCTGTGGTTTCGCCTCTGGATGGCTTTCAACTTTTTTAGCAGGCCGTTCTCCATTTCTAAGAGATGATTACGCTCTTCTAATTGTTTGATTTTGAGTTGGAGAGCTTCCTCAGCTGTTAGGTGAGGCTTGGTAGCTAGCCCTTTTCCACGGCGATCCTCTAGAGATGGCGAACCGTCTTTTTCATACTTGCGAACCCAGGAATAGACCTGCTGGTAGGAAACACCGTATTTCTCCATGGCGGCTTGGTAGTCCTTCCCATGGGCTAAGGTATAGTGAACAATCTCAATGCGTTCTTCAAAAGTAGTTTTGCGTCCTTGTTTCATTCGAGTCAATCCTTTACTAGTGGCTTTTAAATCTTTACCATTAGTATACCTTTTTAGCCATTTTGAGAGAACAGAACGAGACGAAATCTGGTAACGCTGACAGATGTCATAGGTAGAGCCCTTTCCGTCAAGATAATCCTTAACTGCTTGTTCTTTCAGCTCTTTGGCATAGGGTTTCCACGTTCGACTGTTTTTTAGCCCTTCCACACCAGCCGTTTCATAGCGTTTTATCCATTGTCTAAGAGTATAATCAGAAACTTGGTACTTCTGAGTTAATTGACTGAGCGAATAGTGATGCGTCATATATAACTGAACAATATCTAGTTTCTCTTCTACTGATTGGCGATTTCTTTTAGACATACGAAAAACTCCCCTTATAGTGTCTAGTGAATTTTGTTTTTTCACTGTCCACTATGAGGGGAGTATATCACAAAGACTGTTCCAAACTCTTTTTTTGTTTATTTTATATTGATAAGTCGTAGTAACTGAAATAGTCTCTGACACACCGATAAATCAAGTTTTTAAAGTCCCGCTTACCTATATATGATGCAGAAGTGTCTTTTTCAGATCAAGCGTTCAGTAAGAAAAAAGGGGAGAAAAATTGAACTTTTGAAAAGTTCGGAATTTTCCTCTAACTTTTGGTATGCAGGGGGATAAATAAATGTTTATGATCTGCGATTCATTTCACGTTAAAAGGCTAATGAAACTATTGCCGTTTTTTCTTTAGCTGCATGTTAGAGCATTTTCTTGCATCTCAGCTCTAAAACGCTTTCACAAGAGGAGGGATTTGTTATAATAGTCGCTAAGGAGGCGATCCTGTGAAATTGAAGTTAGAAGAAATTTCTGATGGCGAAGAAGAAGTGATTATTCGCTATCGAAAATACAGTACCAAGGTAGAAGCTATCAGCCGTCTGGTTAATCAAGACAGCGATAAAATTTTAGCGCGCAATGACAGCGGAGACCGCTATTTGGCTTTGGACGATATTTTGTACTTTGAGAGTATTGACGGCAAAACCTTTCTTTATACTGCTCAATCAGTTTATCAGGTTGCGCCAAGTCTGAAAAACTTGACTGTCGCTTATGCTCACTGCGGCTTCTTTCGCTCTGCTAAAGCTATGGTGCTCAATATGTACCACATTGAGAGCTTTAAAAGCCAGTCTTTTGGCCGGATCGAAGCCACTCTGGACAATGGTGAACGTGTCCTTATCTCACGTAAATACGCCAATAAACTCAGACAGGTCTTGCAGGAGGGAATTAAAGATGAAGACTAAGCGGTGGGAACGTTTCTTAAGTCAGGAAATTGCCAATGAATATAAGACAGCTATCTATTGTTTTTGTGTTTATTTTTTCTATGCTGTTTACCAGCTTTTGCAGGGAAGGACAACAGCCAATATCTATTA
Source organism: Streptococcus sp. ELY_137 (assembly GCF_058314515.1). Classification (NCBI taxonomy): domain Bacteria; kingdom Bacillati; phylum Bacillota; class Bacilli; order Lactobacillales; family Streptococcaceae; genus Streptococcus; species Streptococcus sp. ELY_137. The sequence goes on from NZ_JBZFUL010000016.1 coordinate 21,677, forward strand.
TTTAATCGAAATGGTCATTGCGGCCTATGTTATCACTCAGATTCAGGTTTTTCTGTTTAAAAACTTTGATGAAGCTGATAGGTTAGCAGGGAGAGAACTGCTAGGCTTAATCGTTTGTTCCTGCCTCTATGGTGCTGTTGGGCAATGGCTGAGCTGGTTTGATAGCAATCTCCTAGCAGCTGCTTGCTTTGTCCTCTATGTGATGCTGGAATACTTGACTATTTTTATTGCCAACAAAATCAAGCGTAACATTGACAGCAAGAAGCTAAATAGATTGTTGGATGATTATAAGAATCAAAGAAAGTGGCAAGTGGAATATTATGTCAGAGATAAAATTAATGAAATTAAATAATGACGAGATGTATTACAGTGATACTGGGGAAGGTATCGCCCTAGTTTTTTTACATGGTCTTGGCTGCGATGGACGAATGTTTTTACAGCAAATTCTAGCTTTTCAGCATCAATATAGAGTAATTTGCCCTGATTTATTGGGAAACGGAAAATCCTCTATTTTAAAAGTCCCTGTTAAGCAAGTGATTGAAAAGCAGGCTGCTGCTGTGATTGCTTTACTGGATGAACTTAACATTAAAGAGGCAGTATTTTGTGGAACGTCATATGGTGGGATTGTCTGTCAGCATATTGCAGTCAACTATCCAAATTATGTTAAGGGATTGGTTTTAACTGATACATTTTCTGATACGACTATTCATAACATCAAGGAGTTTCTTAATAAAATGGCTATAAGTGCTAGTTTATGGCTCTATTATTGTCGCGGTCTTCTTAAATGGTCGGTAAAATCACAGTATAAAGGATTTCCAGAAGCACAAAGTTATATGGAAACCATTATGGGAAACTTACGCAGTCGGGAAGTGGTTTTACAGCGCAGGGCTATTAACCAAATTAATTATACTGAGAAGATTGGTCAGTTAAAAATACCTATCTTGTTGTTGGTGGGAGACCGTTATAATCTTTTGATCGACTATATGAAGAGAATTCATCAAGTTATGCCATCCAGCCAAATTAAAGTTATTGAAGATTCCTTTGATCCGTCTAATATGCTCAAGCCTGATAAGTATAATCAACTGTTATTGGAATTCTTAAACACTTCTATCTAAGGAAAGGAAGCAATCACATGGAAACTGTTATTGATATCAAGCATTTGCGCAAATAATATGGCCGCCACATGGGCGTCGAAGATGTTTCCCTACCTGTTGAGAAAGGTGAAATCTTTGGTTTTTTGGGCTCAAATGGTTCTGGGAAATCAACAACCATTCGCTGTTTGCTGGGGCTGCATTGTCTTATACAAAAGTGTGAAGGATCAGCTGACAGATACAGCAGCTCTCTATGCTAATATGGGAGAGATGGCCAAAGCTTTGGGGCTGGATAAGGTTAGTATCGCAACTTTAGACGGCTATTTTGCGACTGAGATTGTTTTAATGTTCGGACTGGGGGCTGGGATGTTTGCGGCTATGATGGTAGCAAGCAGTCTGTCCAAGGAAGAAGAAGGACATACCAGTGAATTTCTTTACACGCTTCCTTTTGCCCGTCTGAACATCCTGATGTGGAAGTATATTAGCCTGATCCTTATGCTGCTGATATTTAATCTAATCGTTATAGGACTGGAAGTATTTGGTATCTGGCAGATTGATTTAGACTTTTCTTATAATCTCTTTCTCAGGTATCACGTCTTAGCCTTTTTGCTGCAGATTGAAATTGCCAGCCTGGCTTTCTTAGTTTCTGCTTTCAGCCGTAAAAAACAAATTGGTCTCTCACTCGGGCTGGTTTTGCTGCTCTACGTCATGGATATAATGTGCCGTATTGTGCCGGATATCGCATTTCTCAAATACCTGACACCCTACTATTTTGCGAGCGGCGCAGATGTTTCAGTCAAATCAAATTACAGCCAGCCTATTTAGCTGTTGCTGGGGCTGTTATTGCAATTAGCTTGATCGTCAGCGCAGCTTATTACCAAAGGAAAGATCTGAGCGTTTAGATCGCATGCAGGATTTTGATTTAGCCCAGACCAACGATAAAAATTTCGAAAATGATAATAGAAATAGGCTTTTTCTTGTATTATAAGAAGAATCTGATCTATCCGCTTGAAAGTCTAGTTTTACCTATCACAAAAAAGCATGACATTTTCCCTTCGTTTGAGGAATGAGATGTCATGCTTTTTTCATTTCATAGAAAAATTCTTAAGCTAGAGCTAGTTTTCTTCCTTTTTCTTTCCCATAAAGAAGACTGTAAATGTTATGATCAGACCGACTAGGCTGAGGGCAGTCGCTGATTTCTCCTCGGCCCCCGTTTCCGGCAAGGACTTAGCCTCAGTTCGCTTAACTTGTTTCGCTTGAGCAGCGGTTGACTGATTTCCTGTCTTGTCAGCAAGAGGTGTGAGGCTAAAGCTAGCACTTGGTAGAACTTGGGTTTTTTGCTCGGTTCTTGCGTCAGACTGATTTTCTTTAATCAGTTGGTCGCTGATAATTGCTTGACCGACTGGCTGACCTTGACGATTGACATAGGTCTCTATAGTCAGCAGATGACGACCATCAGGTCGGTCTGGTCGGTCTTGATAGGTATGGGCCGTTTGAACGGTGACATAGGTCTTGTGGTTCATCTCCGGTATAACAACCGTTTTACCGGCAGCCTCTTGATCTTTGATGTATTGGACAAAGGTTTCGGTATCAGGATCAATCGCACCGATCAGGGGAGCATTGCGCAACACAGAGAAACCATCACCACCACCATAGAGGAAGTCGTTGATGACCACCTTGTAGGTCTGACTCGGATCAATTTCGCTGCCGTCATCCTTATAAGCTTTGACCACTTTATAAGGTGTTTCCTTGCCCCCAGCAGGATTATCGGTATAGAGATAGTGAAGCCCAGCCATTTGAAAGAAATAGCGTTGTTGCTCGTCATATTGTTGGTTAAGGGCGTCATAAATCTGTTGGCCTGTCAGCTGAACAACTTGTAAGACATTACCAAATGGCTGAACGGCTTGGGCAGCTCCCCAAGTGATAGATTTGTCAGGATTAACAATCAAATCTGAACGAACACCACCATTATTCGTTAAAGCGAAATCAACATCAGGATAGGTTTTACGAGCAATGGTCAATTGTCCTTGAGTAACCAAATCACCAACAGCTGTTTCCTTATCTTGGTTGGTCTCCCGAGTGATAGCTTGAGGAAGTGTAGCAGTTCCGATTTTAGCCTGCGTGACAGTTTTCACCCGCCTGCTGGCATCGTCAACAATAGCTTGAAGGTCAGGACTACCTGCCTTGCCTGGTGCTACAGGGATAATTTGAGCGCTTGGAATATCAATAAAATCACCTGTATCGGTATCTAAGACGCCGCGGACATCTTCAAAGGCCTTACCCTGAGAAGTGGCCTGAACAACACGTGTTCTGCCAACCACCCCATTGGCGTACTTGTGACTGTGACCGGCAAAGAAAATATCAACACTATGGTCTGGATAAATTTGGTTGAGCTTATTAAGGATCGGCACAGCATCACCTTCAAGTTCTCCCGCATCATTGTCGGCAGCAACATGAGCCAGAACACCTATGGCATGGACGCCTTGGTCATTTAAATCCTTGGCATATTTGGCAATGGTTTCGGCCTCATCTAGGAAAGTGTAGCCTTCGAGATTTTTCCTCAAGACGAGATTGGGAATTTCAGTCGTAACAATACCAATATAGCCCATCTTGACTTCTTTGCCATTGATAGGAATGGTCTTAATAGCATAGGGCTGCCAGCCAAAGGGAATTTGATTTGTCTGTTGGTCAATGATGTTAGCGACTAGGATCTGCTGTTTTGCGGCTTCTTGCTGGCCGTCAGCTGAATATTGGTCAACAATTGGATCGAATTGACCCGGTTCCGGTGCTTGTCCCTGAACGATTCGGTTGTACTCAGCCAAACCTTCATCAAATTCGTGATTGCCAATGGTTCCGAATTGGACATCCATTTGATTAAAGGCTTTAACAGTTGGTTCGTCCTGCAGAAGACCTGAATTGGCAGGACTGGCTCCAACCATATCACCTGCTTGTACTCGAGTCGTGTCACCCTGTGGATGCTCAGCTTGGAATTGCGTCTGAGCATCGTCCATATAAGCATCAAGCTGGGCAACACCGCCGGCATCTCTGACAGGCCCATCTGGCATAGAAGCCGTCCCCGTCGTATCCAAGGCACCGTGAAAGTCATTGACTCCAAGAACTTGGACATCTACTTGATCAGCTGAAACCTCAGCAGCTAGAAGGATCAAGCTAGCTGCGATGGCTAAAATACTACTTTTTAGTAATATACGTTTTTTCATAAATACCTCCGAATAGTTTACTTTTTCTACATAAGTTTACAACTAAATAACGAATTATTCAATATATTTTTTATCGATTGTTTATATATAAACGAACAATTATCTTTTTAAGCATTAGCCAAAAGTTTCCATGAGAACTTATTGCTTGACTTTAAAGTATAGGGCGAGTAGAATGATTCTCACGAGAACTAAAATGTTTTCAGGAAATGTGAGGTGTTTTCATGAAAGATCCTTTTGATACTTTCAGAAACTTCATCAATACTATGGAAGCTGCTATTCAGGAATTGGCCAAGGCACGAGGGGTCGAACACTTGGCTGGCCCTCAGGGTTTCACTGTTTCTTATCTTTACGAAAATCGTCATGACGAAATTTTCATCAAGGATATTGAGGAGAAGCTGGATATTTCCAAGTCTGTCACTAGTAATCTCATCAAGCGCATGGAGAAGAATGGATTTATTCTAGTTAAGCCTTCCTTGAGAGATAAGCGCTGTAAGCAGATTGTCTTGACGGATTGGGGGGGTGAAAAAGCCCAAGAGCTAGCTATCTTTCGTCAGGAAATTCATAACAAGCTTCTCAAAGGAATTGATGAACAAGATTTGGAAGTTACCCATAAAGTTTTTAAACAGCTTAAAATTAATTTAGAAAAATAGGAGGCGTACATGTTTAAAATTTTTAAACGATTAAGTGCCAAAGAGTGGGGCATGATTGTCTTAAGTACGGTCTTCATTTGTCTAGCAGTTTGGATGGATTTAAAGACACCAGAATACATGTCTAAAATCACTACCTTGCTGCAGGATAAAGGGACGACGACATCAGATATCATGAAGCCTGGTTCTAAGATGCTCATGTTCTCATTTGGGAGTTTTTTGATGGCTGTTCTAGTCGGTTTTTTGGCAGCACGAACGGCTGCCAGCTTTACGACACAGCTGCGCTCGGATATCTTCAACCAGGTGACAGACTACTCTCAGGCTGAGATTAAGAAATTTTCTGTGCCGAGTTTGCTGACTCGGACGACCAATGACCTAACACAGCTGCAAATTATGGTTACTATGGGGATGCAGGTGGTAACCCGCGGACCAATTATGGCTGTCTGGGCCCTGACTAAAATTTGGGGCAAAAGCGATGAGTGGACTGGTGCTGTCGGTGTAGCTGTTTTGGTTGTCTTTATCTTGCTGTCGGTCTTGATGTTTGTCGCTTTTCCGCGGCAGCGCAAGGTTCAGGGCTTGACCGATGATCTCAATGCTACTATTCGTGAATCCTTAACGGGTGTGCGTGTGGTTCGGGCCTATAATGCGGAAAGCTATCAGGATGAGAAGTTCCGAGAAGAAAATGCCAATCTGACCAAGCTTAATCTCTTTGTTTTTCGTCTGATGTCCTTGATGAATCCTGTTATGACTGCCGTTTCCAGCGGTTTGACTCTGGCTATTTATTGGATCGGTGCCAACTTGCTTAATGATATCAAGATTCCGGCAGTGGATAAAACGAGCCCTCAAGTAATGAAGATGGTAGCAGCAGCTGCACACGCGCTCAAGGATCGTGTCTCCATCTTTAGTGATATGGTGGTCTTTTCATCTTATGCTATGCAAGTTGTTATTGGTTTTATGATGATGGTGGCTATCTTTATTATTCTGCCGCGGGCTCTAGTTTCTGCTAAGCGGATCAACGAAGTTTTAGCCTTGAAGCCATCGGTTATCTTCAAAAAAGATTCCAAGGCTGATGATGGCAGCAAGGGACGAGTGGAAGTGCATGATGTCTCTTTCCGCTACAGTAAAAATTCTGCTGCTGTTATTGAACATGTTTCCTTTACAGCTGAAAAGGGACAGACTGTTGCCTTTATCGGTTCTACTGGTTCGGGGAAATCAACTCTGGTTAACCTAATTCCGCGTTTCTATGATGCGACAGAAGGCTGGATTAAAGTGGATGGGGTCAAGGTCGATGACTATAGCCATGATGATCTTAATAACAAGGTGGGCTATATTCCACAGACAGCCGTCCTCTTTAGCGGAACTATTCGTTCTAATATTGCCATGGGTGAAAGTGCCCAAGGTCAGCTGTCAGACGATGATATCTGGGAAGCCTTGGAACTAGCTCAAGCCAAGGATTTCGTTGAAAGTAAGGAAAAGGGACTGGATACAGAAGTTGCCCAAGGCGGAACCAATTTCTCTGGCGGTCAGAAGCAACGTCTGGCTATTGCCCGTGCCTTGGCCCGTAAACCGGAAATCCTGATTTTCGATGATTCCTTCTCGGCTTTGGACTATAAGACCGATCGGATTCTGCGCCAAGAACTTAATGATAAGACTAGAGATTTGACTAAATTGATTGTTGCCCAACGGATTTCGACTATTATGGATGCTGACCAGATCTTGGTTCTGGATGAAGGGCGAGTCGTTGGGCAGGGTACCCATAAAGAGCTTTTAGCCAATAATCCTGTTTATCAAGAAATTGCCTATTCACAATTATCTAAGGAGGAGTTAGAAAATGGAAAATAAAAAGAAATCTAAATCTTTATTCAGCCAAATGACTCCTTATCTGAAGGGGTATCGGGCAGTATTTGGATTAGCGGTTATCTTTACGGCTGTATCCAGCACAATTACCGTTATTGGTCCTGACCGTCTCAAGGAGATGACAGATACCATGACCAAAGGGCTGACAGGCGAAATTGATCTGGATAAGATTGGTCATATCGCCTTGACGCTGGCCTTACTTTATGCCGGTGGCGCTTTGGTGTCTTACGCAGCCAGCTTTATCGTTTCGACTATTATCCAGCGATTTTCACAGCGTCTGCGCGATGCTATCGCTGATAAGATTAATAAAATTCCCTTGAGTTATTTTGACAGCCACTCCCAAGGCGATACCCTATCACGAGTGACTAATGATGTGGACTTGCTGACCCAGTCCTTCAACCAAAGCTTGGTTTCCATGGTATCGGCGGTTATTTTACTGCTGGGTTCCATCTTTATGATGATCAGGACTAATGGTACTATGGCAGCAACAGCGATTTTATCGGTTTTTGGGGGCTTTTCTGTGACAGCTCTTATCATAGCTAAAAGTCAACCCCTATTTAAACGTCAGCAAAAGAATCTCGCTGACGTCAGCGGCTATGTGGAAGAGATCTACTCAGGACACAATGTTGTCACCAGCTATAACGCTCGGCAGGAAAGTAAGGAACAGTTTGAAGTCCTCAATAAGAAGCTCTTTTCCAGTATGTGGAAATCTCAATTTTTCTCAGGCATCATGATGCCCATGATGCAGTTTGTCGGGAACTTTGGATATGTTATGGTCTGTATCGTTGGGGCACGGATGGCAATCAATGGTGATATTACCATGGGGACGATCGTGGCCTTTATGACCTATGTTCGCATCTTTACCCAGCCTATTTCTCAGATTGCGCAGGGGATTACCCAACTCCAGTCGGCTAATGCTGCAATGGGGCGTGTTTTTGAATTCTTAGATGAAGAGGAAATGGAAGAAGAAGGAAGCAAGAGCCGCCAATTGCAAACTGTTAAGGGGGATGTAGCTTTTGAGAATGTCTTCTTTGGTTACAATGAGGATAAAACCATTATCCATGATTTTTCTGCTCATGCTAAATCTGGCCAAAAGATTGCTATTGTCGGTCCAACTGGTGCTGGTAAAACGACTATTGTGAACTTGCTGATGCGTTTTTATGAAATCAATAAAGGACGCATTTCCATCGACGGTGTTAATATCCACGATATGAAACGCTCTGAAGTTCACGATGCCTTCTCAATGGTGCTTCAAGATACTTGGCTCTTTGAGGGAACCGTTAAAGAGAATTTGATTTATAACCAAGATCATATAACAGATGACCAGGTTATTGCTGCTGCCAAGGCAGTCGGTGTCCATCACTATATTAAAACCCTGCCGCAGGGCTATGATACTGTTCTGGATGACTCGGTTACCCTGTCTGTCGGTCAGAAGCAGCTCATGACTATCGCTCGGGCCTTGCTCAAGGACTCACCGCTCCTGATTTTAGACGAAGCAACCTCATCGGTTGATACTCGGACAGAGGAGTTGATTCAACAGGCTATGGACAAACTGATGGAAGGACGGACATCCTTCATCATCGCTCACCGCTTATCTACTATTCGCAATGCCGATCTGATTCTGGTAATGAAAGAAGGTAATATTATCGAACAGGGTAATCATGATGAGCTCATGACTCAAGGTGGCTTTTATGCCGACCTTTACAATTCACAGTTCGCTTCAGCCTAAAACTGTAAAAGGGCCTTCCGAAAGGAGGGCTCTTTTATAGATCGCTTTCCTGTGATTTTCAGAAATTGTTTTTCTTTTTTTGAGAAAAGACTTACAAAAAAATTTTTAATTTGATAAGATAAGCCATGGATCGCTGAGTCGATACTCTTTGGAAATTACAAAGGCAGGTTGCTGACTTTGACAACTAGTACGGCAGCTAGGTGGATCGCCTGCAGCAGGCTGCCCATAGTTACTGGGATGCTTTGTTGCCTGGTTGCCCGGCCTGATTTTGATTTTTTTTGACTAGGGGATCTATAATCATACAAAAAAAACAGCATTTATATTGCAGAAAAATGAGTTTTTTCGAAGTGGGAGTTGAAACAAGCCTTGCTTGTTCGCAAGTTTTGTCTCCTTCTTGTTTTGAAAGGCTCTTTTTATTTAGCTTCAGAATTAGCTGTTGTTTACTGAGAGGAGAATTATTGTGGAAGAACACAAGCAAGAAAACACTGCGCGAGCTTCGGTTCATGTTGCTCATCCTTGGTTAGCTATGACAAGTATGTTAATCGGAGCCTTTGTGGGGATGCTTTCTGAAACATCACTAAATATTGCCCTGCCTAAATTGGAAGTCGCCTTAAATGTAGGAGCGTCATCCTTGCAGTGGCTGGTAACGGGTTACATGCTGGTTATTGGTATCGTTTTGCCTTTATCCAGCTTGATTTCAAAATGGTTTACGACCCGGCAGACAGTTATCTTTGCTATTCTGGCTTTTATCTGCGGTGCTGTTGTTTCGGCCTTGGGAAGCAATTTTAGTCTTGTATTGGCAGGTCGAATGATTCAAGGGATCGGAACTGGTCTCATTCTACCCCTAATGTTTACTGTAGCCATGAAGATTTTTCCTATGCAAAAGCTAGGAGCAGCTATGGGAGTTAATGCGCTGGTTATCATGTTTGCTCCTGCTATTGGTCCGACTTTAACAGGACTTTTGCTGGCAAAACTGTCATGGCGCTATATTTTTTGGTCTTTTGCCCTTATTCTGGCAGTCGCCTTAATCTTTGCCCTAGTTTTTCTAAAAAATGTGGCAGAGTTGACGAAACCTAAGGTTGATTTTCTGTCTGTTTTATCCAGTATTGTGGGGTTTGGCGCCTTGGTTTTCGGTGTTAGTTTTGCTAGTGATCAAGGCTGGGGCTCACCGATTGTTCTGGGAGCTTTGGCAGTTGGAATCCTTGTTTTGACATTTTATACTTACCGTCAGCTGCATCTTCAAAATCCTATTCTTAATTTGAAAATTTTTACCAAACCAGCCTTTAGGATCGGGGCTGTTCTGGTTATGTTGGATTTTGCTATTATCTTATCAGCTATGTATCTCTTTCCGCAATTTATTCAAAATGGTATGGGTTTGCCTGTTGCTATGACAGGGGTTATTATGTTGCCTGGCGGCCTTGTTAATGCTCTAGTATCAGCTGTATCAGGCCGCCTTTATGATAATTTGGGAGCACCGATGCCGGCTCGGTTAGGATTTATCATCGCTATTATAGGGGCTGTTATGCTGATTCTTGTTACTCCAGCATCATCGGTCACTTATGTTATTGCTGCCCATATTGTTTTAATGATTGGCTGTCCCTTAGCTATGTCTCCTTCGCAAACACATGCTCTTAACAGTTTGCATGGGGCTGAATCGGCTGATGGTTCAACGATTATGAATACGATGCAGCAAATTATCGGTGCTATAGCTACAGCATTAGCTACGAGTTTCTTGGTATTGGGGCAATCTCATTACCATGGTTCCAATCATGCAGCTGCCTTTACAAATGGGATTCATTACGGTTTTTATTTCACATTAGGCCTTGCTATTGCCGGTTTCCTATTAGCTTTGAGTTTGAAGAGCAGCAGAACAAAATAAATACTCAGACAAACACAGAGTCTTCTCTGCCTTAGCTTTCGAGGCAAAGAAGGCTTTGTATTTTTTATTTTTATCCATTAATTATAGTCACAAAACATTAAAATCAAACTAGGTAAGGGCAGCTTATAGACTTTTGAAATCGACCTCATCTAAAATTAAGATAGCAGGCTCATCTAGAAAAGCTGGCAGGAGCAGCTTGTAGTGATAATTACTTGAATTCTTAATAGTTCTCAATATAGTGATAATTGATTTGCAATAAATACTTGCTAGAGTAGTAACCTAACCTCTGAGTTTTTGACTAAGAGGGGGGTGTTAATTAGTTGACTCACAGAAAGAATATGTTAAACTGTAATAGTAAAATATTTTTACTTTCTAAAATTTGAAGAGTGAGGGATGAGAAATGACGCTAACTAAGGCGCAGCAATATGCTATTTTGCGGGATGAGCAGTTTTCGCTCATTGAAAGTTATGCCCGTCAACACGGCATGACCAGCAAATCTTTTTTGGTTTTGATGTGGATTTACAATCGTTCCAAGGGGATGACGCAGGAGAGTTTAGCCAAACGGACTTTTTCAACCAAGCAGGTTATTCAAGCCATCGTTAAGACCTATCGCCAAAAAGGCTGGCTCCGCTTAGAACCTAGTCTAGTTGATAAGCGTAAAAAACTAGTCATGCTGACAGCAGATGGTCAGCGTGAGTTCCAAGCGATCGTTGCTCCTTTTTATGGTTACGAAGAGCAGGCGATGTCTGCTCTCAGTCAGCAGCAGCAAGAAACGCTGTTGGAGGCAACTCGGCTCTTCTCGCAGAAATTTAAGAGCTTGATAGAAAGTCATCAGGTGCACTAATGGTTGAGAAAATTAGTCAATATTTTACGGCCCATAGCGCTGCCTATTGGGGTTATGTCTGGCAGCATATCAGTCTGAGTTTATCAGCGCTCTTTATTTCGCTGCTTTTGGGCTTTAGTCTAGGTTATTATGCTTATCGAAGGCCTCATCTCAAGCAGCTGATAACGGGGGCCAGTCAGGCTTTGAGGGTTATCCCTAGTCTCGGTGTACTTTTTATCCTCATTCCTTTGGTTGGAGTTGGGACAGTACCAGCCCTGATAGCATTGATCTTTTTGGGTCTGCCGCCAATCTTGGTTAATACGGTTGTTGGCTTTGAACAGGTTTCAGATGATTTGCTGGAGACTGGGATTGGTCTTGGTATGACCCAGTCTCAGTTGATGCTTCAAGTGAGCCTTCCTCTAGCCCTGCCTTATATTCTCAATGGGATTAAGCTCTCCTTGGTTGAAATTATTGCCAGCGCTACACTGGCTGCTTATATCGGTGCTGGCGGTTTAGGAAATCTTATTTTTTCCGGACTCCAGCTCTTTAGGTATGACTTGTTGATTATCGGCGGTGGTTCGGTAGCGATTTTATCCTTTTTCAGCATGCTGGTTTTGGATTTAGGAATTAAATGGAGTAATGTCAAATGAAAAATAAAAAAATATTATTAGGCACTATCTTAGCATTCTTGGTGTTGCTTGTTGGCGGATTCTTTGCTGCAGGTTTAAAGATGTCAAATGGCGCAGGTAGTAAGGAAACGATTCGTTTTGGTTCTAAGGATTTCACTGAAAACCTTGTCGTGGCAGAAGTTTATTCTTTAGCCTTAGAAGACCACGGCTATAAGGTTGACCGCAAGGCCAATATCGGAAGTTCTCTCATTCATAATTCTTTAAAAAATGATGAGATTGATGTTTATCCCGAGTACACAGGAACAGGGCTCCTATCTGTCCTAGGAGAAAATATGCAGACAGATCCCAAAGCTGTTTATAAAACGGTAAAAACAGACTATGAAAAAAAATTCAAATTGACTTGGCTGGACTATGCTCAAGCTAATGACAGTCAAGGTTTGGTAATCCGGACTGAAACCGCAAAAAAATTAAATATTAAGACGATTTCAGATTTACAGAAACATGCGCAGGAGCTCCGTTTTGCTAGTCAAGGTGAATTTGACCAGCGTGAAGATGGTTTGCCAGGGCTGGAAAAGACTTATGGTAGCTTTAATTGGAAATCGTCAAAAACCTATGATAATAGCTTGAAGTATGAGATTCTGGCCAATAATAAAGCGGATGTCACGCCAGCCTATACGACAGAAGGGCAACTGGTTGATACAGATAAGTATACGCTTTTGAAGGACGATAAAGCCTTTTGGCCGCCTTATAATTTAGCCCCTGTTATCCGTGATGAAACGCTTAAGAAATATCCTGAGGTAAAAGGAATCCTGAATCAGGTTACTAAATCTTTGACCACTAAAACGGTGACAAAACTCAACGCTAAGGTTGATGTTGATAAGGAAGATTATAAAAAAGTGGCCAGAGACTACTATGAAACTATTAAGTAAGAAGGTGCAAGAAGCAAGGAGAGCCTCAAAAATTTTTAGATCCCATCACTTCCTGATTGTCAGGTAGTGACTAGTGACTGGAAAAGCTGGGACCTTTGGAGGTTGGGGATAAGATGAACAGCGTTCATTGCATTCATTTAACTTTCCGCTTTGACCTTGTGGCAAAAGGAAAGCCAGCCACCTACTGCACTGAGAATTTATTCAAAAACATGCGGACTGGATGAATTTTCGTTCGGCCTCTTGCAAAGATTTTTGACAGACAAGAAATGAGGAGAGTATGGCAGAGATTATCCAATTTGATCATGTCAGCAAGGTATATAACGACAAGGCTGTTGTCGATGATGTTACTTTTACCATTGAAAAAGGGGAATTTATCACAATCCTCGGAAGCTCGGGTTCTGGCAAGACTACGACGCTGAAGATGATAAATCGCTTGATTGAACCAAGTAAGGGGCGGGTGTTTTTTGAAGGAAAGGATTTGCTGTCGCTTGATCCCATCGCTCACCGACGTCATATTGGTTATGTCGTTCAGCAAATTGGCCTTTTTCCACATCTGACAGTAACTGATAATGTTGCTACGGTTCCCAAACTGCTCAAGTGGGATAAGAAACGAATAGCTGAGGAGACAGACCGCCTTCTAGAGCTGGTCCAGCTACCGTCTGCTGAATATGGCAAGCGCTACCCTCATGAACTTTCAGGTGGACAGCAACAGCGAGTCGGTGTTGCTCGGGCTCTGGCATCGAATCCTAATGTCATTCTATTTGACGAGCCCTTTGGAGCCATTGATGCTATTACGCGTACAGATTTGCAGGAACAGCTTGTAGAGCTCCATCAGCAACTGGGAGATAAGACCTTTATTTTTATCACTCACGATATTACAGAGGCATTTAAATTAGGCAATCGTGTTTTAATCATGGATCAGGGGAAAGTTTGTCAGTTTGCCAGTCCTAAACAGATTATCAGAGAGCCGCAGGGGGACTTTGTCCGCAAGTTAGTTGAGACTGCACGTGCCCAAGAATCTTTATGGAGTATTGCTAATGATTGAGTATTTTCAAACGGCGTCGAATCAGCTAATTACAGCAACGATTGAGCATATTGTGCTGGCAGGTATCTCGCTTTTATTGGCTCTGCTAGTGTCTAGTATCATTACTGTTATTTTGCTTTTGGTACCTAGACTGCGCCAGCCTTCTGTCTATATTTTGTCGCTGCTGTACGCCGTGCCCAGTTTTGCTCTCTTTGCCCTCCTTATTCCTTGGACAGGGTTAGGAACCGCGACAGCTGTGATTACTCTGGTTGTTTATGCCCAGTATACTATGGTGAGAACCTTTCTTGAAGGACTGGTTCAGGTAGATGCCAGTGTGATAGAAGCAGCGGTTGGTATGGGAATGACACCTGTTCAGGTGTTAGTTAAAATTCGGTTGCCCTTGGCCTTACCAGCCATTATCGCCGGTATCCGCCTTGCTGCGACCTCTATCATAGCTATTGCGACTATTGCCTCAACCGTAAATGCTGGTGGACTAGGCACTGTTCTTTTTGATGGTCTACGCACAAGGAGTCTGCCCGAATTGGCTTGGGGGATCCTGCTGACGGTTGCCCTCAGCTTACTAGTCAGTCTTATTCTTTACCTGATTGAAGAAATTTTGAAGGAAGGACAAGCAGCTGCTTAAAAGGCAGAAGAAGGTCGTTTTTTCTGTGAATTTAGTTTTTAGTCCCGAGTCTGTGGGAGCAAGTAGAATAACTAGCTTATTAGACAGAGCATGGCTTGGTGCATCCCTGACTTTTTAGACCTTGGAGCAATAACACTATTTTTAGACTGGATTGGTTCTCTAACTCCTAAGAAGGGGCACTTACGTTTATGGGTTCGAGTGGTTAAAACCGTTTCGCTGAAGCGGTTTTTTCAATAGCAAATTATGCTTGCAAGTGTGCTATAATAAGTGCATTCTATTATTATTTAAAAGGAAATTCTTATGTCAAGTATCTATGGTGACTATGCCGACTACCTACCGCAGATTTTAAAGCTTCTAACAGATAGTATTGAGCTTGCTAATAAAAAACAGAAGGCAGCAACTGGCTTTAAGCTTTATGAACACCTGCTTGCTCGCGTTAAGGATGAGGACAGCATGGTTGAAAAATGTCGCCGAAAAAAGCTTCCGCTTCAACCGCAATCTGCTCTCAGAGCTATCCGAGACAGTATTGGTATTCGGGTAGTTTGCGGCTTTGTTGACGATATTTACAAAACGGTGGAGGTGCTCAAGAATCTACCGGGAGTTAGTGTTTACAATGAGAAGGACTACATTTTTAATGCTAAGCCTAATGGGTATCGCTCCTATCATTTGATATTAGATATCGAAACAGACTTTCCGGATGTAGATGGAAATAGCAGGGGGCATTATTTTGCAGAAATCCAGCTGCGGACTATCGCTCAAGATTCTTGGGCTAGTCTGGAACACCAGATGAAGTATAAGCGCGATATTAAAAATCCGGAGATGATCACGCGAGAACTTAAACGCTGTGCTGATGAATTAGCTTCTTGTGATTTAACCATGCAGACTATCCGTAATTTGATTCAAGAAAGTGGTGACTAAATGCCTATGCATATTTTATTAGCAGAGGACGAAGAACAACTTGCTCGCGTATATCAAGCAGCTTTGGAGCACCAAGGCTATCAGGTTGATCATGCGGCAAATGGTCAAATAGCTGTCAATTTGGCACGCGAGAAGGCTTACGATGTGATGGTCTTGGACATCATGATGCCGGTAAAAACAGGTCTAGAAGCTTTGAAGGAGATGCGGGAATCAGGCAATCGTACCCCCGTCATCATGCTGACAGCTATGTCTGAAATCAATGACCGAGTAACTGGCTTGGACGCAGGGGCTGATGAATATCTGACGAAACCAATCTCTCTAAAGGAATTGCTGGCACGTTTACGCTCAATGGAGCGCCGTCTCGATACCTATACGGCTAAGGTGCTGGAGGTTGGATCTGTCACCCTCAATATTGCAGAGCAGGAGCTGACGGCGGCTAATTCGGTTCGCTTAGCCAGTAAGGAAGCAAAATTGATGGAATTTCTCATGCTAAATGTTGGCAAGCGCCTATCTATTCAGGAGATTTTTCAGCAGGTCTGGGGTAAGGATGATGCCGATCAAGTGACAGAGGACTATGTCTATGTCTATATCTCCTATCTGCGGCAGAAACTCAAGGCCATCAAGGCCGATTTGGAGATTCTTGGTGAGCCAGAAGGCGGTTTTGAATTAACAGAAGGCAGGTGATGTTTATGTTTAGACGGTTGCGCTTTCGAATTATTTTGATTGCCGCGGCAGCGCTCGCTTTGGCACTCTTTATCTTTTCTAATGTGCTCACTTCGGCTTATTATTTGACAGCCCGTCAACAGATTGACAGTGTCTTGCAGCTTTTAGCTAACAATGACGGTGAGCTGACTTATAATGATAAGACCTCGGATCGCTTGGGAATTACGTCTCCTGATGCCCTCTACCAGTACCGTTATTTCAGCCTGACTCTAGATAAAGATCGAAAATTGTTATCCGCCTCGATTGATAATATTCAATCGGTCAAAACGGATGATGTCGCTAGTATTATTAAAACTGTATTGAACTCTAAAAAAGATAAGGGCACATTAACAGTCAATGATGTTGAATTTTCTTATCAGCGAACGCCGATAGAAGGTGGGAAAACCTTGATTGTCGTTTTAGATAGCAGCCAATTCTACGCCTCCACTAAACGGCTGACTCATCTGACTTCTCTTATGTCTCTTGTCAGTTTTGTCCTTTTTCTCACTATCTTTTCCCTCTTTTCAGGTCGGATTATTCGCCCCTTTGTCAGAAATATGGAGAAGCAGAGACGCTTTGTTACCAATGCGGGGCATGAGCTTAAGACTCCCTTAGCTATTATTCAGGCCAATACGGAACTACAGGAGCTTATGACCGGTGAGACTGAGTGGTCACTTTCCACCAAGGATCAGGTCAGTCGCTTGGGCAACCTCATTAATTCAATGGTGGCTATGGCTAGGCTGGAAGAGCAGCCCGATATAACCCTATCTGATGTCGATTTTTCGGCAGTCGCAGAAGATGCTGCCGAGGATTTTAAAGGACCAGTGGTTAGAGATGGTAAAGAATTTGTCATGGCTATATCGCCTGATATTCACATTAAGGCAGAAGAGAAATCAATTTTTGAATTGGTAACCATCCTAGTTGATAATGCTAATAAGTACTGTGATGCAGGCGGTAAGGTCAGCGTCAGCCTCAGTCAGGTAGGGCGCACCCGCAAACGAGCCAGACTGCAAGTCTCCAATACCTACAAAGAAGGACAGGGTACTGATTACAGCAAGTTCTTTGAGCGTTTTTATCGAGAAGAAGAATCTCATAGCAACAAAAAAAAATCGGGATTTGGAATTGGACTGTCCATGGCAGAAAGCGTAGTTAAGCTTTTTAAAGGACGTATTTTTGCCAGCTACAAAGGGGACACCATCACCTTTACCGTTATCTTTCCTACATAAGAGGTTGAAACAAAAGTCCTGCTTTTGTCTCAACCTCTTATTTTATGAATCCATGGCCGCAAAAAAAAAAACGGTCTTCCAAACGTCTACGCACTCTCAAATGAGGTGCTGAAAAACGTTTAGGGACGCCCGTCCCAATAAATAAAAAAACTAGACTGTAACGTAGATGAACTAAAAAGCTGACTATTCTTATCAGACTGTTTTAGAATCGACCTTAAGCCTAGTTTTTATAGTTAGTTTATCCTAAAAATATTGCAGTAATAATAGTCAAGATGGCTAGACCACCTTGGGTCAGGAGGATCTTAGGATTAGACGTGGCTGCACCGTAAGCTGCTACCAGTACGATATAAATCATGATGGGCAACAGCATGCTTGGATTCCAGATGAGGGCATAAAGAATGCCAACCCCAATCAAACCATTATAGACACCTTGGTTTTTAAAAAGGGTCTTTAAGGATGGTGCTGACAGTTCCTCTCGAGTCATGCCAAAAACCCGTGATGTGCTGGCAGATGTCGTTGCAAAGGTTTCTAAATACATGATATAGAAAAATTCCAGAGCAACGAGGCTTGCTAAAATTATCGTCATTACTGACATAAATCATATTCCTCGCTTCTTATCTATTGATTTCTGTTTTATTATAGGGGGCTGCAGAATTAATTGCAAGCGATTTGACCGAGAGAACTAGAGCCTCTTGGATAAATCTAATTTTTTAGACCAGAAGCTATATTTTTATCAGAAGAAATATTATAATGGAGAACAAGAAAGGTGGCGATTGAATGACAACAGATAGCCAAGATAACTTTCAGGTCGATCAGCAAGACTATGATTTTCACGTGGATATGGATCCTGTCTTTTCAACAGGAAAGGGACTGAATGAGGATGTGGTTCGGCAGATTTCGCAGAAGAAGCAGGAGCCGGACTGGATGCTGGATTTTCGCCTGAAGGCTCTCAAGGCCTTTGAGGAGATGCCTCTGCCTTCATGGGGACCGGATTTATCAGGTGTCAATTTTGATGATATTGTCTACTATCAAAAAGTCTCCGATGCGCCGGCTAGGACTTGGGATGAGGTGCCGGATAAGGTCAAGGAGACCTTTGAGCGTTTAGGTGTTCCCGAGGCAGAGCAATCCTATTTGGCGGGGACCGTTGCCCAGTATGAGTCCGAAGCGGTCTACCACAATATGAAAAAGGAGTTCGAAGCCCAAGGCATTATTTTCACAGATATTGATTCGGCTCTGCAGGAGTATCCTGAACTTTTTCGTCAATATTTTGGTCAATTGGTACCGCCGACTGATAATAAACTGGCTGCTCTTAACTCAGCTGTTTGGTCAGGGGGCACCTTTATCTATATTCCCAAAGGAGTTCATGTGGAAGTCCCCCTGCAGCTCTACTTACGTATTAATAATGAAAATACCGGTCAATTTGAACGTACATTGATTATTGTTGATAAAGGAGCCAGCATGCACTATGTTGAGGGCTGTACGGCACCGAGCTACACGACCAATAGTCTGCATGCCGCTGTTGTTGAAGTTTTCGCCTTGGATGGCGCCCACATTCGTTACACCACTATTCAGAACTGGTCGGACAATGTCTATAATCTGGTGACCAAGCGGGCGACGGCTAAAAAAGACGCAACGGTCGAGTGGATCGATGGCAATCTTGGTTCCAAAACAACCATGAAATATCCAGCTATCTATCTGGACGGCCAAGGAGCAACAGGAACCATGCTGACCATCGCCTTTGCCAATAAAGGACAAGACCAAGACACCGGTGCTAAAATGATCCACAATGCTCCCCATACGAAATCTTCGATTATTTCCAAATCACTGGCCAAGGGAGGCGGAAAGGTGGACTACCGTGGTCAGGTGACCTTTAAGGAAAATGCTAGCCAGTCTCTCAGCCACATAGAATGTGATACGATTCTAATGGATGATTTGTCATCTTCAGATACAGTACCATTTAATGAGATCCACAATTCATCTGTTTCTTTAGAGCACGAAGCCAAGGTTTCTAAAATTTCTGAGGAACAGCTCTTTTACCTGATGAGCCGCGGACTCACGGAGCAGGAAGCGACTGAAAAAATCGTCATGGGCTTCATCGAACCCTTCGCTAAGGAATTACCGATGGAATACGCAGTTGAACTGAACCGATTGATTTCTTTTGAAATGGAAGGCTCGATTGGATAACTTCTATCATGAGTGTCAGATAGAAGTTGAGCAAAAACTCATCCAGTATTTCTGATTTGGAATAATCTCTTAGCCCAATGTGCAATGGTAAGACTAAGCTAACCTAGCCAACAAGCTTCACTTCCAACTACTGTGTCAAACTGTTATATCTCAAATAATCTATGGCGACAGGACTTTTGTCTCAGCCCTTCAGGACAGCAGCTAAAAATAAAATTTCGCTGACCAGTGCTTTTGTTATTTTTAGGTTGATTCCACTCCCTTTTACTTTTCTTGCTGTTAAGACTGGAACTGCCTGAATCCTGCGTTAAATAATTTGTTTGTTTTTTAAGTTTTAACTTGACTTATAGTGGACTTCAAGGTATAGAATAAAGGTGAAATTTCTACAGGAGGTAGCATCATGGAATATGTGAAATTAGGAGCAACAGGCTTGGAAGTTTCTAAACTTTGCTTAGGCTGTATGAGTTTTGGAGATGCCACGCTGGGATTTCACTCAGGCTGGCTTCTCGATGAGGACAAGAGCCGTGTCATCATTAAGAAAGCCTTGGATCTAGGAATCAATTTCTTTGATACGGCTAATGTTTATGCGGCTGGTAGCAGTGAAGAGTATCTCGGCCGAGCTCTTCGTGATTTTGCCAACCGTGAAGATGTGGTGATTGCGACCAAATGCTTCTTCAGTGATTTGCCTAATGGTGAAAGTAAGCCCAACAACCACGGGCTTTCACGCAAGGCTATTTTCCATCAGGTTGAACGCAGCCTTAAGCGGCTGGGGACTGATTACATTGATATTCTCTATATCCATCGCTGGGATTATCATACGCCAATTGAAGAGACCATGTCAGCCCTGAACGATTTGGTAGGCAGCGGTAAGGTTCGTTATCTGGGAGCTTCAGCCATGTATGCTTGGCAGTTCCAGAAAGCGCAATATGTTGCTGAAAAGAACGGCTGGACTAAATTTTCCGTCATGCAAAATCATTATAATCTCCTCTATCGTGAAGATGAGCGCGAAATGCTGCCTTTCTGTCAGGAGACAGGTGTTGGTTTAGCGCCCTACAGTCCTTTGGCATCGGGTCGTGTCGTGCGCGATTGGACAGCTGATACAGCCCGCAGTAAGACGGATACAACAGCCCAAAGTAAATACGACAGTACCGAGGAGCAGGACATGGCGATTGTTAACCGGGTCGCTGAACTTGCTGACAAATACGGTGTCACCCGCACGCAGATTGCCTTAGCGTGGTTATGGCAAAAAGGCGTCCACTCTCCAATTGTCGGTGTCACCAAGGAAAAATATCTGGATGACTTTATGGGAGCTTTTGACCTTCACTTGACTCAGGAAGATATGGATTATCTGGAAGAAAAATATCTCCCTCACAAGGTTGTCGGGGCTTTGTAAGTAGTATGGAGTTAACCCTATACGATCTCTATCAAAAGATGCTGGCTCACATGGGGCCGACTGGTTGGTGGCCGGCTGACAGTAAGCAGCAAATTATTATTGAAGCTATTTTGATTCAAAATACAACTGAGCGCAATGCTGTTCGTGCGTCACAGCTGATTAGAGCCCAGACCGATTACGATTTCCACCGTATTCAGCAGCTGCCGCTGGAAGATTTGGAGGAACTGGTTCGCCCAGCCGGTTTTATGAAGAATAAAAGCAAGGCCATCCAAACGCTGACCCAGTGGTACCTAGCCCATGATCAGGATCCCAAGGCTACTGTGGCGCAGTATGGCGAAAGTCTGCGCGATACCCTGCTTAAGCTGCATGGTGTCGGACCTGAGACGGCTGATGTGCTGCTGACTTATATTTTCGACCAGCCGCAATTCGTAGCGGACAAGTATGCTCGCACGCTCTTTGGGCTTTTAGGTGTTGAGGGATTGACCACCTATCAAAGTTTGAACCGCCAGCTATCTCAGCTTCCAGGCCCCTTCACTTATCAGGACGCCCAAGAATTTCATGGCTTGATTGATGAATTTGGCAAGGCCTATTTTCATCCCATAGAGAATTTCAAAACAAGCTTCCTAGCTGGTCATAGATTAGACTGGGAGCCTAGGGAAAAAGGATAAATCAGCATTTACATTTTCCCTACTGCGTGATATGATTAAAACAATCGATTTTCGATAATACAAATAGAATAATCTATCAGAAACTTATTTAAACTGTGAATAGGGCACAGCGTCTCTACAAGACACCGTAAATGTCTTTCAATAAGTATGGCAGACAACAATTAACTTCTAGAAGTTCTTTTTATGTATCAAAAGTCTTCAAAAAGCTAGTGCTGAAAATGAGTATCTGACACGATTGGATACTCATTTTTTATGCCATAATTGCTGGTTTATGCTCAAAAATCAAAATCAGTTGCTGCCCATAAAACAGTATGTATAGGAATATGTTACAATGGCACGAAGGGAGGTGTAGTCTATGTTAGACAAAAGGGCAATAGAGTTCAAAAACAAGTTCCTTGCCTTACTAAAACGGGAAACCATTATTGAAAAATATCAAGCTGAGCTTAGAAATAATGAAAAACTAGTCCATGACAGTGAAAAATTATCTCGGGGGATATTGGAACTTACCAGAACATTCTCGTTAGCCCTCTTGCCAGAAACTAAACGCCGTCAAGATTTAGACTTTGCTCAAGAGTTACATAAATCATGGGAGGAAGTAAAAGAACATCATCGACTATCTCAAGAGAGTGTTCATGAACTATCTGACTTCGCCAAAAAGTTAGAAGAAGATATGGAGCAAGTTCAAAAAGAAAAGCAAGAGTTGATTGCTACATCAGGTTATACCTCGGAAGAGCTTAAGAAAATCCTTGATGAGCTGTTACATGAGAATGGCGGTTAATGCTGGAAAATATTTGTGCCAAATGTCAAAGTTAATTCTGACAAAGGTAGTGTAAGCCATGGTGGCAGTGCTAGTGGGTAAGAATGGACATAGTTTAAGGTAACATTAAAGTTTCTTACTTAGGACGATACTGCAAAGGAGGTGCTTATGACAAAAAGAAAATTAATACTGGTAATCAGTCTGATTGCCCTAGTCATTATGATAGGAGGCAGTGCTATGCACTTATACAGTAAACACAAACAAGAGGAACTGAAACGTAACCGAGAGTACGAGGTGAGCTTGGTTAAGGCCTTCAAGAATTCTTATGAAGGGATTGAAAAGATTGAACTAACAGAACCTGAATACACATCTCCGCCTGGAGCATGGCAATGTGAAATAAAATTAACATTTTCCGATGGTGAGGTTATCAAATTTGGCGCAAGCTATGACAAAAGCTATGAAGAAATTTCACAAGGGGGAATACACAGAACGTTAACAAATAAACAACAACAGTATTTAGAACACCATAAAGGAACGACAACTGACAAGGTAAAAGTTAGTTATTCTGATAAAGAGAAAGGAGAGCAATAATGTCTTATCAATATTCTGATAAAGAACTTAATTATTTTAATAGGCACCAAAACGTTTATAGCGTTGATCCTAAAGCAGCCGAAAAATATAATGCGGATGTGGTTACAGCTAAACCCGATGATGAATTAAAAAAGGGTGAAACCAACACCATCACGATGGACGGTCAGGAGTTCCGTGTGGTCGCCACTAAAAATGATCCCAACGGGACTGGTTTTCAAGGGATGGCGGTAGCCCTCGTGGATAAAAATGGGCCTAGTAGTCCTTTGCATTAAAATGTGTTATGATATGGTTTGAGGTAACATTAAGGTTTGTTGCTTAAAACGGTAACATAAAGGAAGTTTTATGACAGCCCAATTTGTAAAATTAAGCTAGACAGAAAAAAGCCATTTATGTTAGGCTCAGATAAACACCACATTTGTCTGAGAGGAACTACCATAAATGACCTACACCCATCTTACCACAAACGAACTCGTA
>NZ_JBZFUL010000017.1:0-44513 GCF_058314515.1 Streptococcus sp. ELY_137
ACGAGTTCGTTTGTGGTAAGATGGGTGTAGGTCATTTATGGTAGTTCCTCTCAGACAAATGTGGTGTTTATCTGAGCCTAACATAAATGGCTTTTTTCTGTCTAGCTTAATTTTACAAATTGGGATATAATAAAAAGGTCCGCTTTTAAAAGGGGCTGGCCCTTTTATACTTGAAGCAAATAAGCTTAAACGAATTAAGCTTGGAGCTGATTGCCCAGTTTCTCAATGCTGTCTAATGGATGACCAGTTCGGCAATGCCGATTAAACACTTTAGCAGGTCTTTGACTTTTCTGATGAGTTACCTAGCTGTGAGAAAAATGCAAGCCAAGACCTTTACAGGAGGCTGAGAGTAGGACAAAAATCAATAAATCTAGAACAGTGCAATGAGTCTGGACTTTTGTCCTAGACTCAATAGACTTAAGCAGTCAGTATCGATCCAAGATATACAGCATTTATGCTAGAAAGTGCCAGTTTGATTTTTAAAGCGTATGACTTAGAAAGGAATAGTAGTAATGCAAGCCTTAGAAGAAAAATTACAAGCAGATTTTGGGATTGTTTTTAAGGACAAAACACTTCTAGAAACAGCCTTTACCCACACTTCCTATGCCAACGAGCACCGCCTCCTAAACATTTCACATAACGAACGTCTGGAGTTTTTAGGAGACGCCGTTCTGCAATTATTGATTTCGCGCTATTTATTTGAAAAATACCCCAAGAAACCCGAAGGAGACTTATCAAAAATGCGCTCCATGATTGTACGGGAGGAGAGTTTAGCAGGATTTTCCCGTGACTGTGGTTTTGAAGCCTTTGTCAAACTAGGAAAAGGTGAGGAAAAATCAGGCGGTAGAGATCGCGAGACGATCCTAGGAGATTTATTCGAAGCGTTTTTGGGAGCCCTGCTCCTAGATGCAGGAGTGGAAACAGTAGAAAGTTTTCTCAATCAGGTCATGATTCCCAAGGTTGAAGTGGGTGATTTTGAGCGAGTTAAGGACTATAAGACAGCCCTGCAGGAAGCCTTGCAGGTCAAAGGCAGTGTGACCATTAGCTACCGTGTTATTAGTGAAACGGGTCCTGCTCATGATAAACTATTTAAAGTGAGTCTGTCGGTTGATGGACAGGATCTTAGCCAAGGGCAAGGTAAGTCCAAAAAATTGGCAGAGCAGGATGCTGCCAAGACGGCCCTGCTCCAACTGGGACGAGGTTAGTATGTTTCTAAAAGAGATTGAAATGCAGGGGTTCAAGTCTTTTGCGGACAAGACCCGTATTGAATTTGACCGCGGTGTGACAGCCGTGGTTGGCCCTAATGGTTCTGGTAAGTCAAATATTACGGAAAGTCTGCGCTGGGCCTTGGGGGAGTCCTCTGCTAAAAGTCTGCGCGGCGGTAAGATGCCAGACGTTATTTTTGCAGGAACTCAAGATCGCAGTCCCCTTAATTTTGCTCAGGTAACAGTCGTACTGGATAATAGCGATGGTTTCATTGCTGACAGCAGCGATGAGATTCGGGTGGAGCGTCATATCTACCGCAATGGTGACAGTGACTATCTGATTGATGGTAAAAAAGTGCGTTTGCGCGATATTCACGATTTATTCATGGATACCGGCCTTGGACGCGATTCGTTTTCGATCATCTCTCAGGGGCGCGTTGAGGCTATTTTCAACAGTCGGCCTGAAGAGCGCCGAGCTATCTTTGAAGAGGCAGCAGGCGTTCTCAAATACAAAACCCGTAAAAAAGAAACCCAAAGCAAACTGGATAAAACACAGGATAATCTGGATCGGCTGGAAGACATCATCTATGAGCTGGAAGGCCAGATTAAGCCCTTGGAAAAGCAAGCACAGACCGCCAAACAGTTTTTGGACTTAGATGACAAGCGCAAAAAACTCCAGTTAGACATCTTGATTGAAGATATTAAGGTCAATCGAGCTGAACTTGATAAGAGCAATCACCAGCTGGCTTCTGTTAAGACTGATTTAACAGCCTACTATGAGCAGCGTAATCGTTTAGAGTCCGAAAATCAAAAGCTCAAGGAACGCCGGCAGAGCCTATCACAGAGTATGGATAAGGAACAGGCCGAGCTTTTGGAAGTTACTCGCCTTATTGCCGATTATCAGCGTCGGATTGAGGTTCTTTCTTTGGAATCCAGTCAAAAAGCTGAAAAGCAGGCGGATGCTGAAAATCGTTTGGCAGACCTGGAACAAGATAAAGAGAAGCTGCTGCAAGCCTTGTCTGAAAAGCAGCAGGAACAAGAGCAGCTGGCTGAAAAGTTAACAGTCCTCAAAAATCGCATCAGTCAATTGGAAGTCGATCTCTCTCGTTTTTCGACTGATCCCGATCAGATTATTGAAAATTTACGGGAAGAGTTTGTGGCTCTGCTGCAAAAAGAGGCAGATCTTTCCAATCGTTTAACTGCCCTGCAGGCGGATATTGAACAAGAGGAACAAGCCCAAGCTGAACAATCAGCTGAGCGGCAGCAGCTGACTGCAGACCTGACTCAGGCGAAAGAGCAAGCTCAAATAGCTCTGGCTGCTTTTGAAACTGCTAAGGGCAATGTTAAGGAGCTGCTGGATAGCTATCAAGTCCAAGTCCAGCAAGCAAGAGCAATCAGTGCTAACTACCAAGATGAGCAAGAAAAGATGTTTGCCATCATGGACAAGATAAAGGAAAAGGAAGCACGCAAGCGCAGTCTGGAAGCTATTCAGAAGAATCATAGTAATTTTTATGCCGGTGTCAAAACCGTCCTCCAGCAAGCTGATAAACTAGGCGGAATTATTGGAGCTGTTTCTGAGCATCTTTCCTTTAATCCTGACTATCAGACGGCTCTGGAAATAGCTCTGGGCGGCAGCAGTCAAAATATCATTGTAGAGGATGAAGCCGCAGCTAAGAGGGGGATTGATTTTCTCAGACGCAATCGCCAAGGGCGGGCGACCTTTTTGCCCTTGACTACGATCAAACCCCGCCACATGGCTGAACGCAATTTGGAAAACATCACCCAAGCTCAGGGCTTCCTTGGTCTTGCCAGCGACTTGGTGACCTTTGATGATAAGCTGTCCAACATCTTTCAGAATCTTCTGGGTGTTACTGCTATTTTTGATACTGTTGATCATGCCAATCAGGCAGCGCGCTCTGTCGGCTATCAGGTGCGAATGGTGACCTTGGATGGGACAGAGCTGCGCCCAGGTGGCTCCTTTTCAGGCGGTGCCAGCCGCAATAATAATACGACCTTTATCAAGCCGGAATTAGATAGCTTGACAGAAGAATTGACGGTACTCAAAAATCAGCTGGCTCAGCAGGAGACAGCTCTTGATCAGCTTAAGACTGCCGTCAAACAAAAAGAAGAAGAACTAGCTAGTCTCAAGGAAGCCGGTGAGCAGGCACGCTTGGATGAGCAGAAAGCTGAGCTGGCCTATCAAAATCAAGCTGATCGTTTGTCCGACCTCAACCAAGTCTTTAGTGCCTTGTCTGCTAATCAAGAAGGAGAGGCTGCGGTTAATCTGATAGATGAAAAAGACAAGCTGGAAGCAGACTTAGCTGGAGTTGAAGAGCAAAAGGTACATGTCCAGGAGCAGCTGGATAAAATTAAGAATGATAAGGATACGATTACAGCTCAGGTCAATCAATTAAATGAGGAGCTGGCGCAAGCAAGACTGTCTGAGCGTGAATTAACAGGAGAAGAGCGTTTTGCTAGAAATGAGCTGAATCGCCTTAAACTGAACCTGACTGATGTCGAGAAAAATATTGACACCCTCACCCAGCAGCTAAGTACTCAGGCGAGCGACCTATCGCCAGATGAACTGCCTAAGCTAGCCAAGCAGCTGGATCAGGCCCAAGAACGCAAGACTGAGTTGGAAACCGGCCTTATTCGATTGCGGTTTGAAGTGGAAGACTGTGATGGACAGCTCGATGATATTGAAGAGCAAGTTCAAGCCGCCAGCAAGCGCAATGAAGATTTGATTAGGCGTCAGGCTCACCTTGAAGCTGAAATTGATAGCCTCTCGGATAAACTGCGCCAGTTTGCCCGCCAGCTGTCTGAGGATTATCAGATGAGTTTTGAGCAGGCCAGTCAGACAGCTAGTCCTTTGGAAGATGTGCCGGCAGCCAGGCAGCAGTTGACATCGCTTAATCGTCAAATTAAGGCGCTAGGTCCTATTAATTTGGATGCGATTGAACAGTACGATGAAGTCAGCACCCGTCTATCCTTCCTCAATGAGCAAAAATCAGATTTAGTAGATGCGAAAAACCTTCTGCTCAGTACTATCCATGATATGGATGATGAAGTTAAATCTCGTTTCAAGACGACTTTTGAAGCTATTCGTGAGAGTTTTAAGGAAACCTTTGTGCAGATGTTTGGCGGCGGTTCGGCTGACCTTGTCTTGACAGAAGGAGACTTGCTGACAGCTGGCGTAGAAATTTCTGTGCAGCCGCCGGGCAAAAAAATTCAGTCCCTCAACCTGATGTCTGGTGGAGAGAAGGCCCTGTCTGCTTTAGCCCTCCTCTTTTCCATCATTCGTGTTAAGACCATTCCGTTTGTGATCCTAGATGAGGTAGAGGCAGCATTAGATGAAGCGAATGTTAAGCGCTTTGGCGATTATCTCAACCGCTTTGATAAGGCCAGCCAGTTTATCGTGGTCACCCACCGTAAGGGGACAATGGCCGCAGCTGACAGCATCTACGGCGTCACCATGCAGGAATCCGGAGTCTCTAAAATCGTCTCCGTCAAGCTAAAGGATGCTGAAAATATGGTGGAATAGACCATCAAAAAAGCCGATTCATCGGCTTTTTTACTATAACAAACTCTCAATTTCTGAGATTAGCTCAGCTGGTTCTGATTTAGAAGCGAAGCGCCTGACAACTCTGCCTTGGCGATCAACTAAAAATTTAGCAAAATTCCACTCAATAGGCTTACCTAAAGGGCCAGTTTGCTGAGATTTAAGCCATTTATAGAGCGGATCGGCCTGGCTGCCGTTGACCTTTATCTTGGCAAAGCGCGGAAAGGTTGTCTGGTAATTCAGCGTACAGAAATTGTTGATTTCCTCAGCTGTTCCTGGTGCCTGTCCAGCGAATTGGTTACAAGGAAAATCAAGAATTTCAAAGTCCTGATCTTTATAGCTGTCATAGAGAGCTTGCAACCCTTCGTATTGGGGAGTCAGCCCGCAGCCCGTAGCCGTATTGACGATCAGCAAGACTTTGCCGCGATAATCACTGAGGGCAGTCAGTTCTCCGTCTTGCCTAGCAACTGTAAAATCATAGATAGTCATAAGCCACCTCCAGTATTCTTTTCCTTAGTCTATCAAAAAAGCGCGGTCCTTACCAGTTTAAAAGTAAAGAAAAAGCCGAACATAAGGTAGGTAATTCGCAAAAAATCTTTAGTTTTAGCCTTGAAAGTGATATGATAGGAAAGTACTACGCAAAGTTAAAGGAGAGGTGGTTATGGCCATAAAAAAACTCGAAGCGAGCAGCGATCAGAACATTATCAGCGAAGAAGTTCAAATTTTACAGGAACTTCTGGAAGATACCACACGTCAGATGGTCGGTAATAAGGTTTTTTCTCGCATTGAAGAGATGATTGACCTATCGACAAGGGGAGAATATGGGGATTTGGAAAAGGTTATTCAGACTGTTTCCAATGATGACATGGTAGTCATTGCCCGCTATTTCTCCATTCTGCCGCTTTTGATTAATATCTCAGAAGATGTGGATCTAGCTTATGAAGTTAACCACCAAAATAACACCGATAGAGATTATCTGGGAAAAATCTCGACAACCATTGATTTAGTAGCCCAAAAGGATAATGCACAAGAAATCCTGCAGCAGGTCAATGTTGTGCCAGTCTTGACTGCCCACCCCACCCAAGTGCAGCGCAAGACCATGCTGGAGTTGAATCAAAAGATTCACGAGCTTCTGCGCAAGCACCGCGATGTCAAGTTAGGCCTGATCAATAAGGATAAATGGTATGCGGATCTCCGTCGTTATATCGAGATCATGATGCAAACGGACATTATCCGCGAGCAAAAGCTTAAGGTAACCAATGAAATCACCAATGTCATGGAGTACTACAATAGCTCCCTGATTAAGGCCATCACTAATCTGTCATCCGAATACCAGCGTTTAGCTGCCCAGCGCGGCTTAAAGTTGGAAAATCCTAAACCCATCACTATGGGGATGTGGATCGGTGGCGACCGCGACGGCAATCCCTACGTAACAGCCGAGACTTTGCGAATTTCAGCAACCGTTCAAAGTGAGGTCATTTTAAATTACTATATTGAAAAGCTTAATACACTTTACCGCGGTTTTTCTCTTTCGACCCATCTGACGCAGACATCAGAGGCTGTTCAGCGCCTAGCCTCCCTGTCAGATGATACCTCCATCTATCGGGAGCATGAGCCCTATCGTAAGGCCTTTAGTTATATTCAATCTAAGGTTATTCAGACTCTACTGAAGTTACATGCACAGGAAGCTGGTGTCCAGCTGCCTCTTGGTCAGGTCAAATCTACTAGTTTGAGCAGCAGCATTATTGCCAATTATATTCAAAATCAGGTTGGCAGTCGAGCCTCTGAACTGGCAGCCAACCAGCCTGCAGCCTATCAAAGTGCCCGAGAATTAAAAGATGATTTGTTAGCTATCCGTGATTCATTAGTAGCTAATGGCGGAGAAGCGCTCTTAACCGGAGATTTTGAGGAACTCTTGCAGGCCGTTGAGGTCTTTGGCTTTTACTTGGCTAGTATTGACATGCGACAAGACTCCAGTGTTCAGGAAGCCTGTGTGGCTGAATTGCTCAAGTCAGCGAATATTGTAGAAGATTACAGCAGCCTGTCTGAGGAGGAAAAGTGCCAAGTTCTTCTCAAAGAACTCCTAGAGGATCCGCGGCCGCTCTCTTCAACGCATGCTGAGAAATCAGACCTGCTCCAAAAGGAGTTGGCCATCTATCAAACAGCACGCGATATGAAAGATCTACTTGGGGAAGATGTCATTAAGCAGCATATTATTTCCCACACTGAAAGTGTATCTGACATGTTTGAGCTAGCTATTATGCTCAAAGAAGTCGGATTGATTGATAAAGAATCTGCCCGTGTGCAGATTGTACCGCTCTTTGAAACCATTGAGGACTTGGATAATGCCACGGCTATTATGGAAGACTATCTCTCATATGACCTTGTTAAACAATGGATTGCATCGAACGGCAGCTACCAAGAAATCATGCTGGGGTATTCAGACAGTAATAAAGATGGCGGCTACCTAGCTTCCGGCTGGACCCTCTACAAGGCGCAGAATGCCTTGACTAAAATTGGTGAGGACCACGGAATTAAGATTACCTTCTTCCATGGCCGCGGTGGAACTGTAGGCCGCGGTGGCGGTCCTTCTTACGAAGCTATCACCTCCCAGCCATTTGGTTCTATCAAGGATCGCATCCGCTTAACAGAGCAGGGAGAAGTAATTGGATTTAAATATGGCAATAAAGATGCTGCCTACTATAACTTAGAAATGTTGGTATCAGCAGCTATCAACCGTATGGTTACCCGTATGATTGCTGACCCTAATGAGATTGATGGCTTCCGTGCTGACATGGATAAAATCGTAGCAGATTCCAATAGGATCTACCGTGATCTTGTTTTTGGCAATCCACATTTCTATGATTATTTCTTTGAAGCCAGCCCTATTAAAGAAGTGTCCAGTCTCAATCTCGGTTCTCGTCCAGCGGCTCGCAAAACAATTACAGAAATTTCAGGTTTGCGGGCGATTCCATGGGTTTTCTCTTGGTCTCAAAATCGTATAATGTTTCCGGGATGGTACGGTGTTGGCTCGGCTTTCAAACACTTTATTGATGCTAAAGATAGCAATTTGGAAAAACTGCGTCACATGTATAAAACTTGGCCTTTCTTCAATTCCTTGCTGTCTAATGTTGATATGGTTCTGTCGAAATCTAACATGAATATTGCCTTTCAGTATGCTCAGTTGGCTGAAAGACAGGAAGTGCGGGATGTTTTCAACATTATTTTGGACGAATGGCAGCTGACCAAAAATGTTATTTTGGCTATTGAGGGACAAGAAGAACTCCTTGCTGAGAATCCATCTCTAAAATCCAGTCTGGATGTCCGTCTACCCTACTTCAATGTCCTGAACTATATCCAAATTGAATTGATTAAACGTCTGCGTAATGAAGGACTTGATGAAGATACTGAAAAGCTAATCCATATCACGATCAATGGTATTGCTACCGGTCTGCGCAACTCAGGCTGATGCCCACAATCAAAATCAACATGAGGGACTGAACAGGTTATTGTTCAATCCCTTTTATAATAGGCTTTTTAAAGGCTTCTTAGAGGCAAAAATGGGACGTTCCGCCTTTTATTTTGTAGCTAAACGTGATATAATTCTAAGAATATGACTGTTAAGTATTGGAGAAATCATGAAAATTGATAAAAAGCACTTGCTCAATTATTCCATACTAATTCCCTATCTTGTGCTATCTGTGATCGGTTTGATTGTTGTCTACTCGACAACCAGTGTAACCTTGATTAAGTTTGGACTCAATCCCTTTAGCTCTGTTTTAAACCAAGCGGCTTTCTGGCTGGTTAGTCTTTTGGGAATTACCTTTATTTATCGCCTGAAGTTAAATTTTCTAAAAAATAAGCGCGTGTTGACAGCAGCCCTCCTCGTTGAGGTCGTTTTACTGATTGTTGCCAAGTTTTTCTCAGAGGAAATCAACGGTGCTAACGGCTGGATTTCGCTGGGCCCGATTACCTTTCAGCCGGCAGAATATCTCAAGCTGATAATGGTCTGGCTGCTAGCCTTTACCTTTTCCAGACGTCAGGGTGATATTGAGACCTACGACTATCAGGCCTTGACTCGGAGGCGCTGGTACCCGCGTTCTTTAGATGATTTAAAAGACTGGCGGATCTACTCGATGATAA
This sequence comes from Streptococcus sp. ELY_137, assembly GCF_058314515.1. NCBI lineage: Bacteria > Bacillati > Bacillota > Bacilli > Lactobacillales > Streptococcaceae > Streptococcus > Streptococcus sp. ELY_137. The sequence continues at coordinate 8,908 of NZ_JBZFUL010000017.1, forward strand.
TGGTCGGCTTAGTCGTCATCCAGCCTGACTTGGGAAATGCGACTATTATTGTCTTGTCTGGGCTGATTATGTTTGCAGTAAGCGGGATTGGCTACCGTTGGTATATCGCTTTGGTCGGTGTCATCGTTAGTGCTTCAACGATATTCTTAGGGATCATCAAGGTCGTCGGTGTAGAGACGATGTCCAATGTGCCAATTTTTGGCTACGTTGCTAAACGTTTCAGTGCCTACTTCAATCCTTTCAAGGACTTGGCAGATTCAGGATTGCAGTTAGCCCACTCCTATTATGCGATGAGCAATGGGGCCTGGCTGGGCCGTGGACTGGGAAATTCTATCGAAAAGAATGGTTACCTGCCTGAAGCAACGACCGATTTTGTCTTTTCAATTCTAATTGAGGAAATGGGCTTTATCGGTGCTGGTCTTATTTTAGCCCTTGTCTTCTTTTTAATCTTGCGCATTATGCTGGTAGGGATCAAGGCTAAGAACCCATTTAATTCTATGATGGCTCTGGGGATTGGCGGGATGATTCTGATGCAGGTTTTTGTCAATATCGGCGGAATTTCAGGCTTGATTCCATCGACTGGCGTTACCTTTCCCTTCCTCTCACAAGGAGGAAACAGTCTCTTGCTTTTATCAGTTGCCATCGGTATCGTGCTGAATATTGACGCTAACGAAAAACGTGAGGAAATTTATCAGGAAGCAACCGAAGAGATACAAAAGGCTCAAACCCAAGAATTCAAGGTTATTAGTTGAAAGAGGAAGTGAGACATTGCATATGATGGTATATCATATGTATGTCCCAACCTCTTTTTATTATGGTTTCAGAACAGTTTTTTAATAGAGAGAAGCAGTCATAACCAGCAGTTCAACTGCAAATTAATAAGACTTTGGGCTTCTCTTGATTTCCTGATTTTAGGTGCAAGCTTCAAGGAGGGAAGAGTAGAGAGAGCAGAATTATAGACATAGCTATTTTTTAGTTGCAACTGTAGATTAAAGATGATATACTGCCCGTGAAAACGTATTCATAAAAAATACTTAATTAAGCTAGGAGGCCATAGAGATGAAAATTACAGCCGCACTTGCTAAAAAACAAGGGCAAGATTTAAAAACAGAGGAGCTTGAACTTCGTGAACCTCAAGCTGATGAGGTATTGATCAAAATCGTTGCGACCGGTATCTGCCATACAGATGCTATTGGGCGTGATTTCGGTGTCACCCCTTATCCAGTTTTACTGGGACATGAGGGAGCTGGAATCGTTGAGAAGGTTGGGGACTTTGTTACCAGTGTTGAGCCGGGAGACCATGTTGTGCTGTCTTTTGCCTACTGCGGCCACTGTGTCAACTGTTTAAGCGGTCATCCAGCCAATTGTATTCACTGTGGACCAATAAATTTTGGGGGACGTTTTTTGGACGGTACAACCCCCTTGACTCAGGAAGGTCAGCAAGTCTCTAATTTCTTTGGGCAATCGTCATTTGGAAGCTATTCTATTGCCAAAGAGAATAATGTTGTTAAGGTAGATAAAGAGGTGGATATCGCCCTTTTGGGCCCGCTAGGCTGTGGCATTCAAACCGGAAGCGGTACTGTTTTGAACCGTTTAAGACCTGAATTTGGTTCTTCAATTGTGGTTTATGGAACTGGCGCGGTTGGCTTGAGTGCCATAATGGCTGCCAAACTCATTGGCTGCAAGAACATCATCGCTGTAGATATTCATGATAATCGCTTGGCGTTAGCCAAAGATCTAGGTGCAACTCACACTATTAACAGTAAAACAGAAGACATTGTTGAAAGTGTTAAAGCCATCACAGGAGATGGTGCAGAGTATGGTGTTGATACGACAGGAGTTCCTATTGTTGTCAGATCAGCCTTACGAGCCTTGATGCCTATGGGAAATCTTGCGGTTGTTGGTTTTACGCCTGAAATGGAAATCGATATTCACAATGAAATTATGGCTGAAAGCAAGTCCTTGATTGGTGTTGTAGAAGGCGACGCTGTACCGCAAATTTTTATTCCTAGTTTAGTGGACTTCTACAAAGAAGGGCGCTTCCCATTTGATAAATTGGTTAAATTTTATGATTTTAATGAGATTAATCAAGCCTTTCTGGATTCTGCTGATGGTTCGGTCATTAAGCCTATTGTCAAAATGCCCTAGAGAGATGTCGTTAACCTAAACAGTAGAATAAAGAGCTGGACTCCTAGGCAGTTCAGCTCTTTAGTACTCCTTAAATAGGTGACGCTACCCCCTTGAGCTACTTGCCTAATTTTTCTGCTTATTTGGGCCGAAAGAAGTGCAAGAGATTTTTGAGCTTGCCATTCTCTTTTTTTGATAAAAAGCCTTTGACAATTATGTAAAAAGCTTGCATTTCTAAAACAATTTGATAGAATAGTAGGGTAAAGTTAGACTGTATTGCCTACCGTCTATCTATAAAATATATTTTATTGGAGGCTTTTCCTAAATGGCAAAAGAAAAATACGATCGTAGTAAACCACACGTTAACATTGGTACTATCGGACACGTTGACCATGGTAAAACTACTTTGACAGCAGCTATTACTACTGTATTGGCACGTCGTCTTCCAAGTGCTGTTAACCAGCCAAAAGACTACTCATCAATCGATGCTGCACCAGAAGAACGCGAACGCGGTATCACTATCAACACTGCACACGTTGAGTATGAAACTGAAAAGCGTCACTATGCCCACATCGACGCTCCAGGACACGCGGACTATGTTAAAAACATGATCACCGGTGCCGCTCAAATGGACGGAGCTATCCTTGTAGTAGCATCTACTGACGGACCAATGCCACAAACTCGTGAACACATCTTGCTTTCACGCCAAGTTGGTGTTAAGAACCTTATCGTCTTCATGAACAAGGTTGACTTGGTTGACGATGAAGAACTGCTTGAATTGGTTGAAATGGAAATCCGTGACCTCTTGTCAGAATACGATTTCCCAGGTGATGATGTTCCTGTTGTTCAAGGTTCAGCACTTAAAGCCCTTGAAGGTGATACAGCTGCCGAAGACAAGATCATGGAATTGTTGGACATCGTTGATGACTACATTCCAGAACCAAAACGTGATACTGATAAGCCATTGCTTCTTCCAGTCGAAGACGTATTCTCTATCACTGGTCGTGGTACTGTTGCTTCAGGACGTATCGACCGTGGTACTGTAAAAGTTAATGACGAAGTTGAAATCGTTGGTATCAAAGACGAAATCGAAAAAGCTGTTGTTACCGGAGTTGAAATGTTCCGTAAACAGCTTGACGAAGGTCTTGCTGGTGATAACGTTGGTGTGCTTCTTCGTGGTATCCAACGTGACGAAATCGAACGTGGTCAAGTATTGGCTGAACCAGGTTCAATCCACCCACACACTAAGTTTAAAGGTGAAGTTTACATCCTTTCTAAAGATGAAGGTGGACGTCATACACCATTCTTCAACAACTACCGTCCACAGTTCTACTTCCGTACAACTGACGTAACTGGTTCAATCGAATTGCCAGCAGGTACTGAAATGGTTATGCCTGGTGATAACGTTACTATCGACGTTGAATTGATCCACCCAATCGCCGTTGAACAAGGTACTACCTTCTCTATCCGTGAAGGTGGACGTACTGTTGGTTCAGGTATCGTTTCAGAAATCGAAGCTTAAGCGATTAAGTTCCCGTTAAAACGATTAAAAGTCAGACAATGAAAAAGCTAGTGGCCCCTTGGGTACTGGCTTTTTCTATGCTATAATGGACTAAATAATTTTTAGGAGAATCCTGTATATGAAGACACCTTTTGTCAGCAAAAACCAATTAGACCAGATTACAAAAGAATTTCCAACCCCCTTTCATCTTTACGATGAAAAAGGAATCCGTGAAACGGCGCGAGCTGTGAATAAGGCCTTTGCTTGGAATCCTGGTTTTAAGGAGTATTTTGCGGTTAAGGCAACCCCTAACCCTAGTATTTTGAAAATCTTACAAGAGGAGGGCTGCGGTGTCGACTGTGCAACTGATGTCGAATTAATGATGGCTCATAAGCTAGGGTTTAAAGACATTAGCTTTACCTCCAATGATACTAAAGCACAGGAATTTGTCTATGCCCGCCAGACTGGTGCCATGATCAATTTGGATGCTTATGAGCATATTGCTTTCTTAGAAGAGGTCGCCGGTTTACCTGAAACGGTCTCTCTTCGCTACAATCCCGGCGGTGTCTTCTCGCTTGGGACTGATATTATGGATCACCCAGAAGATTCTAAATTCGGGATGACCAAGGACCAACTTTTGCAGGGTTATAAAGATTTGAAGGCCAAAGGTGTTAAAAATTTTGGTCTCCATGCCTTTCTAGCGTCGAATACCGTTACTAACGACTACTATCCAACCTTGGCTGGGCAGTTATTTGAATTAGCTTTGGAAATTAGGGAAGTAGCAGGGGTTGAACTCAGTTTTATCAATCTATCTGGTGGTGTCGGTGTCGATTATACGCCGGCTGATAAGCAGAATGATATTGCGGTCATTGGTCAGGCGGTCCACGAGAAATTTGATCAAATTCTAGTGCCAAATGGACTGGGAGAAATCAAAATTTTCACTGAGCTTGGTCGCTTTATGCTGGCTTCCCATGGTCACTTAATCACTAAGGTTCTCCACCTCAAGGATACCTATCGCCATTATGTCGGTGTTGATGCATCAGCTGTTAATCTTCTGCGTCCTGCTATGTATGATGCCTACCACCATATTACCAACATCAGCAATCCTAACGGTAAAGTGCAAGTAGTAGATGTGACTGGCTCCCTCTGTGAAAACAATGATAAATTTGCCAAAAACCGCGAATTGCCCGAGGCTAGGGTTGGTGATACTTTAGTCATTCATGATACAGGAGCCCACGGCTTCTCCATGGGCTATCAATACAATGGCCGACTTCGCTCAGCTGAAATTCTCTTACAGGAGGATGGCACAGCCAAAATGATCCGCCGTGCTGAAAGGCCAGAGGATTATTTTGCCACCCTCTATGGATTTGGGTTGGACGAGTAAAATCAATAAAGATTTTAAGGCACTCGAGGCAGCAGTCTTGGGTGCTTTTTTGATGCGTTAAAAAATTAGTTAAGTCATAGTGGGGTATCTGCTTTGCCCGCTGAGACTCGGACTGAACAAGGCAACAATTAGTCATCGTAAGGACGAGAAGAAAACAGTCCCAGTACTTTCAGCCAGTCCAAATTGGAAAGGAGAAGACCTGCCTTGTCTGTTGGGGAACATGAAAACTAGGCTATCGATGTTACTATCTGGTTTGAGTTAGTAGGGTGGAGAGGGAGCAAGAAAGAAACAAAAAATTGAAAATTTTGGTTCACTCTCCCATTCCAGCATAGTTGATCAGATTATCAACTTTGGCCTTGCGGTAAAAGGAAATACTCATTGATGTTAAAGCCTCTAATGAACTGTGCAGGGGTAGGACTTCTTGTCCTAGCCAACAAGTCTTACTCCTAACCACTGCACCAAGAGTTTATTCCAAAAGAGGAATACTGGACGAATTTTTATCCAGTCCCTTTCGTATCAAGCGTCCAAAGCTTTCAGGTAACATTCCAGAATTGTGACCCGAAGTTTAACAAGTCAATAATATTGATTAGACGAAATCAGTGAAGGGTGCAAAAGCTCCTCGTAGAAGTTCTTTCAGTATCATTTTTAAACTAAGGAAGAGTATTCGCTTGTTGCAATCTGGCATCTGTCTAGTCAAGACTACTAGCTAAACGTAGAGTTAGTAAAAACCTAGAGCATTGTTCTAATAATTTCGTAGTAGGCTTAGTAAGTAAGCTAGCGTTGTTCGTTGTTTTTATAGGGCTTTTCTGCTATAATCATTTATGTAAAAAATTACTAGGAGTTATACAAACATGGCACTTTGGTTAGCTATTTTATTGATTGCTGTTGCCCTTATGGGTGGTGTTCTTTTGGGAGCCTATTTGGCTCGTCGTCAGTTTATGAAGGAAATTGCGGAATATCCTCGTCTGACACCTGATGCTATTCGAGAAATGATGTCTTCTATGGGACAAAAACCTAATGAAGCGAAGGTCCAACAAACCTACCGCAATATTATTAAACAGTCGAAAGCACAAGCAAGCAAGAAAAAGTAGGCGCAAGAGAGAAGGCTGGGTGAAAACTCAGCCTTGTTTTAGAAAGAGAGCTATGGATAACAGACCGATTGGCTTTTTGGATTCTGGTGTTGGTGGTTTGACGGTTGTTCGCGAACTCATGCGCCAGTTGCCCCACGAAGAGATTATTTATATCGGCGATTCGGCTAGGGCTCCCTATGGCCCAAGGCCAGCCGAACAGATTCGAGAATTTACTTGGCAATTGGTTAATTTTCTCTTAACCAAAGATGTCAAGATGATTGTCATTGCCTGCAATACAGCGACTGCTGTTGCTTGGGAAGAAATTAAAGAACAATTGGATATTCCTGTGTTAGGTGTGGTTCTGCCGGGTTCCAGTGCAGCCATTAAATCAACAAGTTCGGGTAAGATTGGTGTCATTGGTACCCCTATGACGGTCAAGTCTGATATCTATAGGAAAAAGATTGTAGATCTGGCTCCTCAGATGCAGGTGACTAGTCTGGCCTGTCCTCGCTTTGCCCCCTTGGTTGAATCTAACCAGATGACTTCAAGTATTGCTAAAAAAGTAGTTTATGAAAGTCTGGCTCCCTTGGTTGGCAAGGTTGATACCCTAATTTTGGGCTGCACCCACTATCCTCTTTTACGGGGTATTATTCAAAATGTTATGGGGCCCTCGGTCAAACTGATTGACAGTGGGGCAGAGACTATCCGCGATGTTTCTGTTTTACTCAATTATTTCCAGCTCAATCGCAGCCGGGACGTCAGTGCCAGCCAGCACCGTTTCTATACAACGGCGGGAGTAGCAACGTTCAAGGAAATTGCGGAAAATTGGCTGGGACAGGATTTAAATGTGGAGCATGTTAAGCTATGACAGATAAGATTTATGAATACAAGGACCAGACCGACTGGTTTGTCGGCAAATGGCGCGATTTGACCAATATCTATAATCTGGGCGGAGAAAAGGATTTTTTTCAAATTGAGCAGGAATTAGCCGGCCTCATCTCTGGTAAGCAAGGCTTTGATGTGTCAGTTCTCCGCTATTCCTCAGATTTTCGTCTGATGGCTTTTATCATTGATATGATTAATGAGGAATTAGATCGGAATCTAGAAATTAAGCCGTACAGGGGAGCCATCATCATTACCGAAGGCCAGCTCTTGCGTTTAGTTCACCTGCCTGAGCAAGGATTGTCTCTGGATGACTTTTTTAGTCAAGAGACTAAGCAGAGCTTAGGTGATAAAATTCTGATTGCCACCCGCAATGATGGTAAGACCAAGGAATTTCGTCAGATGTTTAAGAATCTGGGTTTGGAGGTTGAAAATCTCAATGACCACCCCGACTTGCCGGAGGTAGAAGAAACAGGGACAACCTTTGAAGAAAATGCCCGCCTCAAGGCTGAAACCATTGCTCAATTGACTGGGCAAATGGTTTTGGCGGATGACTCAGGTCTCAAGGTGGACGCCCTAGGCGGGCTTCCTGGTGTTTGGTCGGCTCGCTTTTCAGGGCCTGATGCCAATGATGAAAAGAACAATGCCAAACTATTACATGAGTTGGCCATGGTCTTTGAAGAGAAAGACCGATCGGCTCAATTCCATACCACTCTAGTTGTAGCGGCACCTGAGCGCGAAAGTTTAGTGGTGGAAGCTGATTGGCCGGGCTATATTGCATTTGAAGCCAAGGGAGAGAATGGTTTTGGATATGATCCTCTCTTTCTGGTAGGAGAAACAGGCCGAACGGCAGCCCAGTTGACAGCAGAGGAAAAGAATGCTCAGTCCCATCGTGGCTTGGCTGTTAAGAAGTTGATGGAGGTATTTCCAGCATGGCAACAAAAACAATCGTAGTGATGAGCGATTCTCATGGAGATCGTGAGATTGTCCAAAGTATTAAAGCCCATTATCAGGGAAAGGTCGATGCTATCTTTCACAATGGAGATTCTGAACTTCCTTCTAATGATTCAATCTGGGAGGGAATCAAGGTAGTGCGTGGAAACTGTGACTATGATAATGGCTATCCAGAGTCCTTGGTCACTCAGGTCGGTGATGCGGTTATCGCTCAGACCCATGGCCATCTCTACGGTATCAATTTTACTTGGGAGCGTTTAGATCTTTGGGCTCAATCAGAAGATGCTGACATTTGCCTCTATGGCCATCTGCATCGGGCAAGCGCTTGGCGCAATGGCAAAACTGTCTTTGTCAATCCCGGATCTGTTTTACAACCGCGGGGTGAAATCACAGAGAAGCTCTATGCTAAAATTGAGATTTCAGAGACGCTAATCAGAGTGAGTTATTACACTCGTGACCACCAGCTCTATCCCAGCTTAACACAGGAATTTGAACGATGATAGCGAGAGAATTTGAAGACTTCCTTACCCCCTTTCAAGAGGACTACCTGACACCAGCTGAGGATCTGGCCCTAGTCATGTCTAATCATAAGGCGGGACATGTCATGCTTTTATTGACCAGAAATGGGTATTCTAGAATCCCTGTCATGTCTACGGACAAACGCTATATGGGTACTATTTCCATGTCGGATATTCTGTCCTATCAAGCTCAGAATGGCTTGTCTGATCAGGAAATAGCAGATGTTGAGATTCTTGAAATGCTCAATCACAAAATTGATATCCTGACAGATGATGCGGATTTGACCGAAATCTTGCATAAGATTGTTGATTTTCCCTTTCTGCCTGTGATTGATAAGCAAGGGATCTTCCTTGGTATTATCACCCGTAAGAAGGTTCTCAAATCAATTAATAGCCTACTGCACAATTTTACAGAGGAGTATCAGATTGAGCCCATTGATCCAGAGTCTTAATGATTTTATTGCCAGCAAGGATCTATCCGAGAATTCCCGCAAATCCTACCAGTATGACTTGCAGCAGTTTGTCCAGCTGATTGACGCTCAGGTTTCTTCAAATAAGCTCAAGCTCTACCAGCAGTCTCTTGCTAACCTCAAGCCATCGGCCCGTAAGCGCAAGTTTTCTGCTGTCAACCAGTTTCTCCTTTATCTCTATGAAGAAGGGCAAGTGGCGCATTATCATCATTTAAAAAATCATGAGAAAGTGAGACCAGAAGCAAAACCGCAGGAACTTTTGGACCTTGCTTGCTTTAGGCAAGCCCAGCCCAGTCATGGGAAGTGGATTGCCCTCTTGATTTTGGAACTTGGTTTAACCCCAAGTGAGATTGCAGGAATTAAGCTGACTGATGTGGATTTGGAATTTCGTGTGATTCGCTTGAAAAGGGCCGAACAGGTGAGGATTCTTCCCCTATCAGAGGAGCTGCTGCCTTGGCTCAGTCAGCTCAGCGATGGTCTTTATCTTTTTGACAAGAAGGGACAGCCTTATTCGCGGCAGTGGTTTTTTAATCAGCTCAATGACTTTTTAGCTCAAGTCGGTTTTCCAGATTTGACCGCTCAAAAATTGCGGGAGCAATATATCCTAAGAGAAGTCAAAGAAGGAACCTCAATATTGGACTTAGCGAAAAATTTGGGTCTTAAAAGTCCCCTAACCTTGGAGCACTATTACAAGCATGGATATTAAATTAAAAGATTTTGAAGGACCGCTGGATTTACTCTTGCATCTGGTCTCAAAATATGAAATGGATATTTACGATGTGCCCATTGTGGAGGTCATCGAACAGTATCTGGCCTATATTTCCACCCTGCAGGCCATGCGGTTGGAAGTGGCCGGTGAATATATGGTTATGGCCAGTCAGCTCATGTTGATTAAGAGCCGCAAGCTTCTGCCAAAAGTGGTGGAAGAAACGCCACTGGAAGAAGATCCGGAGCAAGAACTGCTCAGTCAGTTGGAGGAGTACCAAAGATATAAGGAGCTCAGTCAGGAATTAGCTGCCCAGCATGACATTAGGGCTCGTTTTTTCTCCAAGCCCAAGCAGGAATTGATTTATGAGGATGCTGAGCTGTCCCATGATAAGACGACACTGGATCTCTATCTGGCTTTTTCTAAGGTCATGGCAGCTAAGCAGGAAGAGATAAAAAATAGTCATACCACTATTGAACGGGATGACTATAGAATTGAAGATATGATGGAGTTGGTTTCAACCCGTCTAGTTGGCCACAAGTCTGTCGAACTGGGAGAAATCTTTTCAGAAGCCCAGTCTATGAATGAGGTTATCACTATTTTTTTAGCCACTCTAGAATTAATCAAAGTCGGTCGGATTCAAGCCCGACAAGCTGAGAATTTTGGACAAGTCACCTTGATTAGCATGGAAGGAGAGCAGACTTAATGTCTTATTTAGCACAAATTGAAGCTCTACTCTTTGTGGCGGGAGAAGACGGTCTCAGCCTGCGCAATCTGGCCGGTTTACTGGATATCTCAGTCACGGCAGTCAGCCAGCAGCTGGAAAAACTGACTGAGAAATATAGGATGGATCAGGATTCTGCACTTTATCTGCTAGAGTCTTCCAATACCTACAAGATTGTGACCAAGGAGGAACACGCTGAGCTCCTGCGGCAGTATTCCAAGGCTCCCATTAATCAGAGTCTGTCCCGAGCCAGTCTGGAAGTTCTTTCCATCGTAGCCTACAAGCAGCCTATTACTCGGGTTGAAGTGGACAGCATCCGTGGTGTTAATTCCAGTGGAGCTATTTCTAAGTTGCAAGCCTTCGGTTTGATCCAGGAAGTCGGCAAGAAGGATGTTATCGGCCGGCCCAACCTCTATGCGACCACTGATTATTTCTTGGATTATATGGGAATCAACAGCTTGGATGAGCTGGTTGATGCCTCTGCGATCGAATTAGTGGATCAGGAAATGACCCTCTTTAGTGAGGATGATATTTAAAACAGAAAGAAAATCATGAGAATTAACAAATACATTGCCCACGCTGGTATAGCCAGTCGCAGAAAAGCAGAAGAGCTGATTAAAAAAGGTCTGGTTAGTATCAATGGTCAAACAGTGACAGAGTTGGCTACCAATGTCAAAAATGGTGATTTAGTCGAAGTCTCTGGCCAGCCCATTTATAATGAAGAAAAGGTCTACTACCTCCTAAACAAGCCTCGGGGCGTGATTTCTAGCGTCTCGGATGATAAGGGACGTAAGACCGTCATTGACCTTTTGCCAGATGTCAAAGAGCGCATTTACCCTGTCGGCCGACTGGACTGGGATACCACTGGTCTCTTAATCTTGACCAATGACGGCGATTTTACCGACGAGATGATTCATCCCCGCAATGAGATTGATAAGGTTTATCTGGCACGGGTCAAGGGCATTGCGACTAAGGAAAATCTGCGGCCCCTGACACGGGGCGTGGTGATCGATGGTAAGAAAACAGGACCTGCCCGCTACAATATCATCAAGGTTGAGCCTGATAAGAATCGCTCGGTCGTTGAGCTAACTATCCATGAAGGCCGCAACCATCAAGTGAAGAAGATGTTTGAAGCTGTCGGCCTCTTAGTAGATAAACTGTCCCGCACCCAATTTGGCACCCTTAACTTACGCGGTTTGCGCCCAGGAGAATCCCGCCGCCTTAATAAAAAAGAAATCAGCCAGCTCCACAATGCGGCTGTTACAAAGACCAAATGAAAAAACTCTTGATCGCTCCAGTTCGCCTCTATCAAAAATTGATTTCCCCTCTAACACCGGCTTCTTGCCGCTATCATCCCACTTGCTCCAACTATATGGTTGAAGCTATTGAAAAGCATGGCCTGCTAGGCCTACTCATGGGAATCGCCCGAATTTTACGCTGCCATCCTTTCGTCGAAGGCGGTGATGATCCTGTGCCCGATCATTTTAGTTTAAAAAGAAATCGAGAAACCAAGTCAAAGTAGGCTTGGTTTTTGTGTTTCAAGGAACTAGCACATATATGGATACCTATGATAGAATGGAGGAATGAGATAGAATTTAAAACAAGAATGGAGATTAAAGTAATGACTTTAAATAGTGAACAGACGCTGAAACCTAAAATCGAAAAGTCAAAAAATTATGAATCGGATAAGCGGAGAATTATTGAGTTAGATAAAGATCTAGTTTCTAATATAGATAATATTGAGAAGAGGGTAGAGGGGCAAATTTCACAATACTTGCAGGAGTCGGACAGAAAGAAAAAGAAGAAGTTATTGAAGGAAATTAAAAAAGGAGAAGTGGAAGTCAGAATAGGTGATGATGAAAAGTATCTTTGGTTAGGTTACTTTTATAATAAGAAAAAGAATAAATTAAATTTGAGCAATCTTGAATTAATAAAGCATGAAAAAATAAAATTAAATTTTTGGAAAAAGTATGGAAATTGTTTTGCTCAACTTTTTTTCTTATTATCTGCTATAGTTTTTGCTTTTGTACCATTTAAAGATAGTGGTAGTGTTATTGAACTTTTAGGAATTCGATTGTTATCTAAAAAGACTAGAAATAAAGTCATAATAATTACTGTTTTTTTAGGTATTTCATTTGTTTGTGGAATCTTAAAGCTGCTCTATGATTGGTCTAAGATAAAGAGCAGTTATATAAGAAAAGTTATCATTTCTGATTCGATTCTATATAAGATCAAAAGGTACTCTGTTCAAGAAAAATTGGATTCAAGAAACTCAAAAGATTTTATTATTAATTTTATATTAAGTCTTTTTACTCCATGGTTTAATATTCTTGTGCCTGCTCTTTATATTGTTGGATCTAAGCCAGAAGGCATTCTATTACTCGGTATTGATTATACAGCTTTAGGACTACTTGTAGTTAGTTCCTTGTATTATTTATATGCTTATATGAGTATTATTGGCTCCAAAACAGAAATATTGTTGATTGTTATAGCGGTATTTATTGCAGGTGCAATAAATATAGAGATGTGGGGCGGTTTACTCATATTATTTTCCTTGCTCAATTTTCTTATTTCTAAGGATATCTGGAAGTTACAATCATCAAAGATTACTCCGTTAGAGGGGAATAATAATACTAAGAGTAATCAAGCTAAAGTAAATCAGAATGTTTTTCAATTGAGAGTAACACTTACCTTTTGCTCTTTATTATTGTATTTTTATTTACTTCTAACTGAAGATACAAATCTAGTTATATCTTTAATTGAATTCATGGAAAAGGAGCATCCAGATAAAATTTTTTTCACTTTTTTTAAGGGGCTAGATCGTTTAATTTATTTTGCTGCTGTATATGTTCCGATCGTTCAATTCAACAGAAAAACTAATCTAATAACCAAAATTTATCATGAGTCTATTGAGTGGCTTTATGACCTGATTTATGGAGATATCACTGTTTATCCACCACAATTCAAAGATACATTGGAATTGTATTCAAAAGAATTTGAGATTCTGAGTTCAAATGGCAAGTGGGCGATTCAAAACCTTAATGAAATTCCTGACGAAACAGCGTTCATCTGGTTAACAGACCTATCGACTAGACCTCAGGAAGCAGAATTACTGGTTCGCTACCCAAGCGGAAAGAGCTACAAACAGGCCATTAAGTTAGAATGGGTCACATGAATATAAGAGATTAGCCAAGTTGTTGCTTGGCTTTTTCTACACTTCTTTTATCATGGATGAATTATTTTGTCAGTTTGGACTATCCCCCATGACTTTTGTCATATCATGTCATGACATTAGATGCTGAAAAGTTTTGTTCTGTTTCGGTAAACTTAAACCAGAAAGAAAATATTATGAAAATCAAAGTATCTGATATCATTTATACCTTTATTGGAGTAGTTTGCGTAGCCTTAAGTGTCTTTCCAACTGTTTTTGAACAGTTGGAGATTGAAACTGTCTTTTCGTATTTTGGAGAGTTCATAGGCTTGTTAATTTCAGCGATTGTTCTAATCAGTATTGTTAAATTTCTTATCGAAGAATTGGCTGATTAGGAAGAAAGGGCAGCCTTCTCCTACCTTAACAGTTACAAAGGAGGGACTAAAATGACCTATGAGGAAATTAAACTTAGACTTTTAGAAGATGGTATCCGCAGCTATAAAATCTTTCAAGGGATTAAAATTTACTCCCACACTGTCAAAACTGAGGATGAACAAAAACAAATCTCAAAAAGAGTTTACCTGACAAAAAAGCAACACTATGTTTATTATGAACGAACAGATCCTAACTGGTATTACTGGAATAAAGACAGAGAAAACGCAAACTTTGATCCAAGTGATATTAATGAAAATACACTTTTTGAAGTGGCAGATGATTTGGAATCTTTAACAAAATATTTGGGAAAAGATATCATTCACAAACTGGCGGAAAAAGTTCAGCATGGTGAAGTCACCGAATATCTAGATATTTAGAAATCATTAGAAAACACACCGCCTAAATAAACTTGCTCTAAAGGCTGTGTAAAAAAGATAAACCGTCTAGAAAGTCAGGATTTTCTGCTAATTTCCTATTTTTGCTTTGCCTTTTGGGGGTTCGGCATTATATCAAAAATGAACATAGGCTGCGGATGGTGTCAAAGGGATGATTTCTCCTAGAGTTTTCTCTTGACTCTTCGGTGCAATCCCTATTTTGACTGTATCTGTGGACGCCCTTTGTGACACGACGTTTGGTTAGTAGATTTTGCTAACCAAACGAAGTTAGTGGGAGAGGTAGGGAGTGGGAAAGAACCCAAAAATTGAAAATTTTGGTTCGTCTTCCCACCCCCGCACAGTTGGCTAGGTTTTCCGCTTTGGCCTTGTGGCAAAAGGAAAGCCAGCCAACCACTGCGTCAAGAGCTTATTCCAAAACAGGAATGTTGGACAAGTTTTTGTCCAGCCTCGTTTGGTATCAAGTGCAGAGCACTTAGATAACAAGCCTCTGCCGTATCTTAGTAAAAGGAGTATAGTGATGGCAACTACTGTTATAAACGTTTCAAACTTATCCAAACAATTTAAATCAAAAAAGGTTCTGGAGGGTATTTCCTTTGAGGTTAAGGAGGGCGATTGTCTGGCCTTAATTGGACCTAATGGTTCAGGCAAAACAACACTCTTTAACTGCCTGCTGGGAGATTATGCTCAGACAGAAGGAACCATCACTGTACTGAGGCAGAATCCCCAGTCTTCGCAGCTTAAAGGAAAAGTAGGCATCCTTTTTCAGGAGAACCTGACAGAAGAAAAGATGAGGGTTTCTGAGCTCCTCAATTTTCAAAAAGCTATTTATTCAGATCCTCTGTCTGATAAAGAAATTGATGGTTTGCTGCAATTTTCTGACCAGCAAAAACATCAATTCGCCGAAAAATTATCTGGCGGTCAAAGACGCCTTCTGGCCTTTGTGCAAGTCTTGGTTGGCCAACCTGACATCATCTTCTTGGATGAACCGACAGCCGGTATGGATACCAATACGCGCAAGCGTTTTTGGGAAATTGTTGCTGACTTGAAAAAGGCTGGCAAGACCATTATTTATTCCAGCCATTACATTGAAGAAGTAGAGCATACGGCAGATAGGATCTTGGTCTTGCACCAAGGAAAATTACTGCGGGACACGACGCCTTATCTGATGCGCTCAGAAGAAAAGGAGAAGGTCTTTACCCTACCTGCTGGCTACCTCTTTGCTGTTGAAGGGCAGAATATTCAAGATTTGACTATCAAGACAGACACTATTTCCTTTAGCAGCAGGCAACCTCAGCATATTTGGGATTTACTGGCAGAGGCCAAGTGCCCAATTGAAGACATCGAAATAACCAATCGTACGCTTTTAAATACTATTTTTGATATGGCAAAGGAGAATGATCATGAAAACGCTTAAAGCAATCCTTTATCAGGAGTACCTCATCAATAAACGCTCTTTATCCAATCTAGTTATGGGGATTGGCATGCCGCTAGTTTTCTTTCTCCTCTTTACCAGCATATGGGCCAATGAAGACAGTATGCCTAAAGACCAAGTTGCCTATTGGGTGCGTCAGTACATGATGCAGATGACAGCCTTTTCCAGCCTTAGTTTTGCCTTTTTTTCCTTGCCCTTTGCTTTTCAAGAAGATCGAAATGGCAACCGCCTCAGAAGTATTCAGCACAGTCCCATTCCTATATGGCAATACTATATCAGTAAAATTTTAACGATTCTTATTCACTTTGTCTTAGCTATTTTGGTGGTTTTTGCCGCAGGATATTTTTTCAAGGATGTCGATATGTCTGCCAAAGATTGGCTGCTCAGTGCAGTGGTTTTATTTGCTGGAGCCGTCTGTTTTATGCCCTTTGGTGCCCTTTTTGCCCATATCAAATCTTCGCAAACCCTCTCGCTGGTTGCTAATATTTTCTATCTGGGTTTGGCTGTCTTGGGCGGCCTCTGGATGCCAGTGCAGACTTTCCCAGATTTCATGCAGAAACTAGCCAAGGTGACTCCAACCTACCACCTCAATAATCTTTTGATTTCTTATTTCAAAGATGATTTTTCCATTCAGTCTCTGTTCATTCTTCTGGGATATGCTATCATAGTTTTAATGATTGCTCTGGCAGTCGGAAAAAAACTTGAGGTAAACTAATGTTTCAACCCTTTCAAAAAACAGACTCACTCTACTATGTAGGGCTGGTCTTCATGATTTTTCCCTTAGGAGGGGTATTGTGGTTTGATTATCCTATGTGGACGCTGGGGCCGTCTCTTTTGTTCATGATAGCCTATATTTTGATTATCCACCTTCGTAATCAGTATCAAAGCATACTTGCTGTCCTTTGGTTCTATCTGCTTGGCTATATTCTTGGAATGACTTTTGCGATTGAGCCTAATATGATGTGGTTTTTCTTTTATCTCGTGAATCTGTTGGTTTGGCGATTTGGAGATGACATGCGGAGCTACCGAACGATATCTTATATGCTTGGTCTAATGATTGTTATGATGTGGGGATTGTTCTTTACCCCAACAGTCATAGAAAAAGTAATGACAGTGCTGATTACCACCTTTATCATTGCTATGCACTATTTTCAGCGGCAGAATTATTTGGAAAGTAAGGTTAAAGAGGAAATTTATCAGAAAAATAAGGAAATTAATCTCCTGACCGCTGAAAATGAACGCAATAGAATCGGACGAGATTTACATGACACGCTGGGACATACCTTTGCCATGATGACTTTAAAGACAGAGTTGGCGCTCAAACAGCTCGATAAAGATAATCCAGTCGCTGTTCGCAAGGAACTGCTGGAGCTCAAACAAATCAGTCAGAAGTCAATGAAAGATGTCCGCGGGTTGGTTAACAACCTTAAGTACCGTACAGTGGCAGAGGAATTAGATAATATCACCGAGGTGTTTGCCCTGTCAGACATTGGCCTGACAGTGGATAATCAGTTGGACTTAGCTGCGCTATCACCAGTTATTCAGTCTAGCATGACCATGATTTTACGAGAACTAACCACCAACATTATTAAGCATGCTGGAGCTAATCAGTGTCACATCAAGCTCTACAGAACTGGTGAGCTAGTGATTGATGTCAGTGATAATGGCTGCGGTTTTGCCCAGCTGACTGGTGAGGAGTTGCATTCCATCAAAGAGCGCCTGCAGCTGGTTAAGGGAGATGTTGTGATTTTATCTAACCAAAATCCAACGCTTATTCGTGTGACCTTAGAAGAAGGAGATGGGCTATGAAATTATTAGTTGCAGAAGATCAGGCCATGCTGCGGGATGCGCTTTGTCAGCTTTTACTCATGGAAGATGATGTGGAGGAAATTTATCAGGCTGCAGATGGAGACGAAGCGATAGCTCAGCTGCAAAAACAGGCTGTTGATGCCGCTATTCTAGATGTTGAAATGCCAAAGAGAACGGGACTCGATGTGCTGGAGTGGGTTCGTGAGCATCAGGGCATGGACATCAAGGTTATCATTGTAACGACTTTCAAGCGTGCAGGTTATTTTCAAAGAGCCATCAAAGCCGGTGTAGACGCTTATGTGCTTAAGGACCGCTCAACTGATGAGCTGATGACGACCATACACACAGTTCTTGCAGGCAAAAAAGAATACTCACCTGAATTGATGGAAAATTTAGTTGGTAGCCGCAACCCACTTAGCAAACAGGAACTGGCAGTACTAGGGCATGTGGCACGGGGGTTAAGCAATAAAGAGATTGCAGAAGAACTTTTCTTGTCAAACGGTACGATCCGTAACTATATGTCATCTATCTTGACTAAGCTGGATGCCAAAAACCGCATGGATGCTGTCAATATCGCCCAAAAGAATGAATGGTTGTAACGAAATTGGGCAGCTCTAAAATTAATTGACGAACTTTTGGAGAGCAGTACAAACTTAGAAGTGCATGTAGACAGAGTGAGCTAGCATAATTGCATTAAATCTCATTCTCAAAGCAATAAGGAGTAAAATCAAAAAGAGTGGGACAGGTGTCCATGCTTACTGAGCGTCATGAGTATCTGTTCCAGCCCCTTTTTACGCAATTTAAGAGAAGGATAGTCCATTTCTTTTGTATAGTTTCCAGAAAGGGCAAGGGGGGAACTCGGATAAGCTCTTTGGTAACTCATCCAGTTCCCTGTAAATATCGCCTGCATAGTCCGAAAGAAAATGCATATTTTTCTCATTATAAAATAAAAACTCCCAGAAGCATCTGCCATATCTGGGAGTTTTTGAGTTGACTGGGAATAATTGGGAAGATTTAAGAATAACTCACTTAAGCCTATATTGGATATGAAAGCAAGCAATCTGCTCATAGTTGTTAGGCGAATTTTTTATAGCCCAATATAAAAAATATAGATTAGGCAAACCTGTTCTAGCGTGATACCATAGGGGAAATTAATAAATGAACATGAAGCTAATCTCTTCGGAAAAAAGCTCGACTTCCTTGTGTCCAAGGACACGGCATCTGTCGCCTATTTTTCGGTCAGAGATTTTCGCTTAGCGAACTGCTTCTTTGTATCTTGTTAATTGAACTTGGGCTGCGGATTGTGCAAAAAGATCGCTTTTTCCTAGACGCAAGTGCTCTACGTCTATTTCCTTTCTTTCGGTTAGGAATTTTCGTTAAGCGAAACGGCCCTTAGCGACACTCCGTTTGGTTAGTCGATTTTACTAGCCAAACGGAGTTAGTGGGTGAGGTAGGGAGTGGGATCAACCCAAAAATTGAAAATTTTGGTTCTCACCACGTCCTGGTTTTAAGGTGGCGACCTGAGACGGTCTCTCCCCAGACCGTTTCACTCCCACCCCCGCACAGCTCCAAAGGTCCGAGGAACCTTTGGAGATTGGAGATAGGATGAACAGCGTTCATCACATTTGCTTAAGTTTTCCGCTTTGGCCTTGTGGCAAAAGGAAAGCCAGCCAGCAGTGGCTCATTGGTGCTAAAGCACCTAATGAACTGTGCAGGGGTAAGACTAAGTTGGCCTAGCCAACAAGTCTTACTCCCAACCACTGCGTCAAGAGCTTATTCCAAAACAGGAATGTTGGACAAGTTTTTGTCCAGCCTCGTTTGGTATCAAGTGCGGAGCACTTAGATAACAAGTCTCTGCCGTATCTTAGTAAAAGGAGAAATATTTATGTCTACATTTTCTATTCATACCATTGAAACGGCTCCGGAAGCTGTTCAGGACACATTAAAAACAGTTGAAGCGGATAACGGCGGCTATATTCCTAACTTGATTGGTCTGTTGGCTAATGCCCCGACAGCCTTGGAAACTTACCGTACAGTAGGAGAAATTAACCGCCGTAACAGCTTGACACCGACAGAAAGAGAGGTCATTCAGATTACAGCTGCTGTGACTAATGGCTGTGCCTTCTGCGTAGCTGGTCATACAGCTTTTTCCATTAAGCAGATTCAAATGGCCCCTGATCTATTGGAAGCCCTTAGAAATAGTACTCCTATTGATTCAGAACCTAAACTAGATACCTTGGCTAAATTTACCATTGCTGTTATCAATACTAAAGGCCGTGTCGGTGATGAAGCATTTGCTGATTTTCTGGAAGCTGGCTACACGCACGAAAATGCCCTAGATGTTGTTTTAGGGGTTAGTCTCGCAACTCTTTGCAACTATGCTAATAATATGGCAGATACACCAATCAATCCTGAATTGCAGCCCTACGCAAAATAGCGACTGCTCTGATGACGTTTGCTTTGTAAGCGCAATTCTACCCTCTAACCCATTGGTTAATTAGAGCGGTTTTGCAAAATCAAACTTGGTTAGTCGCTCTCACTAATCAAACAGAATTAATGGGGGAGCTAGCCAATTCACTCTAGTGATTGGCGTTTGGTAACAAGTGCAGAGCACTTAGATAAGAAGCCTCTGTCCTATCTTGAGAATTGCGACACTTCGAACCTACGGTCGATCGTACCGAAGGTTCGAAGTTAGTAATTGGCATAGCAAACTACCATGGTAGTTTGTGTAGTAGAGCAAGACCTAAGGTCTTAGCGATACTTTGTAAATTGAACCCGAGCCTAATTTCCTCGGGAAAAAGAAGGCGCTTCTTGTGTGCAAGTACACAGCGTCGCTCCCCTATTTTCCTATCGGAAATTTTTGCTTAGCGAATCGGTTCTTTGTATCTTAATAATTGAACACGGGCTGCGGCTTGTGCAAAAAAGATAGTTTCTTCCTAGACGCAAGCGTCTTCGTCGAACCTCCTATTTTTGCTTAATCCGCGACCGCCCTTGGTATCTTGATAATTGAACCCGCCTACGACTCTGTGAAATTAGACTCGCCCTCCTAGAATCTTCGGGGATTCTTCGTCAAGCTCCCTAAATTTCTTTGAGTCGCTTAACGGCTTGGTATCTTGGTAATTGAACCCGCCTACGACTCTGTGAAATTAGACTCGCCCTCCTAGAATCTTCGGAGATTCTTCGTCAGGCTCCCTAAATTTCTTTGAGTCGCTTAACGGCTTGGTATCTTGATAATTGAACCCGCCTACACTCCTGTGGAATTAGATAAATGTCGCTCGATTCCCAATGAATCGTCACTCCATTTCCTAAATTCCTTTGGAGTGCTTAACGGCTTGGTATCTTGGTGTAAGGAGACCTTATGAGTTATTTTTCAAATGATTTTATTAGTTGGTTGGATGACAATGCTGATACTCTCGATCAGCATTCAGGTGCTTTGGCTGACAGTCTCTTAGAACGTATTGCTGCTCAGGGTGTTTTTAGGATTGGCGTCCCTAGGGAATTGGGAGGCATGGGAGGAAGCTACCAAGATGTTATTGATGTATTAACAGAACTGAGCTATCATTCTTTAACAGCTGCTTTTATCAGCTGGGGGCATCGAACCTTTATTGAAAATATTTTAGCTAGTGATAATCCTTATCCCAGAGAGACCTGGTTGGATGATGTATTAACAGGAAGGGTGTCTGCTGGTACAGGGCTGTCGAACTGTGTCAAATACCTTTCAGATATTGAAGAGCTCGAAGTTAAAGTTATTGAAGAAGATGGGCATTACTACCTTCACGGACGTTTACCTTGGGTGACTAATGTCCGCTCAGATAACTATATTGCGGTTTTTGCTGCAGCTTATGATCAGAGCGATGAGCGGCCGCCTTTAATTTTGGCTGTTCCTAAATCCGCTGGTATTAAGCGTTCGCAAGATTTGGAATTTATTTCTCTGCAAGGGGCTAACACAGCCGCCTTGACCTTTAATATGATCCCCTTAGATGAAAACTGGGTATTGTCACGAGATGCCAAGCGATTTATAGCAGAGACCCGCCCTGCCTTTCTAGGCTATCAGTTTGGTCTGGCATTTGGTTTAGCTCAGCGCTCTTTGACTGAGGTCGAAACCAATCTTTCTGCTAACCGCTTGGTACTGCAAGATAGTTACCAAGATACATTGGCTGAACTCAATCGTATTAAGACTCATCTCTACAGTGGCTTAGGGAGCCCTGCCTATTTTTTGCAGCACGTTCGTGAACTTTTTCAACTGCGTATTGATATTGTTCAGGTGGTGGCTGACAGCCTGCTTTTGGAACTTCAGGCCGTAGGCGGACGCGGTTATATTAAGGCGTCAAATTCTAGTTTTGCCAGACGTTGGCAGGAAGGAGCTTTTTTGCCCATTGTTTCCCCTAGCGCTGTACAATTGCGTCATATCTTAGCGGCCTAGTCTATCTCAAAACAGTAAAATTTTTTACAATTGCAATCTGGTCAGTCCTGATAGGGGCTGATTTTTTAATTAGCTGCTCGCTTCATATCTTCTAAAAAATGCTATAATAGTCATACTATGGCTAAATCAAAATCGAAAAAATCAAACAATAAAACGAATAATCAAGGTAGGAAAGACAAGCGCCCAACTAAGGCAGAGCGTGAACGTAAAAAAGCCATCAGAAAAATGCTTGTGGCTTTTTTGACCGCTTTTGTGCTCTTCTTTGCGATCATCCGACTGGGAGTCTTTGGTATAACAGCTTATAATCTCGTTCGTGTCCTCGTAGGAAGTCTAGCCTATCCAGCAATGTTTGGACTGCTCTTTTATCTCTTTGCTGGTAAGTGGTTGCAAAAGCGTGTCGGTTTTATGTCAGGATATATCTCAGTTATGGCGGGTCTGATGCTGATCTTTCATGCCTACCTCTTCTCTATGGAAGTCATGAAAAAACGGGACGTTTTGGCAGGAACCTTTCGCTTAGTAACAGCTGATTTAAAAAATGTTGCCGTGACCCATTTCATGGGAGGTGGCCTGATCGGTGCTATTATTTATAAACCTGTAGCCTTTCTATTTTCTAATATTGGCTCCTATTTAATCGGTGGTCTCTTGATTATTCTGGGTCTTTATCTGATGAGTTCGTGGGATGTCTATGATGTCATGAATTTCTTTAAGCGCACAGGCAGCAGTCTCAGCGATCGGATTGATCAGACGAGTTTGCAAATGGAAGCCCGTCGTGAGCAGAAGCGCAGAGAAAAAAGGCAGTCTAAGCAGACAGCAGCCCAGCAAGAAGCAGAAAAAATGGATGTGGATGCCGAATTTGATTATCAAATCGATCCCCAAACAGGCGAAATTCTTTCGGATGACAGCCCTTTTGCTTCAGCAGCATCGGCCAGTGAACCAGTAATTTTAGGTGGATATGATGAAGCTGAAGACGAGCCAGCTTATTCTCAGCAGGATTTTAAAAACTATCATTTCCCTTACCCAGATGAAGAAGTGGAGGTGCCTCGGGCCGATCAAGCCTCCTCCTCTCCACAAGAGCAGGAAAACGCCCAAACTGATGAATCCGTTGAAGTAGACTTCACCCCCAAACAAACTCTCCTCTACAAGCTGCCTACTATTGATCTTTTTGCACCCGATAAACCTAAAAATCAGTCTAAGGAAAAGAAGATTGTCCGTGAGAATATCAAGATTTTGGAAGAAACCTTCGCCAGTTTTGGAATCAAGGCTAGTGTTGAGCGAGCAGAAATTGGACCTTCAGTCACTAAGTATGAAATAAAACCGGCCGTTGGAGTCCGTGTCAACCGTATCTCTAATCTTGCCGATGACTTAGCTCTGGCGCTTGCCGCAAAAGATGTGCGGATTGAAGCGCCAATTCCTGGAAAATCACTGGTTGGTATTGAAGTGCCGAACTCTGAGATCGCCACAGTCAGTTTCCGTGAGCTCTGGGAACAAGCCAAGACAGACGCTAATAAGCTTTTAGAAGTGCCTTTGGGAAAGGCTGTTAACGGTACTGCTCGCAGCTTTGATTTAGCCCGTATGCCTCACTTGCTGGTGGCTGGATCGACCGGCTCTGGTAAGTCTGTAGCGGTCAATGGTATCATTGCTTCTATCCTAATGAAGGCTCGCCCCGATCAGGTCAAATTCATGATGATTGATCCTAAGATGGTTGAATTATCAGTTTACAACGATATTCCCCACCTCCTCATTCCAGTTGTTACCAACCCGCGCAAGGCTGCTAAGGCTTTGCAGAAGGTTGTAGATGAGATGGAGAATCGTTATGAACTCTTTAGCCATGTTGGTGTCCGTAATATTGCAGGTTACAATGCTAAGGTAGAAGATTTTAATGCGCATTCTGATGAGAAACGCATCCCCCTGCCCTTGATTGTTGTTATCGTTGATGAGTTGGCAGACTTGATGATGGTCGCCAGCAAGGAAGTTGAAGATGCCATTATCCGTTTGGGACAAAAAGCGCGTGCAGCTGGTATCCATATGATTTTGGCCACCCAGCGTCCTTCTGTCGATGTCATCAGCGGTTTGATTAAGGCTAATGTACCTTCCCGTATTGCCTTTGCCGTATCCTCAGGTACTGATAGTCGGACGATTTTGGATGAGAACGGCGCAGAAAAATTGCTTGGTCGCGGAGATATGCTCTTTAAGCCAATTGACGAAAACCATCCTGTCCGCCTGCAGGGCTCCTTTATTTCTGATGATGATGTTGAACGCATTGTCGACTATATTAAAGAACAGGCAGAAGCAGATTATGATGACAGCTTTGATCCAGGTGAAGTATCCGAAACAGACGGTGATTTATCTGGGAGCAGTGAAACTGCAGACGGTGATCCCTTATTTGAGGAAGCTAAGGCTCTCGTCTTGGAGACACAGAAAGCCAGTGCCTCCATGCTGCAGCGCCGTCTATCGGTTGGCTTCAACCGTGCCACGCGTCTAATGGAAGAACTAGAAGAAGCTGGCGTCATCGGACCAGCTGAAGGTACTAAACCACGCAAAGTTTTAATGACCAATCAATAAAAAGAGAGCGGTACAACCTCAATCGCTGATTTCTGGTTGTCTCTCTCTTTTTTTCTTTCTTAAGGTTTCAAGAAAATCAAGATAAATTAAAGCTATAAAAGAAAGTTGGCTTCAACGGTTTATGAGTGAGAGTAGCAATAATCGTGCACAATAGCCTGCCAAACGCTTGAAGGTGAGGAACCAAGATGATTAACGGCTTTTTTATGATTTAAAGTAAGCCGAAAAATGCTTCAGTTTAATTAAAATCAATCTGCAAGAGTTTGCTCTGTTCACAGGCTTCCAGAGCTAATCGCTGTCCCTTATGAATTGCTAACAAACTATCCTTTTTAAGCTGTATCGCTTGATGGTCTAAGCTAACTAGGAGCTGCCCCTCTAATACCTGTAGCAGCTTATCTCCTGTACTGACCTCTTCGCTGATGTTTTCCCCCTTATCAAAAGCATATAGAGTAATCGTCTGATCGAGCCCAAGTTTTTGGCTGAGTGAGCGGCTGGCGATCTGCTGTTTGTAGTAGCTTACAAGATGAGAAAACGATTCAATCATGATCAGCCTCCGGCTTGACAACAGTCAGCAGCATCTGGAAGGCTTCCTTGGCAAAGAGGGCGTGAGGGATCTCAGCAGGCATAAGGATAGATTGCCCAGCGATGAGTTCAAAGTTCTTATCAGCGATTGTAATCGTAACCTTACCAGACAAGACCTGAACCAAGGCATCGCCTGGTGAGGAGTGGCGGCCAATCTCCTGTCCCTTATCCAGAGAAAAGAGTGTCATACCGAGATCTGGTCGCTGAACTAAGGTTTTACTAAGTATCTGTTCCTCAGCGATAGGAACTTCCTTACTTAAATCCAGAATATGTGCAGGCTCTAATTTATCAATATAACGCATAATATTTCCTCCTTATTTTTGACTGGCTACAGCGATATAACGCAGGTCTTTCCCTGTTTGGTTAAAAAAACGATACATCTTCCAAAATTGCTGACGATTTTCCTTTTTCATGCCTCGGTAGAAAATTTTGCACGTCCCCCCAAGGCCTTCGTCTCTGATCATCCCTGACAGAGACATCAGGGACATTTGGCCGTAGGTTGCATGTACTTGTCTAAACCCCATTTCCTGATAAAGATTTTTCCAGTCATCAACTTGAAGGGGCTGGACATTAGCATTAATGGTGGTTCTCAGCTTTTCTAAAGTCTGTTCCAAATGGGGATCCTCATAGGCAACATCATGTGTCAACAACAGGCCTCCCGGTTTTAGGACGCGTCTGTATTCCGTGATTGCCCGCTTCTTGGATTTGCCTTGGAGCATGGTCAGCATAGCCTCGTTGATAACAATGTCAAAAGAGTTATCGTCAAAAGGCAATTTCATGGCATTAGCCTCTTGGACCTGAATGAATTCCTCAAGACCAGCCTGAGCAACAGCTTTTTTGGCTTTTTTTAAAGCCTCAGTATCAACTCCTCTGACATGGCAGCCATAAGTCTGAACCAAATCAATAGCAGTCGTTCCCTGATTGCAGGCAACTTCTAAGACCTCTTTATCTTTGCTGAACTGCCCCTGTTCCATTAGCCAATTAGTGGCTGTAACCCCGCCAGGACGCAGCCGCTTCTTGCCAAGTCTAGCTAAGAAATGATGTCCTAGTTCTTTTTGTGCCATTTGCCTTACTCCTTTATTTAAGATACTAAGAGCCAATTTGCCTTGCTTAACCTATCCCACAAATGAACGGAACTTGGTTCAGTCTATTTCTGAATTCACAAGCTCTCCCAAGACTTTTGGCTTATGCAGGATCGCAGACTACTCAGTTTGTAGAAAATAGGTTTTGGTTTAGACCTTCATTCTAACAAAAAGAAGCCAGCCCAGTAAGCATTTACTGGATAAATCTATTCATTGGAATCATTACAAAAAAACTAATGGAGCGTTTAGAGTCAGCAAGTAGAAGTTAGGGTTATTTGAAAATTGATGTCCATGAAATCACAATCTTGTCTTTATCTTGTTTTCGAAGTGCCAAAAAGCGCTCAGAATATGCAAAAGAGCTTAGAACTTTACTGTCCTAAACTCCTTATTGCTTATTTGTCCTTATTCAGCCATTCTTGGTATTTTTCCACAAGATTGACGGCATACTGGGTAGCCAAAGCCAGTGAGAAAGCTTCTGTCCCTTCTGTTTCTTCGTTGGCAACCTCAATTTTGGTTTCATTGTAGATAGCCTTCAAGCTCTCTTTGGATAGGGTATCTTTAAAAGCCTTAAATCCTTTATGCATAAATTCAACTCCATTCTAATGTAAAAAATATTAAGACATTAAGCTAGGTAGTCTTACTGTAGATACAAGGAAAGCTGACCGCCTCTCAATCTTTTTAGTCCGAAATTTCTTTTAAGCTTCCTGATGCTATTATAGCATGAAAAAATTTCAATCTCTTGGTAAAAACTGCTTTTTTCCTGTTCAAGATATCTAGGGGAGAAAAAATTTTCCAGCAGTTGACTTTACAAATTCCTTGTCTGTCTGATATGATGAAATCATGGTTCAATCATACAGTAAAAATGCCAATCGCAATATGCGTCGTCCTATTGTCAAAGAAGAAGTCGTTCAGTACATGCGCACTCATCAGAAACAGGAAACAGGAGCGCTTAAAGATTTAGCAGCTTTTGCCCAAAAAGAAAATATCCCTATTATTCAGCCAGAAGTAGCAGCCTATTTTCGATTTCTTTTGCAGACTCTGGCACCGCAGTCAATTTTAGAAATAGGAGCCGCTATCGGTTATTCAGCTCTCTTGATGGCTGAATATGCGCCTCAGGCTGCGATTACTACAATTGAGCGCAATAAAGAAATGATCGATTTAGCTAAAGCAAATTTTGCCTGCTATGATAAACGCAGACAAGTCACCCTCCTCGAAGGTGAGGCTGCAGACATATTAGCAAATCTAGAGACCCAGTTTGACTTTGTTTTTATGGATTCGGCTAAGTCCAAATATATCGTTTTTTTGCCGGAGGTGCTTAAGCGACTTAGGGTCGGCGGTGTCATTGTGATTGATGATGTTTTTCAAGGCGGTGACCTCACACGTCCCATCACCGAGATCAGACGAGGCCAACGGGCTATTTATCGCGGACTCCAACGGCTGATGGAGGCGACTTTGACTAACCCAGATTTGACAGCCAGTCTTCTACCTATCAGTGATGGTCTCCTCCTCATTCGTAAGAATGCCTCCGATGTAACTTTACCGGACTAGGCAAGATTTCTAAAAGTATGTTATAATAGAAAAGTTAACGTTTAGGGCGGGGAGCCCAAATATAAATAAGGAGTGACACATGGCTAGTAGAAAAGCATTTCAAGATGAAGTGAAAAATAAAAACCGACGTACTAAAAAAGACCAGCGCAAGAAAAAGAAAAAAACAGAAGGTAGTTTTTTCCATTCTCTAGCGACGATCTTTGGCAGTAAAGTCTTTCGAGGATTGGCTACAATTGTCCTAGCAGCAGCTCTGGGGGGAGCCGGAACTTACTTGTGGATGAACAGCAGACCGTCTGAGCAGACTGTTTTGGTTCGCATGAAGGGGAAAACAATCACTGTTGCTGATCTTTATGAAAGCTCTAAGGGTTCAGATGCTACAAAGACTGCCCTCTTGCAAAAGATCTTCTCAACGATGTTAGAGGATAAATACGGCAAAAAAGTGTCTAATGATACCGTTGATAAAAAATATCAGCAGTACGTTAAGCAGTATGGTGATCAGCTGACGACGCTTCTATCACAAAACGGTATGACAGCTGATACCTTTAAAGAAGGTCTGCGAGTTCAAGCCCTGCAAGAGTATGCTTACAAACAAGCTGCTAAAAAGGATTTAACCGATAAGAAATTACAGGAGCTGTACAAGGATTATACCCCAACTGTAACGGTTAGCTACATCCAAGTAAGCGACAAGGAAAAAGCTGATTCTCTCCATGAGCAAGCTACAGCTGACGGTGCGGATTTCAGTCAATTGGCTAAAGATAACAACGGTCAAGAAAATGTTGCTTTCGATTCGGGCGATGCATCATCTTCTAATGAATCGCAAAACCTTCCGCCGGAAGAAGTCCAAAAGGCGGCTTTCAAGTTGGATAAAGATGCTGTTTCGGATGTCGTTGAAGTTTCGGGCAATGATAGCTCCAAGAGCTACTACATTGTCAAGGTTACCGATAAAACAGAGAAGAATCCTGATTGGACAGCTTACAAGAAACGTTTGTCAGATGTCTACGTTAACAAAAAAGTTAGCGATAGCAGCTTTACAAATAAAGTCACAGCTAACTTACTCAAAGAGTACAACGTGACTATTGAAGATCAAACATACAGCTCTTTACTGTCTAACTACGGTTTAGACTCATCAGCATCAAGTTCATCTTCAAAAGCTAAATAAAATATCCAACTTGAGATTTTATCGTCAAAGCTAGTAGGAATTGAGAATGGTTTCCCTTTAATACCAGTTCAGAAATCTGGCGGATGCTGCGAGCCAGACAGGTAGGGTGAGCTTGCTACTCAGTCTTAACAACTTAATAAACTTAATGAAGAATGACAAGTTCATAAAATGGAGGTGGTACCGCGGCTTAGTTCGCCCTTCTCTTAAAGTGGACTTGTCTTTTTATAACTTTTTATTATACCGAGGAGTTCTGTATGAAAACATTTCAAATTAAACAAAAGATGTGGTCTTTGGGTGGAAAATTTATTATCAATGATGAGCTGGGCATGCCCACCTATCAAGTGGAAGGCAGCCTCTTCAAAATTCCAAAGACCTTTACAATTGCGGATATGTCTGGAAATCAGGTAGGGAAAATTGAAAAGCGGGTGTGGGCCTTCCTTCCTAAATTTGATGTGAATCTAGCCAATGGACAAATTGTTACCATCAAAAAGGATTTTAGCTTTTTTAAACCCCATTATTCTCTCGAAAATCTGAATATGGAAGTTCAGGGCAACTTCTGGGATATGAATTTCAACCTGCTGCAAAACGGTCAAATCGTAGCTCGCATCTCACAGGAGTGGTTTCGAATGACCTCAACTTATAATATTGAGGTTTATAATGAAGCTTACTGTGACCTAGTCATCGCTTTAACCGTAGCGATTGATTATGTGAAAGCCCAAGAATCTGGGATTGCAGCTAGCTCAGCCTCAAATTAACTAAGAATAGCTATATAGAAAGGTTATAAATTACCAATGAAACTATTAACATCAGCACAAATTCGTCAAATGTGGTTAGATTTTTGGAAATCAAAAGGCCACTCCGTAGAACCATCAGCTAACCTAGTGCCGGTCAATGATCCCACCCTCCTCTGGATTAACTCTGGGGTCGCTACCCTCAAGAAATACTTTGATGGTTCTGTCATTCCAGAAAATCCCCGTATTACCAATGCTCAAAAATCGATCCGTACTAACGATATTGAAAATGTCGGAAAGACAGCCCGCCACCACACCATGTTTGAAATGCTGGGGAACTTCTCAATCGGAGATTACTTCCGTGATGAGGCGATCGAGTGGGGCTATGAACTCTTAACTAGTCCGGACTGGTTTGCCTTTCCTAAGGAAAAGCTTTATGTGACTTATTACCCAGATGACAAGGCTACCTATAACCGCTGGATTGCTTGTGGAATGGAGCCCAGTCACATGGTTCCAATTGAAGATAACTTCTGGGAAATAGGAGCTGGTCCTTCAGGACCAGATACCGAAATCTTTTACGACCGTGGTGAGGACTTTGATCCAGACCATATAGGACTTCGTCTTTTGGCAGAAGATATTGAAAACGACCGCTATATCGAGATCTGGAATATCGTCTTATCACAGTTCAACGCAGATCCTAAAGTTCCACGTAAAGAGTATAAGGAGCTTCCAAGTAAAAATATTGATACAGGTGCTGGCTTAGAGCGTCTGGCAGCAGTTATGCAAGGGGCTAAAACCAACTTTGAAACAGACCTCTTTATGCCTATTATTCGGGAAGTTGAAAATCTCTCAGGCAAGACCTACGATCCAGATGGCGACAACATGAGTTTCAAGGTCATCGCTGACCATATCCGTGCTCTTTCCTTTGCTATTGGTGATGGCGCTCTCCCTGGTAATGAAGGACGCGGTTACGTCCTGCGCCGTCTCCTTCGTCGTGCGGTCATGCATGGCCGCCGTTTGGGAATTACAGATACCTTCCTCTACAAACTTGTTCCAACGGTTGGTAAAATTATGGAATCTTACTATCCAGAAGTACTGGAAAAGCAAGACTTTATTGAGAAAATCGTTAAACGCGAAGAAGAGACCTTTGCCCGCACAATTGATGCCGGTAGCGGTCATTTGGAAGAGCTCCTAGCTGATCTCAAAGCGGCTGGTAAGGATACTTTGGAAGGTAAGGACATCTTCAAACTCTACGACACCTACGGATTCCCAGTTGAACTAACAGAAGAGTTGGCAGAGGATGCTGGTTATAAAATTGACCATGCTGGTTTCCAAGCTGCCATGAAAGAGCAGCAAGAGCGGGCTCGGGCTGCCGTTGTCAAGGGCGGTTCAATGGGGATGCAAAACGAAACCCTCGCAGGTATCGTCGAGCCATCAACCTTCAGCTATGAGAAGGAAGTCCTAGATAGCAAGCTTTCTGTTATCATTGTGGATAACGAGCGTGCAGACTCAGTAGCTAGTGGTCAAGCCCTTCTCGTCTTTGAGCAAACACCATTCTACGCTGAAATGGGCGGGCAGGTTGCTGACCATGGTGTCATCACAGATGCCGCTGGGCATATCCTAGCCCGTGTGACGGATGTGCAAAAAGCACCAAATGGTCAAGCCCTCCATACCGTTGAGGTTGAAGGCGAATTGACTCTCGGGACAGAGTATCACTTGGAAATCGACCACAAACGTCGCTATGCGGTTGAGAAAAACCATACGGCCACTCACTTGCTCCATGCGGCCCTTCACAATGTCATTGGTGAACATGCGACTCAGGCCGGATCGCTCAATGAAGAAGACTTCTTGCGCTTTGACTTCACCCACTTCGAGGCTGTGAGCGCTTATGAACTCCGTCGTATTGAAGAAGAGGTCAATCAACAAATCTGGAAAGCTATTGCGGTCAAGACGATTGAGACTGACCTTGATACGGCTAAGGAGATGGGAGCCATGGCTCTTTTCGGTGAGAAGTATGGCAAGGATGTTCGTGTCGTGGTTATCGGTGATTATTCTATCGAGCTCTGTGGCGGTACTCATCTGGGTAATACCTCTGAAATTGGGCTCTTTAAGATCGTCAAAGAAGAAGGAATCGGCTCTGGTACGCGTCGTATTCTAGCTCTCACTGGTCAACAAGCTTTTGAAGCCTTCCGTGAGGAAGAGGATGCCCTTAAGGCAGTGGCTGCGACTGTCAAAGCACCCCAGCTTAAGGAAGTCCCAGCTAAGGTGCAAAATCTGACCGAGCAAGTTAAAGATCTGCAAAAAGAAGTCGCAGAACTCAAAGAAAAAGCTGCTGCTGCCGCAGCAGGCGATATTTTCAAAGATGTCAAGGAGGCAAACGGCATCCGTTACATTGCCAGTCAAGTGGAGGTTTCAGATGCTGGTGCTCTGCGTACCTTTGCGGATAATTGGAAGCAAGCTGACCACTCTGATATTTTGGTTCTTGCTGCAAGTATTGGAGAAAAGGTCAATGTTCTCGTTGCCAGCAAGACCAAGGATGTCCACGCTGGTAACCTCATCAAGGAACTGGCTCCAATTGTTTCAGGTCGCGGTGGCGGTAAGCCAGATCTGGCTATGGCTGGAGGTTCAGATGCCTCAGCCATCCAAGCACTTTTAGCCGCTGTGGCGGATAAGCTCTAAGCTGAGTTAACTGACTGTCTCAAATGCGATAGGAATAAAAAGCCAAGTTTGATTAAGCTTGGCTTTTTTGACTGTCGAAAACCACCAGTTATGTTAGTGGTTCTAAAGATCCTTGAGCCTAGTATTAAAACCTCAGTCTTCTATTAACCGCTTTTTTAGCATGGCTATCGAATCCGATTTACCTCTCTTTTATCGTCAGCTTGCCTGCGGCTTCTTGTAGTAGCAATTTTTACTATGTTTATAACATTACTTGGAAATATCGTAACAATGAGATTTTAGTAAAAAATAACGAAGGTAGAATCAAGATTCTTCAGATCTAAGTTCAGGACTCTAAGACAAATGATGTCTCATAGTCCTTTTATACTGTTTGAATACAATAAAGAATGCTAAGTTTTATAGATTGGAAGGCTAGAAAAATAAGCTTTTGCTTGTGCCTATTTTGCAAGAATTGGCGCCAAAAGATTATAATAATCAAAAAAATATACTTTTGATTTCATATAAATTAAAAGTATAACAAAAGTATTTCTTTAAAAGTGATTCTATGTTACAATGAAGCAGGCAAATTATGATTTGCTTAGAAAAATATTGGGAGAAAACAATGAAAGCAAAACAAGTTTACGGTTTTCGAAAAAGTAAGGTTGTGAAATCTCTATGCGGTGCTGTGTTGGGAGCCACAGCGCTGGTGTCACTGACAGGCTATAGAGCAGCAGCCGAGGAAGTATCGGAAACAACATCGACAAGCGGTGTTGACACGAAGGTTGTCGGGACAGCAACAGGCAACCCAGCGACTAATCTGCCGGAAGCTCAAGGGCCAGCCAGCGACCAAGCCAGCCAGAGTCAGGCCCAAGCCGGCCAGAACAATGGGGAGAAGCTGGTTGTAGAGGCTCCGTCACCAGAATTGGAGCAGGCGGTTAAGGAAGCTTACCAAGCTGGTGTGACGGTTCAAGAAGAGGCTGATGTGGACGCGGGGACCGTTCAGACCTCAGAACAAGCAGCTGCTAAGCAGGCGGAGATCGATGCGGATTATGCCCAGCAAGTAGAAGAAATTAAGACAACTTTAAAAGATTATTCAGCCTCTAAGGCAGTTTATGATATTGATAAAGCTGCTTATGATACGGCTAAGGCCAAGTACGATCAGGATAAGGTAGCCTACGATACGGCTAAGGCCAAGTATGATCAGGATAAGGCAGCCTATGATACGGCTAAAACCAAGTATGATCAGGATAAGGCAGCCTACGATACGGCCAAAGCCAAGTATGATCAGGATAAGGCGGCTTATGCTATAGCCAAGGCCAAGTATGATCAGGATAAGGCAGCTTATGATGCCGCTAAAACAGAATATGATCGCCTCAAAGCAGCCTACGATATTGCTAAAACCAAGTACAATCAAGATAAAACTGCTTACGATGCAGCCAAGGTTAAATATGATCAGGATAAGGTAGCCTACGATACGGCTAAGGCCAAGTATGATCAGGATAAGGCAGCCTATGATACGGCTAAAGCCAAGTACGATCAGGACAAGGCAGCCTATGATACAGCTAAAGCCAAGTATGATCAGGATAAAGCAACTTATGATCTTAATAAGGAATTATACGACCAAGACGTCATTAAATATCAAGAGGCACTGGTAGAAGCAGAAAATAAGAAAAATCAAGATGGCTACCTATCTGTGGCAACGCCCCAACCTCTAATTTTTAAGCGTGAAGATAATGCCATAACGAGTCTAGAGGCTTCTGTAAAACAGTACACTAAGGACGAGTTAACAGATTACATTGCGGCCTTACCGATCGATACACCTTATAAAGAATATATCGATATCATCAATAATATGGAAGACCTAGCTGATGGTACAAGAGTTGTTCTGAACAAAGGTGTTCCGCTTACTGTCACCTATACAAATCTTGAAAATTCAACTTTTGATGGTAAAAAGATCTCAAAAGTAACATATACCTACACTCTGAAAGAGGCAAGTATCACTGATGAGGTGCTTCCTATAGTCTTATACAAGGATCCGACTAAGACTCTCTGGTATCCCGCTATGAGTGGGAGCATCAGGATTAATATGGCTGCAAAGTTTTACGATGCTGATGGTCAATTAATCGATCTGACAGGCGGTTTGTTCAGCTTTTCTTCTTTAAACTCAGATTTAAAATCAGTGGAGTGGGTCTCTGGCTTTAATGGTGAGATGATCCCAATTTCAGGATCTGCTATTGTCCCCCATCCAAATGGCGATGTTCATGCTGATCACTCTACAGATTCTATAGCAGAAGGCTCACGCTTTGACTATGCTGAGTGGGATACAGAACTCAGTCCACTTAAATGGTATGGTGCTATTGTCGGTAAGGCTAATGGCAGTGATGTCAGCTTTGATATCGCGTCGACCGGACGTTATCTAGTTTGGTTTGCCTTTAACTCCGATATTAAGGCAGTTGGTGTTCCAGTGAAACCCATAGAGCCAGTAGCACCGACACCGCCAACTGAGCCGACTGAACCAGTAGCACCAACCCCACCAACCGAGCCCGCTATTCCAGTAGAGCCGGTAGCGCCAACCCCACCAACCGAACCAGTAGCACCAACGCCGCCAACTGAACCAACTGAACCAGTAGCACCGGTTGTTCCGACACCTCCGACTGAACCGGTTGCACCGATTCCGCCGGCTGCACCAGTGGCACCCGCTGTTCCAACGGTTCGTTACCACTATGCTAGCTATGCCATCCAGCCTCAGGTTAACAAGGCCATCACCAATAACATAGGAGTCGATATCGACAAGACCCTGGTCGCTAAGCAGTCAGTGGTCAAGTTCCAACTGAGAACGGCTGAACTACCAGCCAACCGTGAGGAAACCACCTCCTTCGTCTTGGTCGATCCCCTGCCAAGCGGCTATCAGTTCAACCTCGAAGCGACTAAGGTGGCCAGTCCAGACTTTGAGGTCACCTATGATCAAGCGACCCATACGGTGACCTTCACAGCCACCGCGGAAACCCTGGCCCTGCTCAATCAGGACTACACCAAGGGCATCACTGCCCCCGTCCCAACCATTGTCGGTCAGGTCATGAACGATGGGGCCACCTATGAAAATAACTTTACCTTAACGGTCAATGATGCTTATGGGGTCAAATCCAATATCGTTCGGGTCACCACCCCAGGGAAACCAGGAGATCCAGACAATCCCAATAATAACTACATCAAACCGCACAAGGTCAATAAAAATGAAAATGGCACCGTGATTGACGGCAAGACCGTCCTGGCTGGTTCAACCAATTTCTACGAATTGACGTGGGATCT